>CAYLNP010000077.1:0-10507 GCA_964384925.1 uncultured Woeseiaceae bacterium
ACGCAAGGCTTCGATGCGGCTGCGCATCAGCGACATGGTGTCGCCTTCGAGGCTGGCCATTGCCGCCTCGATGGTCGGTGTGGGCAGGCCATACGGCGGCAGGATGCGTGCCAGCAGGTCGATGACCTCCGGGTCGGCGATCACCGCGCCGCAACGCGCCCCGGCCAGCCCATGGGCCTTGGACAGCGTGCGCAGGATGACGGCGTGTGGGTGCTTCCGGCGCAGCGACAGCAGCGAGGGTCCCTCGATGAAGTCGAAGTACGCCTCGTCGATGACCACCAGCCCGCGTCCCTGCATGGCCTGGCATACCTGCTCCACGACAGCATGATCCATTTCATTGCCGGTGGGATTGTTCGGCGAACACAGAAACACCAGTTTCGTCGAAGCATCGAGGGCTGCGAGCAGGCCGGGTTCGTCAAGCGCAAATCCCTGGTGACGAAGCAAAGGCACGCGCCTGACACAGGCTCCCTGGATGGCGGCATAAACCTGATACATGCCGAAGGTCGGCGGGCAGATCACGATCGCCTCCTGACCTGCAACGCAGAACGCGCGGATCAGCAGATCGATGCCTTCACTGCTGCCGCGCGTCACCAGCAGCTCCGCGGGTGTCACGCCGTAGTGGTGGGCCAGGCGCTCGCCCAGGTCGAACGGGCGCGGTGGCGGATAGATGTTCAGTCCGCGAGCAGAGTCATCGTTCGGCGCACGCCACGGCGCCTCGTTGGCATTCAGGCGAATGCACTCGGGCTCATAGCGGGCCGGCTGATAGGCAACCAGATCGCGCAGCTCCGGTCGTGCCAGGGCAAGCAGGGTACTCATGCGACGGTGCGTCCGCGAATGGCGGCCAGACGCAGTCGAATGGCTTCGTCATGCGCATCGAGCCCCTCGAGCTGCGCAAGCTGCTGACCTACCGGGCCCAGATCGCTCAGGCCTTCCGCTGTGAGTTCCTGCACGGTCATCTGGCGCAGAAAGTTCGTCAGCGACAGGCCGCTGTAGGTGCTTGCGTAGCCGTAGGTCGGCAGCACGTGATTGGTGCCGCTGCAGTAATCGCCGATGGATTCGGGTGTCCACGGGCCCAGGAAGACGGAGCCGGCCCGGGTAATCTCAGGGAGCCAGCGACGCGGTGATTCGACGTGCATGATCAGGTGCTCCGGAGCATAGCGGTTGCTCAGCGTAACCGCCTCGGCCACCGAGTCCAGTATGATCAGCGCGCTGTTGCCGAGCGCCTTCTCCACGGTGTCGCGACGACTCAGGCGTGCCGTCTGGCGAAGCACTGCGGCACGTACCTGCTCGGCCATTGCCTGGCTGGTCATCAGTGCGATGACCTGCGAGTCGGGGCCATGCTCTGCCTGCGACAGCAGATCGGAGGCGACGAAATCGGGGTTCGCCGATTGATCGGCGATGACGAGCACCTCTGATGGACCCGCCGGCATGTCCAGCGCGGCGCCGCGAGGATCGTCGGCCACCGCGGTCTTGGCCGCAGTGACCCAGGCGTTGCCCGGACCGAAAATCTTGTCGACCTTGGGCACCGTGGCCGTGCCATAGGCCATGGCGGCGACCGCCTGCGCGCCCCCCACCTTGAACACCTGCTCGATGCCACAGCGCCTGGCCACGGCCAGCACCGCAGCATCGGCATTGCCGTCGCAATCGGGCGGCGTGCACATCACGCGCACGGGGCAGCCAGCCAGCGCTGCCGGGACGGCCAGCATGATGGCGGTGGAGGGCAGTGGCGCGCTGCCGGCCGGGACATATAGACCGACCGCCTCCAGCGGCCGGTTGACGCGCTGGCAGCGCACGCCGGGCGAGGTCTCCATGTCGATCTCGGCCGGACGCTGGGCGGCATGGAAGGCCCGGACATTGTCGATCGCGCGGTCGATGGCCGCCAGCTGTGCCGCTGACAGGCTCGATTCGGCGCGCTCCAATTCTTCTGCGGTCACCGCGAGCGCATCGAGCGTGACGCCATCGAAACGCGCGGTGTAGTCCAGCAGTGCGAGATCGCCTTGCGATCGCACCCGCTCGATGATCTCACCGACCTGGCGGCGCAGTTCGCCACTGATGCGGTTGGCGGGACGTTCCAGCAGCTCGTCGCGCTGGCTGGGGTCGAGTGATTTCCAGTTGCAGATTCGCATATCAATACATCATCTTTTCAACGGGCAGCACCAGCATCGAGCTGGCACCGGCAAGCTTCAGCTCTTCGAGCGTTTCCCAGAAGACATTTTCGCGGCAGACCGCATGGATGGCCACCTTGTCGTCGCGACCTTCGAGCGGCATCACGGTTGGCGCCTCGGAACCGGGCAGCAGACGGGTGATCTCCGCGAGCGCCGATCGTGGAGCATGAAGCATGATGTATTTGCTTTCGCTGACCTGGATGACGCCATCGATGCGCTTCTTGATGCGCTCCATCCAGTCGGCCTTCTCGGCCGCGACCGCCTTCGGCGTCTGGATCAGCGACGAGACACTCGAGAGTATCGTGCCCGCCTCGCGCAGGTGATTGGCACGCAGGGTGTTGCCGCTGGAGACCAGGTCGCAGATGACATCCGCCCGGCCCAGGCGCGGTGCGATTTCCACCGCGCCGGAGAATTCGACCACTGATGCGTCGAGTCCCGCCCGGCGCAGGTAGTCGCGCACGATATGCGGGTAACTGGTGGCAATACGCAGTCCCTGAAGATCGGCGTCTCCGGCAAACTCCATGTCGTCGGGTACCGCAAACGACAGACGGCAGTGGCCGAAGTCAAGCTCGCGCACCACCAAGAAGGGCGCTTCATCACCCTCGGCGAGATACTGCAGACGCCGCTCCTCGAGCACATTCGCACCTACAATCCCCAAGTCGCAGACATCTTCGCGCACCAGTTCGGGAATGTCGTCATCACGCACCAGCAGCACGTCGATGGGCAGGTTCTCGCCATAGCAGATCAACTGGTCGCGGCCCTTGCTGTATTTGAGACCACAGCGCGAGAGCAGGTCCAGGGAATGCTCGGTCAGGCGTCCTGACTTCTGCACGGCGATCTTGATTCGGTTGGTGGTCTGGGTCGTCATGGCGTATTCCGTTGTGTCTTCGCGTCGTGAGTGCGCGCAAGTGCAATCTCGTAGCCGCCGTTGCCGGCAGACAGAAACCTGGCGATGCGACCCACCGTGGTGACGCTGACACCGGTCAGTTCGTTGATACGCCGATACGCCAGCCCCTGATTCAGCAGCGGCACCACCGACCATCGGTCGGCCATGGCCTGGAGTTCTGCGGGCGTCAGCAGGTCGCGGAAAAAGCGCCGACACTCCTCGGTATCGCGCAGGCTCATGACGGCCTCGTAGAGCGCCTGTTCGGCCAGCGCGTCGCGTTGCGGAGAGGGGCTGCGGCGGTCTTTCATGACGTACCAACGTATTAACGTGCTAGTACACTAAGCTATTTTGCGGCAATGCACAAGGGGCAGGGACCAGCCGCCGGACGCGCCGGGCGCCTGCTTGACGGCTCGCGCGCGTGCGCAATACACTGGCCAAAGCTCATCGAGACCGGCTGAGGGACAGGCCCTTAGACGCCGGGGCAACCATCGGGCGCGTGCGCTCCGACAAGGTGCCAACTCCTGCGCGGCCTTCTTCCGGGATGGGCCTGCGAGAGATGAGTCTGTGCAGTGTCCTGTCGCGATCGCGGCCACCGCAGACGCCACCTCTCGCAACCCCTCCCCGCAGAGTCACCTCGATGTGCCTGAAATGGCCTGAGCCGCGATGTCGTTCAGGCTGGAGTGTTATCGAGGAGCCCCACCATCATGTCGAAACCAGTCAATCCCCAGACCCGCGCCGTACGCGCGGCACTGGAGTCCGATCAGCAGCACGGGGCGGTCGTTCCGCCTTTGTTCCTGTCGAGCAACTACACGTTTGCGGGGTTCGCCGACAAGCGTCAGTACGACTACACCCGCAGTGGCAACCCGACCCGCGATGCACTCGCTGGCGCGCTGTGTGAACTCGAGCAGGGACGGGGCTGCGTGGTCACCAGTTCGGGCATGGCAGCGATCCATCTGGTGTGTCTGTTGCTCAACGCAGATGATCTTCTGATCGTGCCGCACGACTGTTACGGAGGCTCGTACCGACTGTTCGCGAACCTCGCCGCACGCGGGGCGTTTCGCGTCAAATTCATCGATCAGACGGACGCTGAAGCGCTTGCGGCTGCGCTGGCGGAGAGACCGCGCATGGTCTGGGTGGAAACACCGAGCAACCCGCTGCTGCGCATCGTCGATCTCGCCGCACTCGTCGAGCAGGCGCACGCGATCGGCGCGCTGGTCGCGGCTGACAACACGTTTCTGTCCCCAGCGCTGCAGCAGCCGCTGCAACTGGGTGCCGACATCGTCGTCCACTCGACCACCAAGTATCTCAATGGCCACAGTGACGTGGTCGGCGGTGCGGTCATTTCGGCCGATGACGCGGTGCACGCGCAGATCAGCGACTGGGCCAACACGATCGGCGTGGCAGGTGCCCCGTTTGACAGCTACATGACCCTGCGTGGAATTCGTACGCTGTTTCCGCGTATGCGCCAGCATCAGGAGAATGCTTCTCGGGTGGCCGAGGCCCTGGTGGCTCACCCGGTCGTGACCCGTGTCTTTTACCCGGGCCTGGCCGATCACCCGGGGCATGACATCGCTGCACGCCAGCAGGCCGGATTCGGCGGCATGGTGAGCTTCGAGATGGCCGGTGGGGAGGCGCAGCTGCGCTGCGTGCTGGAGGGCCTGCAGCATTTCTCCCTGGCCGAATCCCTGGGCGGTGTCGAGAGCCTGGTGTGTCATCCCGCAACGATGACCCATGCACCGATGGATCCCGAGGCCCGGCGACGGGCGGGAATCTCCGATACGCTGATCCGCCTGTCGCTGGGTGTGGAGGCGGCGGACGATCTCGTCGCTGATCTGTGCGCCGCGCTGGATCGCGCGCTTGATAAGGAGCTCCTTGCATCATGAGTGATCAACCGAAATACCGCTTCGAAACGCTGCAGGTGCATGCCGGTCAGCAGCCCGCACCCGGCACGAACTCGCGTGCAGTGCCGATTCATCAGACCACCTCGTACACATTCAACGACGCCGATCATGGCGCCCGGCTGTTCGGACTCCAGGAGTTCGGCAACATCTACACCCGGATCATGAATCCCACCACGGATGTGTTCGAGCAGCGCGTCGCGGCGCTGGAGGGGGGCGTGGCCGCGCTGGCGACGGCCAGCGGCCAGTCTGCGCAGTTTCTGGCGATCACGACGCTCGCCGAAGCCGGCGACAACATCGTTTCCTCCAGCAGCCTGTACGGCGGCACGTACAACCAGTTCAAGGTGCAGTTTCCGCGTCTGGGTATCGATGTGCGCCTGGTCGATGGCGATGATCTGGCGGCCTTTGCCAACGCCATCGATGGGCGCACACGGGCGATCTACGTCGAATCCATGGGTAACCCGGGCTTCAACATTCCCGACTTCGAGGCGCTGGCGAAGCTTGCACACGACAACGGACTGCCGCTGATCGTCGACAACACCTTCGGCTGCGCGGGCTACCTGATTCGCCCGATCGATCATGGCGCGGACATCGTCGTTCAGTCCGCGACCAAGTGGATCGGCGGACATGGCACTTCCATCGGTGGCGTGATCGTCGATGCCGGACGGTTCGACTGGTTCGGCGAACGCTTCCGCAGCTTTCACACGCCCTCGCCGGGCTACCATGGCCTCAACTTCGCAGAAGTGTTCGGACCCAACGGCCCGTTCGGCAACATCGCCTTCATTATCCGGGCGCGTGTCGAGGGTCTGCGTGACTGGGGGCCGGCGCTATCGCCGTTCAATTCCTTCCTGTTTCTGCAGGGACTCGAGACACTCTCGCTGCGTGTCCAGCGCCACTGCGAGAATGCGCTGGCACTGGCCCGGTGGCTGGCAGCGCAGCCGATCGTCTCCGGGGTGAGCTATCTCGGTCTGGAGGATCATCCCCATCATCAGCGCGCACTGAAATACTGTCACAACGGCTTTGGTGCAGTGCTGACCTTCGACATCCAGGGTGGCCACGAAGCCGGCAAGCGATTCATCAACGCAGTCAAGCTTGCCAGCCACCTGGCGAATGTGGGCGATGCCAAGACCCTGGTGATCCACCCGGCCAGCACCACGCACCAGCAGCTTACCGACGCCGAGCAACGCTCCGCAGGTGTGACGCCGGAGATGGTGCGTGTGGCCGTGGGTATCGAGCACATCGAGGACATCAAGGCGGACTTCGCGCAGGCGTTCGCGCATGTGGAGCAGCAGGCCCGGACATGACGGATGCCGCAGTGATCACCGCGGGCGCCGTGTCCGCGAATACCCGTGTGCTCCGCCTTCCCGAAGCCTTCACGCTGGAGAGCGGCGAGCAACTGACCGGCGTGCAGGTGGCCTATCGCACCTGGGGGACCTTGGCCGCCGATGGCCGCAATGCCGTGCTCATCTGCCATGCACTCACCGGCTCGGCCGATGCCGACGACTGGTGGCCAGGGCTCATTGGCGAGGGCAGGGCGCTGGATCCGGGCAGGCACTTCATCGTCTGCAGCAATGTGCTGGCCGGCTGCTATGGCAGCAGCGGACCGATCCAGCCGCACCCCCAGGACGCAGCACCTTGGGGCAGCCGTTTTCCACGCATCACGGTGCGGGATATGGTGCAGCTCCAGGCGCGGCTGATGGACCACCTTGGTGTGGCTGAGCTCTCGCTGGTGCTTGGCCCCTCGCTGGGCGGCATGCAGGTGCTCGAATGGGCGGCGAGTTTTCCGCACCGGGTGCGTGCGATCGCCCCGATCGGGGTGTCCGGACGCCATTCGGCATGGTGTATCGGCATCAGCGAGGCGCAGCGCCAGGCGATCTATGCCGACCCTGACTGGCAGCAGGGTCGTTACCCGCCAAGTCGTCCGCCGGCGAAAGGCCTGGCAGTGGCGCGCATGTTTGCGATGTGCAGCTACCGCAGCCGTGAGAACTTCGAACAGCGGTTCAGCCGCTCACTGCAGCCCGGCGATTCACGCTTCAGCGTGGAGTCGTACCTGGACTACCAGGGCACGAAGCTGGTTCGCCGATTTGACGCCAACACCTACGTGCGCCTGACCCAGGCCATGGACAGCCACGACCTGGCGCGCGATCGCGGCGATTATCTGGAGGTACTGGCCAGTATCGATGTGCCGGCGCTGATCGTCTCGGTGGACTCCGATGTGCTCTACCCGCCGTGCGAGCAACGCGAGCTCGCCGAGCACCTGCCGCAGGCACGCTATGAGGTGCTGCACACGCCAGCCGGGCATGACGGCTTCCTGATAGAGACCGAGTCACTGAATGGGATGCTGGCCTCGTTCATGCGCTGACGACGCAGTCGCGCCCCTGTGCCTTTGCAAGATACAGCCCACGGTCGGCGCGCTGGAGCAGGCCGGCGCTGTCATTGGCGCCACCTGCCTCGATCGTGGCAACACCGATACTGGCCGTGATCAGCTGCGGCAGGCGCTGTCTCGAGTGTGTGCGCAGACTCTCCAGGATACGCTCTGCGGCCTGGCAGGCGCCTGACAGCCCGGTATCCGGAAGGGCTGCTACGAACTCCTCGCCACCATACCGGAACGCGAGATCCGACTGACGCAGGCATTCGCGCAGAACCTCCGCTGTGAGCGCAAGCGCGCGGTCGCCCAGGGCATGCCCCCAGCAGTCGTTGACCTGCTTGAAGTGATCGATGTCGATCATCAGCACGGACAGCAGCTTGCTTTCCCGATGCGCCAGGGAAATCTCCCGCGGCAGGATGCGCTCTAGTGCGGCCCGGTTGAGCAGCCCCGTCAGCGCGTCCTCGCGGGCATGACGGCGCAGACGCTCGCAGGTCAGCGCGTTGTTCATGGGTTGGGCCAGCAGCGGTGTGATCCGGGTCAACAGCCCGATGCCCTGTGCATCGGGCGCCTCGCAACTGTGGACCCTCAGCTGCCCTACGGCATGGCCATCGGCCTGCAGTGGCCAGTCGCAGGTGAAGAAGCCGCCGTCACCCACATGGGCGGCGAACTCCGGATGCACGAAGCTCAAACCTTCGTGAGGCAGGGCATAGCGCAGGATATCCGAGAAAATGCCCAGCAGCGTGCCTGGATCGAGCGAGACCTGCAGCGCGCGCACCAGCCCGTAGTCGTCGATGGTGGGACGTGTCCGCACCGGCCTCGAGCGGTGTCTTGAGGCTTCATCGAAGGCCACGAGGCCAAGTGCCGGCGTCCGGGCGGGTTCGGTACCGTTCATCGTCAGAGCTCCACGCAAATCATGCCATGGGGCTTGCGAGAACCATGCCAAATCGAGAAATGAGTTACAAGATATTGTTTGTAATAGTTATGTAGCCAAGAAGTCGACGGTTCTGCTGGCTGGGCGTCGGCACATTGACGTTGCTTCAACGCTTGCTGCCGCCAGCACTGACGCGCAGGTGCGGGGCATTCTGCGACGTGGACTACAGCCTCGCCAGCACCGCATCGCCGAATTCGTGCGTGGTCGCTGCCGCCGCACCTCCGGCGATATCGGCGGTGCGCACGCCATCCTCCAGCGTCCGATAGACGGCCTGCTCGATCTGCGCGGCTGCTGCCTCGTTGTCCAGTGAATGGCGCAGCAGCAGCGCGGCACTGAGTATGGTGGCAGCGGGATTGGCGATGCCCCGCCCGGCGATGTCTGGCGCTGACCCGTGAATGGGCTCGTAGAGCCCGCGACCGGCCACGCCGATCGAGGCTGAGGGCAACAGGCCCAGCGAGCCGGCGAGCATTGACGCCTCGTCTGTGAGAATGTCGCCGAACATGTTCTCCGTGAGCAGTACATCGAACGAGGCCGGTCGACTCAGAAGATGCATGGCAGCGGCATCCACGAGCATGTGCTCCAGGGCGATGTCCGGATATTCCTCGCCCATGATGCGCGTGGTCACCTGCCGCCAGAGCCGCGAGGTCTCCAGCACGTTGGCCTTGTCCACCGAGACGATACGCCGACTGCGGGCGCGGGCGAGATTGGCCGCGATGTGCACGATGCGTTCGATCTCCGCGACCGTGTAGCGACACTCGTCCGTGGCCTGAGTTTCGCTGCGCGTTTTTCTGCCGAAGTAGATGCCGCCGGTGAGTTCACGCACGACCATGATGTCGACATCGGCGAGCAGTTCGGCGCGGATCGGTGAGGCTGCCAGCAGCGCCGGGTGGGGTTTGACCGGCCGGAGGTTGGCGAAAACGCCGAGCGTCGCGCGCAGGTCGAGCAGCCCCTGCTCGGGACGCAGTGCTGCCTCGGGATCGGACCATTTCGGCCCGCCGACCGCGCCTAGCAGTACGCCGGCGGCGCGTTCGCACATGGCCGCCGTATCCGGCGGCAGCGGCGGATTGCCGGCATCCAGTGCCGCGCCGCCGATCAGCGCTTCGGAAAAGGCCAGATCAAGATCGTGGCGCGGCGCCACGGCCTTGAGGACGCGTACAGCCTCTGCTGTGACTTCCGGACCGATCCCGTCGCCCGGCAGTACCGCAATCAGGGCTGCCATGGGCGGGATTTCTCGAAAGCGCCGATACGATCCGACTGCTGCAGCAGAAATCCGAGCTGATCGATGCCGTTCATCAGGCAGTACCGTGAGAACCGGTCGATGACAAAGCCGATGCCGCGGCCGTCGGGCAGGCGCAGTTCGAGCCCGTCGAGATCGACTTCCACCTGCGCACCTGGGTTTTCGACCAGCCAGCGGTGAGTCTGGGCATCGACCACGACAGGCAGCAGCCCGTTCTTCAGTGAGTTACTGCGAAAGATATCGGCGATCTCGGTGCTGATCACGGCGCGGAAGCCGTAGTCGAGCAGTGCCCAGGGCGCATGCTCACGCGAGGAGCCGCAGCCGAAATTCTTGCCTGCCACCAGCACCTGGCAGTCGCGCGAGGCCTCGTCGTTGAGAACGAAATCCGGCTTCGGTGCGCCTTGCTCATCATAGCGCCAGTCCGCAAAGGCAGCCTCTCCGAGGCCGTCGCGCGTGGTCGTTGTCAGAAAGCGCGCCGGCACGATCTGATCGGTGTCGATGTCGTCGAATGGCATGACGACCGTGCGTGATCGAATCACGGTAATCGGTTCCATGGTCGGTCTCCGCTTGCGCTTAGTTCGTGAGGTAGGGACGAGGGTCGGCGACGGCGCCGGCAAGGGCGCTGGCCGCGGCGGTCGCAGGACTGGCCAGCACGGTGCGCGCTCCCTTGCCCTGGCGGCCCTCAAAGTTGCGATTGCTGGTGCTCACCGAGAGTTGTCCTGAAGGCACGGTATCACCGTTCATGCCCAGGCACATGGAGCAGCCCGACTCGCGCCACTCGGCACCGGCCTCGATGAACACACGGTCCAGTCCAAGTCGCTCGGCCTCCAGCTTGATTTTCTGCGAGCCAGGCACGACGAGCATGCGGACATGGTCGGCGATGTGCCTGCCGCGCAGGACGTCAGCCGCCTGTTGCAAGTCCGAGATGCGCGAGTTGGTGCAGCTGCCCAGAAACACAATATCGACAGGGTGGCCGGCAAGTGGCTTGCCGGCGGTCACGCCCATGTAATCCAGCGCCTTGC
>CAYLNP010000078.1:0-10501 GCA_964384925.1 uncultured Woeseiaceae bacterium
CTTGGCCTGGTCGAACATGTCGCGAACGCGCGAAGCACCCACACCGACGAACATTTCCACGAAGTCCGAACCCGAGATCGTGAAGAACGGCACTTTGGCCTCGCCGGCGATGGCACGTGCAAGCAGCGTCTTGCCGGTGCCCGGCGGACCCACCATCAGCACGCCCTTGGGAATCTTGCCGCCCAGGCGCTGGAACTTGGAGGGGTCCTTGAGGAAGTCGACGACCTCCACGACCTCTTCCTTGGCCTCGTCGGCACCGGCGACGTCGTTGAACGTGACGTTGACCTGATCCTCGCCGAGCAGCCGTGCCTTGCTCTTGCCGAAGGACATGGCGCCGCGACCGGCACCCCCGCCCTGCATCTGACGCATGAAGTACACCCACACCGCGATCAGCAGCAGGATGGGGAAAGAGGAGATGAACAGCTGCATCAGGAACGAGGTCTGGCGTGGCGCACTGGCCTCGATGCGTACGTTATTGTCGAGCAGCGTGCTGATGAGCGCCGTATTGTCAGTCTCCGGGTTGTAGACGACAAACTGCTCGTTGCCCCTGACGGCGCGGATGGTATCGCCGTCGAAAGTGACCTTGTCGACCGCACCCTGGCGCACCTGGCTGATGAACGCGGAATACTCGAGTGTCTCCACCGTGCGACCACTGGCGCCGAAGCTGTTGAAGACCGACATCAGCACAATCGCGATGACGATCCAGAGAATGATGTTTTTTGCCATGTCGTTCAACGACTTAACCTCTCAGATGCCGACTTCCTTGCGGCCCTTTTCGACCTCCCGCCATGACCGCTTGGTCGTCGTCAGGGAGACGGTCGCCTGCGCACGATTGCGCTGTAATCATCAGACACTACTACAGCGGATAGGTTCTCGCCACCGCCGCTTTCTCGCCTCCTCAAGCCTGCTCCGGGCCCCGGAACGTCCGCGCCACCAGATAGACCTCACGACTGTCTCCCCGCGAGGCCTCCGGCTTGCGCACCCGAACTCGTTCGAAACCCGTTCGCGCCTGGCGGACAAAGACCTCGAATCCCTCGCCGTGAAACAGCTTGACGACGAAATCGCCCCCAGGACGCAGTACCTGCGCTGCGAAATCGAGCGCGAGTTCGGCAAGCGCCATCGCGCGGGGCTGGTCGACCGCCCGGGTGCCGCTCATGTTGGGCGCCATATCGCAGATCACGACATCCACTGCTCGGCCGCGCAGCGACGCTAGCAGCGCTTCGAGCACCTCAGCATCCGCAAAGTCGCCGCACAACACCTCGACACCGGCGATCGCATCCATGGGCAGCAGGTCGAGTGCAAACACGCTGCCTCGCGAGTCCAGCCTGCGCGCGGCGTACTGACTCCAGCCACCCGGTGCCGCGCCCAGATCAACCACGCACTGGCCCGGGCGCAGCAGCCGTTCCTTCTCGTCGATCTCCGCAAGCTTGTAGGCTGCGCGCGAACGAAAGCCGTCTGCGTGTGCGCGAGCGACATACGGGTCCTGCGCCTGTCGGCGCAACCACCTCTGGCTGCTCGGCGTACGCTTCGCCATCACGCTGCCCTCACTGCCGAAGGCTTCGATGCGATCATGTTCGCGTCGTTGCCGGCAATGGATGCAGCATCGCCAGGCGCATGACACAATGCCGAGCCGCTCTTGCTCATCGGACGCCCCAGCGCATGAACACAACCCTTTCGCTCACCCAGAAGAAATATCTTCGCAGCCTCGGACACGACCTCAAGCCGGTGCTGATGGTGGGCAATGCAGGCGTGACCGAGGCGGTGGTGCGCGAGGCGATGGTGGCGCTCGGTGCCCACGAACTGGTGAAGGTCCGCGTGCGTGTGGGCGAGCGCGAAGCCAGGGACGCCGCGATCGAGTCGCTTGTCGAGGCGACCGGTGCGACACTGGTACAGCGCATCGGCCATACCGCAGTGCTCTATCGCCGCCATCCGGAGCGCCCCGGCATCATCCTGCCCTCGGGACTCTAGCCCACCGCGTCGGTCAGACGTAGCGCACCTCGATAATCTCGAAGCGCTTCGACCCGCCAGGCGCATTGACCTCGACCTCGTCACCCTCCTCCTTGCCGATCAGCGCGCGCGCGATTGGCGAACTGATCGAGATCAGCCCCTGCTTGCTGTCGGCCTCATCGTCGCCGACGATCTGATAGGTGACCTCACGCCCGTCGCCTGTCTCGATGAGCACGACGGTGGTGCCGAACACAACCTTGCCACGGTTCTCCAGCTGGGTGACATCGATGACCTGCGCGTTGCCGAGCTTGCTCTCGATTTCACTGATGCGGCCTTCGAGAAAACTCTGCTGTTCCTTCGCCGCATGGTATTCAGCGTTTTCCTTCAGGTCGCCATGGGCGCGCGCCTCGGCGATCGCTGCGATGATGCGCGGACGATCCTCGCCCTTGAGCCGCTTGAGCTCGTCGCGCAGCAACTCGGCCCCACGCAGGGTCAGCGGTACGCGCTGGCTCATGTCGTCACCTCCAGGTGCAGATCCTGAAGCCGGTTAACGCCGGCCTCGTCTATATGGTCGAGCGCAAGGCAGGTGGCGCGTGCCGCCGCGAGCGTCGTGTAGTAAGTCACCTTGTGATGCACGGCCTCTCCTCGAATGGACTGTGACTCACGGATCGATTGCTTGCCTTCGGTGGTGTTCACGATCAGGCTGATCTCGCGATTCTTGATCATGTCGACGATGTGCGGGCGGCCTTCCCGCACCTTGTTCGCCCGTCGGCACGGCACGCCGGACTTCGCGATCGCCACGGCCGTGCCCCCTGTGGCCACGATATCGAAGCCGCGCTCGAACAGCAGCCCCGCCAGCTCGACAGCCGCCGGCTTGTCGCGATCGCGCACGCTCAGCAGCGCCGTGCCGCGGCGCGGGATGATGACCCCCGAGGCCAGCTGGGCCTTGGCATACGCCTCGCCGAAACTCCGACCGGTGCCCATGACCTCGCCGGTGGATTTCATCTCCGGTCCCAGTATAGGGTCTGCCTCGGGGAATTTGGCAAACGGGAACACCGACTCCTTGACCGAAAAATACGGCGGTGATGGGAAGGCCGTGATGCCCTGCTGGGCCAGCGAACGACCGGCCATGACACTGGCACCGATTTTCGCCAGGGGCCGGCCCACCGCCTTGGAGACGAACGGCACGGTACGCGAGGCGCGCGGGTTGACTTCGAGGATGTAGATCACGCCGTTCTGGATTGCGAACTGCGTGTTCATCAGGCCGATGACCTTCAGCCCGCGCGCGAGCTTCTCGACCTGGATCCGCAGCTCCGCCTGCGTGGCCTCGTCGAGCGAGTACGGCGGAATGGAGCAGCCCGAATCGCCCGAATGAACACCGGCCTGTTCGACATGCTGCATGATACCGCCGACAACGACGTCCACCCCGTCACTGACGCAGTCCACGTCGATTTCGGCAGCCTGATCCAGAAAGCGATCCAGCAGCACCGGGCTGGAATTCGAGACCTTGACCGCCTGCTCCATGTAGCCCAGCAGGTCCTCCTCGCCGTAGACGATCTCCATGGCACGCCCGCCCAGCACATAGGAGGGACGCACGACCAGCGGATAGCCGACTTCAGAGGCCAGCTGAATCGCCGAGTCGACACTCCGTGCGGTACGGTTCGGCGGCTGGCGCAGGTTCAGACGCGTGACAAGGTCCCCGAAGCGCTCGCGATCCTCGGCAAGATCGATGGAGTCGGGCGAGGTGCCGATGATCGGCGCACCGGCAGCTTCCAGGGCGCGGGCGAGCTTCAGCGGCGTCTGGCCACCGTACTGCACGATCACCCCTTCGGGCTGCTCGACGTGAATGACTTCCAGCACGTCTTCCAGCGTCAGGGGCTCGAAGTAGAGCCGATCGGAAGTGTCATAGTCGGTGGACACGGTTTCAGGATTGCAGTTGACCATGATGGTCTCGAAACCATCCTCGCGCAGTGCCATCGCCGCATGCACACAGCAGTAGTCGAATTCGATCCCCTGGCCGATGCGATTCGGCCCGCCACCGAGAATCATGATCTTGCGCCTGTCAGTGGGCTGCGCCTCGCATTCCTCTTCGTAAGTCGAGTAGAGATAGGCCGTCGTGGTCGCAAACTCGGCGGCGCATGTGTCCACGCGCTTGAACACCGGGCGGATGTCCATCGCCCAGCGGGCCTTGCGTACCTGCTCCTCGGTGGCCCGCAACAACGTTGCCAGCCTGCTGTCGGCGAAGCCCTTACGCTTGAGGGTGCGCATCTCGACGGCGCCGACATCTGACAGTCGGCGGCGCTTCAGCGCAGCTTCGGATTTCACGAGGTCCTCGATCTGAACCAGGAACCACGGATCGATGCCGGTGATCTCGGCGACTCCGTCCAGCGAGAAGCCGTGACGCAGCGCATCGGCAGCGTAGAACAGCCGATGCGAGCCGGGCATGCGCAACTCGTGTGCCAGCTGCGCACGCTGATCCTCATCCTTGATGCCAGGGATCATCTCGTTGAGCCCGTCGGCATCGGTTTCCAGACCGCGCAGGGCCTTGTGCAGGGACTCCTGGAAGGTACGGCCGATGGCCATGACCTCACCCACTGATTTCATCTGCGTGGTCAGGCGATTCACGGCGCCGGGAAACTTCTCGAAGGTGAAGCGCGGAATCTTCGTGACCACGTAGTCGATGCTGGGTTCGAACGAGGCCGGCGTGGCACCCCCGGTGATCTCGTTTTTCAGCTCATCGAGCGTGTACCCCACGGCGAGCTTGGCGGCCACCTTGGCGATCGGAAACCCGGTTGCCTTGGAGGCCAGCGCCGAGGAGCGCGACACGCGCGGGTTCATCTCGATCACCAGCAGCCGCCCGTCCTCGGGGCTGACCGCGAACTGAACGTTCGACCCACCGGTTTCCACACCGATCTTGCGCAGCACCGCGATGGAAGCATCGCGCATGCGCTGGTATTCCTTGTCGGTCAGATTCTCGATCGAGCAGATGATGATGCAGTTGTCGGCGCGGTCGCGCACGACCTCCATTTCGAATTCCTTCCAGCCGATCACCGACTCCTCGAGCAGCACCTCGGTGGTCGGCGAGAGATCCAGGCCGCGTTCGACAATCTCTTCGAATTCCTCCCGGTTGTAGGCGATGCCGCCACCGCTGCCGCCCATCGTGAACGACGGCCGGATGATGATCGGAAAGCCGTTCTCGGCCTGATAGGCGAGCGCATCGGCCATGGTGTGGGCGATCGAGGAACGCGGACACTCCAGGCCGATCTCGTTCATCGCGATGCGAAACTTCTCGCGGTCCTCGGCCATGTCGATGGCATCGCGTGAAGCACCGATAAGCTCCACACCATACTTCTCCAGCACCCCTTCGCGGGCGAGATCGAGCGCGCAATTCAGCGCCGTCTGTCCGCCCATGGTCGGCAGAATGACGTCCGGGCGTTCGCGCTCGATGATGCTCTCCACCGCACGCCAGTGCACCGGTTCGATGTACACCGCATCGGCGCTTTCCGGGTCGGTCATGATGGTTGCCGGATTGGAGTTCACCAGAATGACGCGGTAGCCCTCCTCGCGCAGCGCCCGGCAGGCCTGCGTGCCGGAATAGTCGAATTCACAGGCCTGCCCGATGACGATCGGGCCGGCGCCGATGATGAGGATGCTGTTGATGTCGGTGCGTTTGGGCATGCTGGGCGGTCTCTGTGAACTTCCTGCTGCGGGGAACTTACTGTCGGTGCGGCCGGCGCTTTCAGCGCGGCGCGACACGCTCGGGTCGCGTGGCCCGGCGGGTGCGCATCGCCTCGGTGAAGCGTGCAAACAGCGGGCGAAGGTCATGCGGCCCGGGGCTGGCCTCCGGATGTCCCTGGAAACTGAAGGCCACGCAGTCGGTCCGCTCGATACCCTGCAAGGTCCCATCGAACAGCGAGCGGTGCGTCGCACGCACGTTGTCGGGCAGCGTGGCCTCGTCGACGGCGAAGCCATGATTCTGGCTGCTGATCATCACCCGTTGCGTATCCAGATCCTGCACCGGGTGGTTCGCGCCATGGTGGCCGAATTTCATCTTGACCGTGGCCGCCCCGCTGGCAAGGCCAAGCAGCTGGTGACCCAGGCAGATGCCGAACAGCGGCACGTCGGCGGCCATGACCTCGCGCGCAGCGTCGATCGCGTAGGTGCATGGCTCGGGGTCGCCCGGGCCGTTCGACAGGAACACCCCATCCGGGCGCAACGCCAGCACCTCTTCGGCCGGTGTCTGCGCGCGCACCACCGTGACCCTGCAGCCGCCGTCGACGAGCAGGCGCAGGATGTTGCGCTTTATACCGAAATCGTAGGCCACGACGTGCAGCGGTGCCGGCCGCGCGAGGGTCATCGGCCGGGCGTCCGGAAAGCTGGACCCCTGGTTCCACTGGTAGGACTGCTGGGTGGTGACGATCTTCGCCAGGTCCATGCCCTTGAGCCCGGGAAACTTGCGGGCCGCAGCAATGGCCTCGGCCTCGCTGGGCGAGCCGCCGGCGATGATGCAACCCGACTGGGCACCCTTGTCACGCAGCAGCCGGGTGAGTTTTCGGGTATCGATATCGGCGATGGCGACTACCTTGCCGCGGCGCAGAAACTCCGCAAGCGACCACTCCGAGCGCCAGCTGCTCGTCACCATCGACATGTCCCGGATGACCAGGCCCGAGGCATAGATCTGGCCCGATTCCATGTCCTCACTGTTGCAACCGACGTTGCCGATATGCGGGTAGGTGAGGGTCACGATCTGCCGGCAGTAGGACGGATCGGTGAGAATCTCCTGATAGCCGGTCAGCGCGGTGTTGAACACCACTTCGCCGATTGTGCGCCCCTCGGCACCCACGGAAACTCCGCGGAAAACCGTGCCGTCTTCGAGGGCGAGTATGGCGGGTTGTGTCACGATCCGGGCTCCCAGTCAGATTTACGTGCCAGAGTTCAGGCCAGATGGCGTGCGCGCAGACTTGCCGGTTCGTCATTTCCATGACGACCGGGACTGACGTCTTTTCGCGGTCACGGGAATACAGGCTGGGCAGGTATTCTAGTCGCTCCGGGCACGCCGCGCGAGCACAGCGTCGGGCTTAGCCGTCGGCCGCCAGGCCCAGCACGTCTTCCATGCCGTACAGCCCTGCGGGCTGCTGTGCCAGCCAGCCCGCCGCCCGCAGCGCGCCGCGGGCGAATACGCTGCGATCGAGCGCACGATGGCTGAGTTCGATGCATTCCTCGTCGGCCGCGAACAGCACGCTATGCTCACCGACGATGCTGCCGCCGCGCACCACGGCGAAGCCGATCTCCCCGCTGCGGCGCACGCCTGTCTCGCCATGCCGTGTCCACTGCGCCATCTCGGCGAGCTCCACGCCACGCCCGCGAGCGACCGCCTCGCCCAGCGCCAGCGCGGTGCCGGAGGGCGCGTCACGTTTGCCGCGATGATGTGCCTCGATGATTTCCGCGTCGTAGCCGCTGCCCAAGCGCGCGGCGGCCTGCCGTGTCAGCGCGGTGAGCAGGGTGACCCCGACGCTGAAGTTACGCGCGTACACGATCGGCAGCCCGCGGGCGGTCTCGGCGACCAGATGCTGCGTGTCGGCATCGATGCCGGTGGTGCCCAGCACAAGTGCCACCTGCCTGGCCTGACAGGCCGACAGGTGTGCCCTGGTGGCAGCCGGCAGGGTGAAGTCGATTGCCACGCGAGCGCCGGCCAGCGCCTCGTCGAGGCTTGCGCTCAGGGCAACCCCGCACGACTGGGTGCCGGCGACCACACCTGCGTCCTCGCCAAGCCGGGGGTCATCGGCAACGCTCAGCGCACCCGTGAGCCGGAAACGCTCGGGGTCGGCCTGGATCAGCCGCACCAGCGTGGCGCCCATGCGCCCGGCGGCGCCGAGAATGGCGATCTCGATGGGCTGCATGTCAGCTGCCGATGCTTTCGAAGAAGCGCTTCACCCCGTCCATCCATGAACTCGAACGGGGACTGTGGCGTTCGCCGGCATCAGTGCCGCCGTTCAGCGCGGCATCGAAACGCCGGAGCATGTCCTTCTGCTCGCTGGTGAGATTGACCGGCGTCTCCACCGTGACCCTGCAATAGAGGTCTCCCTGCGCGCCACCACGCACGGGTCTGACGCCCTTGCCGCGCAGGCGAAACGCCCTGCCCGACTGGGTCTCTGCCGGTATCTTCAGGTTCACCGAGCCTTCCAGCGTGGGGACATCGAGGCTTCCGCCCAAGGCTGCGACCGTGAATGCTACCGGCACCTCACAGTGCAGATCTGCGCCCTCGCGAGTGAAGATCGGATGCGGCTGCACCATGATGTCGACATACAGGTCGCCCGGTGGTCCGCCGTTTCGACCCGCCTCGCCTTCGCCAGCCAGACGGATCCGGTCGCCGGTATCCACGCCGGCGGGGACTTTCACCGAGAGGTTCTTCTCGCGACGCACGCGACCGCGGCCGCTGCAGGCCGTGCACGGCTCCTTGATGATGCGGCCGCTGCCGCGGCAGGTCGGGCAGGTCTGCTGCACGGAGAAAAAACCCTGCTGCATGCGTACCTGTCCGGCGCCGTTGCAGGTCGGACAACTGACCGGTTCGGTGCCGGGTTCGGCGCCGCTGCCATGACAGCGATCGCATTCCTCCTGGGTGGGGATGCGCAACTCGACGGTATCGCCGAACACCGCCTTCTCGAGTTCCAGCGGCAGCTCATAGCGAAGATCGGCACCGCGATACACACCGTTGCGACCGCCTCGCCGTCCGCCACCGAAGATGTCGCCGAAGACATCCCCGAAGATATCCGAGAACGCATCGCCGGCGCCGGCCCCGCCTGCGCCTCGGCCCATCGACGCATCCAGGCCATCGTGCCCGAACTGATCATAGGTGGCGCGCTTGCGTTCGTCCGAGAGAACCTCGTAGGCGGCCTTGATGTCCTTGAATCGCGTCTCGGCGGCCGCATCGTCGGGATTGCGGTCGGGATGGTTCTTCATCGCAAGCCGGCGATAGGCCTTCTTGATCTCTTCGGCCGAAGCGCCCCGGGCCAGGCCCAGCACCTCGTAGTAGTCCCTTTTCGCCATGAATCGAGGTTTCCGCTCAGTTGGCCTTCTTGTCCTTGACCTCTTCGAACTCCGCATCCACGACGTCGTCGTTCTTGCCGCCGGCGTTGCCCTGCTCATCACCGCCCTCAGATCCGGCGGCACCCTGCTGCTCGGCCTGCTCGCTGTAGACACGCTGCGCCATGCCCGCGGAGGCCTCGCCCAGCGCACGCGCCTTTTCCTCGATGGCGTCCTTGTCATCGCTCTTGAGGGCTTCGCGCAGCGCCTCCATCGCCGACTCGATGGACGTCTTCTCATCGGCCGTGACCTTGTCGCCAAGCTCGCTCAGCGACTTCTGCGTGGAGTGAAGCAGCGCGTCGGCCTGGTTGCGCGCCTCGACCACTTCGCGGAACTTGCGGTCCTCGTCGGCGTGGGCCTCGGCATCGCGCACCATCTTGTCGATCTCATCCTCGCTCAGACCACTCGAGGCCTTGATGACGATCTTCTGCTCCTTGCCGGTGGCCTTGTCCTTGGCCGAGACATTGAGGATGCCGTTGGCATCGATATCGAACGTCACCTCCACCTGCGGCACGCCCCGCGGCGCGGCCGGCAGATCGCTCAGATCGAAGCGACCCAGCGACTTGTTGTCCACCGCGCGATCACGCTCGCCCTGAAGGACGTGAATGGTCACCGCCGTCTGGTTGTCGTCGGCAGTAGAGAACACCTGCTGGGCGCGCGTCGGGATGGTCGTATTCTTCTCGATGAGCTTGGTCATGATGCCACCGAGCGTCTCGATACCCAGAGAAAGAGGCGTGACGTCGAGCAGCAGCACGTCCTTGACCTCACCGGCCAGCACGCCACCCTGGATCGCCGCGCCCACTGCCACGGCCTCGTCAGGATTGACGTCCTTGCGCGGCTCCTGGCCGAAGAAGTTCTTGACCGCCTCCTGCACCTTGGGCATGCGCGTCTGGCCACCGACCAGGATCACGTCGTCGATCTCGGAGACCTTGATGCCGGCATCCTTGATCGCGATCTTGCAGGGCTCGATGGTGCGCGCGACCAGGTCCTCGACCAGCGACTCGAGCTTGGCCCGGGTGACCTTGATGTTCAGGTGCTTCGGCCCGCTGGCATCCGCCGTGATGTACGGCAGATTCACGTCCGTCTGCGAGGCGGTGGACAGCTCGATCTTGGCCTTCTCGGCAGCCTCCTTGAGGCGCTGCATGGCCAGCGGATCCTTGCGGATGTCGATGCCGCTTTCCTTGTTGAATTCCTTGGCCAGGTAGTCGATGACGCGCAGGTCGAAGTCCTCACCACCCAGGAAGGTATCGCCGTTGGTGGCCAGCACCTCGAACTGATGCTCGCCGTCGACCTCGGCGATCTCGATGATCGAGATGTCGAAGGTGCCGCCTCCCAGGTCATAGACCGCGACCTTGCGATCGCCACGCTGCTTGTCCAGGCCATAGGCAAGGGCTGCCGCAGTGGGCTCGTTGATGATGCGCTTGACCTCGAGGCCGGCGATCTTGCCTGCGTCCTTGGTGGCCTGGCGCTG
>CAYLNP010000079.1:0-10452 GCA_964384925.1 uncultured Woeseiaceae bacterium
AGACACGCTGTCTTGAGGGGGCAGTGGCGAAAGCTGTGCCGGTTCGAGTCCGGCCGTCGGCACCACCTATACGAATGTCGCGCGCCACGCGTGCGAGCGCCGCAATCCACGATGTCGCCGAGCACTCCGTGCCTGTTACAATTAGGGGCTCTGGAGCGTGACACTCGGGGCTTCAAGGCAATTCTGCAATGATGCTGGAACAATATCTGCCGATCCTGATCTTCCTCGGCATTTCTGCCGTGCTTGGCAGTGTGCTGCTGTTGGTCGGTTTTGTGCTCGGCCGGGGCGAAAAGGATGCCGAGAAGCTGTCGCCGTACGAATGCGGCTTCGAGGCCTTCGAGGACACCCGCTCCAAGTTCGATGTGCGCTACTACCTCGTCGCCATCCTGTTCATCATCTTCGATCTCGAAATTGCCTTTCTGTTTCCGTGGGCGGTATCGCTGGATACCATCGGCACCTTCGGCTTGCTGGCCATGGGCCTGTTCCTGTTGATCCTGGTCGTCGGCTTCGCCTACGAATGGAAGAAGGGGGCGCTGGAATGGGACTGAGTGCCGAGCAGAGCCGTGAGGCGCTGACGCCTGAACCGGCAGAGCTGATGCCCGCCGGCGGCTATCGCGTCACCAGTGTCGACAAACTGGTCAACTGGGCGCGCACCGGCTCGATGTGGCCGATGACGTTCGGCCTGGCGTGCTGTGCCATCGAGATGATGCATGCCGGCGCCGCGCGTTATGATCTCGACCGCTTCGGTGTGATCTTCCGGCCCAGTCCGCGTCAGTCGGATGTGGTGATCGTCGCGGGCACGCTGGTCAACAAGATGGCGCCTGCGTTGCGCAAGGTCTACGACCAGATGCCCGAGCCGCGCTGGGTGATCTCCATGGGCTCGTGCGCCAATGGTGGAGGCTATTACCACTACTCCTATGCCGTGGTACGTGGCTGCGATCGAATCGTGCCGGTGGATGTCTACGTGCCGGGCTGCCCGCCCACGGCCGAAGCGCTGATCTACGGCATCATTCAGCTGCAGAACAAGATCCGCCGAACCAACACGTTCGCCCGGTAGCGGAGCATGGCATGACTCAGAAAGTGGAGGCGCTGGCGGCGCGGGTCGAAGGGTGTCTGCAGGGCAAAGTGACGCGGGTGGTATCGAGCTGCGGCGAACTGAGCTATCGGGTCGCAGCCGACGACTGGCGTGGCGTTGCAGAGCAGCTGCGTGACCAGGCCTCGCTGCGCTTCGAGATGCTGATGGACCTGTGTGTGGTCGACTATCTGCACCATGGCCAGTCCGAATGGCAGACCGAGTCGGCCACGCGCAGCGGCTTCAGTCGGGGTGTCCTGCGCGACGCGTCTGCACAGTCGCATTTCGATGCCGCGCAGGCCGACGCTGCGCCGCTGACGACTGCACGCTTTGGCGTGGTCTGTCACCTGCTTTCGCTGGAGCACAACGTGCGCGTGCGTCTGCACGCGTTCTGTGAGGATGACCAGCGGCCGATGATCGATTCGCTGGTCGACGTCTGGGCGTCGGCCAACTGGTATGAGCGCGAGGCCTTCGATCTGTTCGGTGTGCTGTTCCGCGGTCATCCGGACCTGCGTCGCCTGCTCACCGACTATGGCTTCATCGGCCATCCGTTTCGCAAGGACTTTCCGCTCATCGGTGAGGTCGAGGTACGCTACGACCCGACCATCGGGCGCGTCGTCTACGAGCCGGTGAGCATCGAGCCGCGCACACTGGTACCCAAGGTGATTCGCGACGATCACCGCTACGAACCCGAGATTCACGACGAGGCGGCGTTCCGGGACGCCGGCAACCGTGCCTGAGATCCAGAGCTACACGATGAATTTCGGGCCGCAGCACCCGGCGGCACACGGTGTGCTGCGCCTGGTGCTGGAGATGGATGGCGAGACCATCCAGAAGGCCGATCCGCATGTAGGCCTGCTGCATCGTGCCACCGAAAAGTTGGCCGAGAGCAAGCCTTTCAATCAGTCGATCGGCTACATGGACCGACTCGATTATGTCTCGATGATGTGCAATGAGCATGGCTACGTGCTCGCCATCGAGAAGCTGCTCGGCGTGCAGCCGCCGATCCGGGCGCAGTACATCCGCGTCATGTTCGACGAGATCACGCGCATCCTCAATCATCTGATGTGGCTGGGCGCACATGGCCTGGACATCGGCGCGATGACGATGTTCCTGTACTGTTTCCGCGAGCGCGAAGACCTGATGGACTGCTACGAGGCGGTGTCGGGCACGCGCATGCACGCAACCTACTACCGTCCCGGCGGCGTGTATCGCGATTTGCCGGAGCAGATGCCGCGCTATCAGCCCTCGAAGTTCCGCTCACAGAAGGATCTGGCGCGGATCAACGAGGCTCGTTCGGGATCGCTGCTGGATTTCATCGCCGATTTCACCGACCGCTTCGATGCCTGCGTGGATGACTACGAAACCCTGCTGACCGACAATCGCATCTGGAAGCAGCGTACGGTGAACATCGGTGTCGTCAGCCCGGAACGCGCGCTGCAGCTGGGCTTTTCGGGGCCAATGCTGCGCGGATCAGGGGTGGCCTGGGATCTTCGCAAGAAACAGCCTTACGAGGTCTACGGCGCACTGGATTTCGATATACCGGTCGGCGTGAACGGCGACTGCTATGACCGCTATCTCGTGCGCATGGAGGAGTTCCGCCAGTCCAATCGCATCATCCGCCAGTGTGTCGAGTGGCTGCGCCAGAATCCGGGGCCGGTGATGCTGGATGACCGCAAGATCTCGCCGCCGACCCGGGTGGAGATGAAGGACGACATGGAATCACTGATTCATCATTTCAAGCTGTTTACGGAAGGCTATTGCGTGCCGGCCGGGGAGGCCTACGCGGCGATCGAACACCCCAAGGGCGAGTTCGGTGTCTACCTGGTGTCCGATGGCGCAAACAAGCCCTACCGTCTGAAGGTCCGCGCGCCCGGCTTCGCGCATCTTGCCGCCATGAGCGAGATGGTCGAGGGTCACATGCTGGCCGACGTGGTCGCGGTGATCGGCACTCAGGACATTGTATTTGGTGAGATCGATCGCTGATGTCTGACACACAGCCCAACCCGAGCGTACTGTCGGCCCACCTGCGCGAGGAGATCGACCGCTGGGTGTCAAAATTTCCGGAAGGCCGGCAGCGCTCGGCCGTCATCTCGGCGCTGCATGCCGCGCAGCACGAAAATCACGGTCATCTCAGCCGTGAACTGATGGATGCGGTGGCCGCGCACCTGGACATGCCGCCGATCCAGGTCTACGAGATCGCAAGCTTCTACTCGATGTTCGAGACCAGGCCCTGCGGGCGCCACCATGTGTCGGTGTGCACGAACATCTCCTGCATGCTGTGTGGCGCGGATGACATCGTCGCGCATATCGAGCGCAAGCTGGGTATCCGAACGGGTGAGAGCACTCCGGACGGACGCATCTTTCTCAAGCGCGAGGAGGAATGCCTGGCGGCATGCGTCAATGCGCCGATGATGATGGTCGATCACGTCTACCACGAGAATCTCACGCCGGATAAGGTCGACGAGATTCTGGATGGCCTGGAATAGGGCCGGGGAGCGTCACGGATGACCGAACAAGTACTGGTGTGCCTGGAGACTCGCGATCTGGAGCAGCCCGCAAGCCTGGAGACATATCGCTCCATTGGCGGCTATCAGGCATGGGAGAAGATCCTGCGCGGCGAGATGACACCTGAACAGGTCATCGAGGAGGTCAAGGCCTCCGGTCTGCGCGGCCGGGGCGGGGCAGGCTTTCCAACCGGCCTGAAGTGGAGTTTCATGCCGCGCAAGGCGCCCGGACAGAAGTACATCGTCTGCAATTCCGATGAAAGCGAGCCGGGCACCTGCCATGATCGCGACATCCTGCGCTACAACCCGCACGCGCTGATCGAGGGCATGGCCATCGGTGGTTTCGCAATGGGCGCGACCGTTGGCTACAACTACATCCGCGGCGAGTTCATGCATGAACCGATCCCGCGTTTCGAGGAAGCGCTTCGTGATGCCTACGCCGCGGGGTTGCTGGGTCGCGACATTGGCGGCTCCGGGATCGATTTCGACCTGCACACGTTCATCGGCGCCGGCGCCTATATCTGTGGCGAGGAGACCGCGTTGCTCGAGTCGCTCGAGGGCAAGCCGGGCAAGCCGCGCTTCAAGCCACCGTTTCCGGCGAACTTTGGCCTCTACGGTAGACCCACGACCATCAACAATACCCAGAGCCTGGCGTCGGTGCCGAGCATCCTGCGTCGCGGCGCGCAGTGGTTCAAGGATCTGGGCACCGAGAACTCCGGTGGTACCGCGATCTTCGCAGTCTCCGGCCATGTCACGCGGCCCGGCAACTATGAACTCGGCCTGGGTATCCCGTTTCGTGATCTGCTGGAACTCGTCGGCGGTGTGCGCCACGGGCGCAAGCTCAAGGCGGTGATTCCGGGCGGCTCGTCGGTGCCCGTGATGCCCGCCGAGACGATCATCGATCTGAACATGGATTTCGACACGATCCGAAACGCAGGCTCGGGTCTTGGCACGGCGGCGGTGGTGGTCATGGACGAGACGACCTGCATGGTGCGAATGCTGCGTCGCATCTCGCGGTTCTACTACTCCGAATCCTGCGGTCAGTGCACACCGTGCCGCGAGGGAACGGGCTGGCTCTACCGGATGCTCACGCGCATCACCGAGGGACAGGGTCAGCGCTCAGATCTGGACATGCTGGTGGATGTCGCCAACAAGATCGAGGGTCACACCATCTGCGCCCTGGGCGATGCAGCCGCGTGGCCGGTGCAGAGCTTCATCCGGCACTATCGCCACGAGTTCGAGTACATGATCGACCATGGCGGTCGCAGCATCGTCGACGAACACAAGGCGGCGGCCTGAAGGCCGCGGGAACGAGTATCCCTATGAGCGACGATACCATCAGCCTCGAAGTCAACGGTGCCCCGGTCACCTGCCGCAAGGGCCAGATGATCATCGAGGTCACCGACGAGGTGGGCGTGTACGTGCCGCGGTTCTGCTACCACAGCAAACTGTCGATCGCGGCGAACTGCCGCATGTGCCTCGTCGAGGTCGAGCGCGCGCCCAAACCCCTGCCTGCCTGTGCGACACCGGTGGCTGAGGGCATGAAGGTGTTCACCCGCTCGCCCAAAGCGATTGCCGCCCAGCGCGCGACCATGGAGTTCCTGCTGATCAACCACCCGCTGGATTGCCCGATCTGCGATCAGGGGGGCGAGTGCGAGCTACAGGACCTGGCGATGGGCTTCGGCCGGGATGTCGCGCGGTTCAACGAGCGCAAGCGTGTGGTCAAGGACAAGAACATCGGGCCACTGGTGTCCACCGACATGACCCGCTGCATCCATTGCACACGCTGCGTGCGTTTCGGCCAGGAGATCGCAGGTATCCAGGAGCTCGGTACGCTGGGTCGTGGCGAACATATGGAGATCGGCACGTATATCGAACACAGTGTCGATCATGAACTTTCCGGCAACATCATCGACCTGTGTCCCGTCGGGGCGCTCAACAACAAGCCGTATCGCTACAGCGCACGCGCGTGGGAGATGACACAACACGCCAGCATCTCGCCGCATGACTGCATCGGCAGCCATCTCCATCTGCATGTCCTGCGCGGTACGGTGCGTCGCGTGGTGCCGAAGGCCTTCGAAGCAATCAACGAGACCTGGATTGCCGATCGCGACCGGTTCAGCTATCAGGGACTCTACGCCGAGGATCGCCTGCAGCGCCCGATGATTCGTGACGGCGGCGACTGGCGCGAAACAAGCTGGGAGCATGCGCTGGAGACAGTCGCCCGACGGCTGTCCGAGACGCTGGGTGACGACGGCGATCACCTGGGCGTGGTCGCCTCGCCGGGCGCCACGCTCGAAGAGCACTTTCTGGTGTCTCGCCTGGCGCGGCACCTGGGAAGTCACAACATCGACCATCGCCTGCGTAGCCGGGATACGCGTGATCAGGCGGCGGATCCGCTGTATCCGTCCCTGGGCCGCAGCGTGGCTGAATTCGCGTCGTTGAAGGCACTGCTGGTCGTGGGCTCGAACCTGCGCCACGAGGTGCCCATGCTGGCGCACCGGGTGCGCAAGGCCGCGATGCAGGGGGGGCAGGTGTCGTTCGTCAACCCGACAACCTATCCCTACCTGTTCCCGGTCAGTCAGTATGTGGATACCCACGGAGCGCAGATGCTCGGTGACCTGGCCGCAGTGCTCGTGGCGGCGGCCGATGCCACTGGCAAGTCCGTGCCCGCGCATCTCGAGCATGTGTCCAGGGGTGTATCCGTCGAAGAAGCCCATCGACAGATCGCGGCCACTCTGGTCGACAACGAACCCGCTTCGGTGCTGCTCGGCTTGCTGGCTGTACGTCATCCGGCGTATGCAGATCTGCGTGCCGTGGCTGCGGCCATTGCCGGGATCACCGGTGCGGTGTTCGGCCAGCTCAGCGAAGGCGCGAACAGCGCAGGCGCAGCGCTCGCCGGGGTGCTGCCGCACCGTGATGTCGGCGGTCGGGTCGTGGAGCGCGCCGGGCGGGGCCTGGTGGAGATGTTCGAGGCACCGCGCAAGGCCTACCTGCTGCTGGGCGTTGAGCCTGATGCGGATCTCGCCTGTTCAGCGCTGGCGGCGCAGGCGCTGGAATCGGCCGATTTCACTGTCGCGCTGAGCGCCTACGACACGCCTGCGCTGCGCAGAAGCGCCCACGTGATGCTGCCCATCGCCAATTTTCCGGAAACTTCCGGCACGTTCGTGAACGCCGCGGGCGACTGGCAGAGCTTTGCCGGCGCCACTGCCCCGGTATGCGAGAGTCGGCCGGCATGGAAGGTTCTCCGCGTACTCGGCAACCTGCTCGAGATGCCCGAGTGCGACTATGTCAGCTCCGAGGAGGTGCGTGATCATCTGCGCGGCCTGTTGCCGGAAGCCGCTGCGGGCGCTAGCGGCTATGCCGGTCGTTTCGAAGCCGCGACGGCCCCAGCCGAGGTGAGCGTTGCAGATCTCGATGTGCCGATCTACGCGGGGGATGCCATCGTGCGCCGCGCGTTCGCGCTGCAGCAGACGCGTGTGGCCCGGCAGACCGAAGCGCCTGCCCCGACGTCGGCCCGGGCGGTGAACGCATGAGGAATCCGGCCTGATGGAAGCCCTGCTCAACTGGCTGCCCGGCTGGAATCTGTTGCCGGCCGGCGTGCAGACCGTGGCGCTGATCACCGCGCAGATCATGCCCGTGCTGATCGTGCTGATCCTCTCGGTGGCCTATCTCACCTACGCAGAACGCAAGGTGATCGGCTATATCCAGAACCGCGTCGGACCCAACCGCGTGGGTTTCGGCGGACTGCTGCAGCCCTTTGCCGATGTGCTCAAGCTGTCGCTGAAGGAGATCGTGGTTCCGGCGAACTCCAGCCGCTTTCTGTTCGTCGTCGCCCCGCTGCTGTCGATCATTCCCGCGTTCGCGACCTGGGCGGTGATCCCGTTCAACGACCGCTTCGTACTGGCCGATATTGATGCAGGCCTGCTGTATGTGCTGGCGCTGACCTCCATGGGCGTCTACGGCGTGATCCTGGCGGGGTGGGCGAGCAACTCCAAGTACGCCTTTCTGGGCGCCATGCGCTCGGCGGCACAGATCGTGGCCTACGAGATCGCCATGGGGTTCGCGCTGGTCGGCGTGCTGATGGCCGCCGGCAGTCTGAATCTGGGTGACATCGTGCGTGCTCAGGCGGGCGGCACGATCATGAGCTGGTTCTGGCTGCCGCTGCTGCCATTGTTCGTCGTGTACTTTATCTCCGGCGTGGCCGAGACGAACCGGGCACCCTTTGACGTCGCCGAGGGTGAGTCCGAGATCGTGGCAGGCTTCCACGTCGAGTATTCGGGTATGGCGTTTGCCGTGTTCTTTCTCGCCGAATACGCCAACATGATTCTGATTGCAGCCCTGGCGGCGGTGTTTTTCGTCGGCGGCTGGCTCTCGCCGTTCGCCGGTCTGCCGGTGCTGGGTGACACCTTCCTCGCCGAGCCGAGCTTTTTCTGGTTTGCCGTGAAGATTTCGGGTTTCCTGTTCTGCTTTTTATGGTTTCGCGCCACCTTCCCGCGCTATCGGTATGACCAGATCATGCGGCTGGGCTGGAAGGTATTCATTCCCGTGACGATCCTGTGGATTTTCGTGCTCGGCGGCATGGTGATGCTCGAGATCGGTCCCTGGTCGAGGTAGCGACATGAGCGGCATGACAAGAAGCTTTTTCAGAACCTTTCTACTGTGGGAACTGCTGCAGGGGCTGGGGCTTACGTTCCGCAATCTGTGGGTGCGCAAGACGACCATCTCCTACCCGGAGGAGAAGACCCCGCAGTCACCGCGCTTTCGCGGGCTGCATGCATTGCGGCGCTATCCAAATGGCGAGGAGCGCTGCATCGCCTGCAAGCTTTGCGAGGCGGTGTGCCCGGCGCTGGCGATCACCATCGAGTCATCGACCGGCGCTGACGGTACGCGCCGCACCAGCCGCTACGATATCGACCTGTTCAAATGCATCTATTGCGGGTTCTGTGAAGAGGCCTGCCCCGTCGATGCCGTCGTCGAGACGCGCATCCACGAATATCACATGGAACGTCGTGGTGAGAACATCATGAGCAAGGACAAACTGCTCGCGGTGGGCGACCGTTACGAGACCATGATCGCAGCCGACAAGGCTGCGGATGCGAGCTACCGGTGAACTTCTCACGAGTACTGCGGGGAGTGACCTCTTGATTGGACATGTGCTGTTCTTGGCGTTCGCCACCGTGCTGGTGGCAGCCGCGGTGGGCGTGATCTCCAGCCGCAATCCGGTGCACTCGGTCATTTTCCTGGTGCTTGCGTTTTTCACCAGTGCCGTGCTGTGGCTGCTGCTCGAAGCGGAATTCCTCGCCATCGTTCTGGTGCTGGTGTACGTCGGCGCCGTGATGGTGCTGTTCCTGTTCGTCGTCATGATGCTCGACATCAATCTTGCAAAGCTGCGCGAGGGATTCACCCGCTACGTGCCGCTGGGTATGGGTGTCGCGCTGATCATCGTCGTTCAGGTGGCTCACGTGGTGTGGTTTCGCGGCCAGGATACGGCCTTCATGGATACGCCCACGCCGCGCCCGGAGGGCTACAGCAATACCCGGGAGCTGGGCAGCGTCCTGTACACCGAACATGTCTATGCCTTCGAACTGGCGGCGGTGATCCTGCTGGTGGCCATCGTCGCGGCCATCACCCTGACCATGCGCAAGCGCCCGGGACTGAAGGTTCAGGACGTCAGGCGGCAGGTGGCAGTGCGCCGCGAGGATCGCGTGCGCATCGTCAAGATGGACGCCGAGAAGGACTAACCCGCAGAGGTCGGCCGTGGTACCCGTTTCCTACTATCTGATCCTTGCTGCCGTGCTCTTCGCGATTGCCGTGGCGGGTATTTTCATCAATCGGCGCAATGTCATCCTGCTGCTGATGTGTATCGAGCTGATGCTGCTGTCGGTGAATTTCAACTTCATTGCCTTTTCACGCATGCTCGATGATGTCACCGGCCAGGTGTTCGTGTTCTTCATCCTGACGGTCGCGGCCGCGGAAGCCGCCATCGGGCTGGCCATCCTGGTCGTGCTGTTTCGCAGCCGTCGCAGCATCATTGTCGATGACCTCGACACACTCAAGGGCTGAGCGCCGTGGAAAACGTCTACCTCGCAATCGTCCTGGCGCCGCTCATCGCGGCCATCGTCGCAGGCCTGTTCGGGCGCCAGATCGGGCGCGCGGGCGCGCATACCATCACCATCCTGGGCGTGGGCGTGGCCTTCGTGCTCTCCGCACTGGTGGCGAAAGATGTGTTTTTCGACGGCGCGGAGGTGTTCAACCAGACCCTCTATACCTGGGCGGTGGTCGGCGATCTGTCCATGGAGATCGGCTTTCTGATCGATCCGCTGTCAGCACTGATGATGGTGGTGGTGACCTTCGTCTCGCTGATGGTGCACGTCTACACCATCGGGTACATGCACGACGACCCGGGCTACCAGCGCTTTTTCAGCTACATCTCGCTGTTCACCTTCGCGATGCTGATGCTGGTGATGTCGAACAACTTCCTGCAGCTGTTCTTCGCCTGGGAAGCGGTGGGGCTGGTGTCCTACCTGCTGATCGGCTTCTGGTATCGCAAGCCCACGGCAATCTTCGCCAACTTCAAGGCCTTCGTTGTCAACCGTGTCGGCGATTTCGGCTTCCTGCTGGGCATCGGCGCGGTGCTGATGTACGCAGGGTCGCTGGACTACGCCACCGTGTTCGGCCAGGCCGAGCAGATGCAGGCCCGCAGCGTCAACATCTGGGGCGAAGCGCAGTGGTCGGCCCTCACACTGACCTGCATCCTGCTGTTCATCGGTGCGATGGGCAAGTCGGCGCAGGTGCCTCTGCATGTCTGGCTGCCGGATTCGATGGAGGGCCCGACGCCGATCTCGGCGCTGATCCATGCCGCGACCATGG
>CAYLNP010000080.1:0-10449 GCA_964384925.1 uncultured Woeseiaceae bacterium
AGTCATGGAGATCACCGGGTCGCGATGGCCTTTGCGATGGCAAGCCTGGTCGCCAGTGCGCCCATCCGGATCCTGGACACGGCAAACGTGGCCACCTCGTTTCCGGACTTTGCGCAGCTGTCGGCGCGCGTGGGCCTGAATCTGCAGGTGGAGGGGTCATGAGTCAGACCCGTCAGGATGCGGCCGAGGTACCCGTGCTGGCGGTGGACGGCCCCAGCGGGGCCGGCAAAGGCACGATCACGCGGCTGCTTGCCAGGCGCCTGGGCTGGCATCTGCTCGACAGCGGCGCGCTTTACCGCGTGCTGGCCCTCGCGGCCCACCGCGATCGGGTCTCCCTGGATGACATCGATGCGCTGGCGGCGCTGGGTCACAAGGTGCGCGTGCGCTTCGTCAGTGACGAGGCGGGCGGCGAGCGAATCTATCTGGACGGGCAGATCGTCACCGAAGAGGTGCGCACAGAGCGGGCAGGCGACGCGGCATCACGCATTGCGCGCTTTCAGGAGGTGCGCGAGGCCCTGGTGGATCTGCAGCGCAGCTTCGTGAAGCCGCCCGGCCTGGTGGCTGACGGGCGCGATATGGGCACGCGCATCTTCACCGACGCGACGCTGAAGGTGTTCCTGACGGCCACCGCCGAGGAGCGCGCACGGCGGCGACATAAGCAGTTGAAGGAAAAGGGAATTGATGTTAGCCTTGCCGCCCTTTCCCGGGACATCGCCGAACGCGACGCCCGCGATGCCCAGCGCGCCGTGGCACCGCTGGTCCCCGCGGACGACGCCAGGGTGCTGGATTCCACGGATATGAGTATTCCGCAGGTGGTGGATCGCATCGTCGATTGGCTGTCTGAGCGGGTCGATATCCCGCCCGTGGCTCAGGCCTGAGAAAGACCGAAGTTTTGTTGTACAGCGAACCCGTGCCGGCAGGACGCCAGCACTTTTCATTCACACCCGCCGGCGATGGACAGCTGGCGCGCAACCCAGGGCCGTCCGAGAGGACGGAAGTGTCAATCAATGTCTGAATCTTTCGCAGAACTTTTCGAGCAAAGCCTTGCCAGCCAGCAGATCAAGCCTGGCGCCATCCTCAACGGCTACGTAGTCGAGGTCAACGACGATGTGGTCATCGTCAGTGCAGGGCTGAAATCTGAAGCCGTCATTCCGATCAGCCAGTTCAAGAACGAACTGGGCGAACTCGAAGTGGCCGTCGGCGACACCGTCGAGGTCGCGCTGGATGCCGTCGAGGACGGCTTCGGTGAAACCCGGCTGTCGCGCGAGAAGGCCAAGCGCGCCCGCACCTGGACCGTACTGGAGAAAGCTTTCGAGGGTGACGAGGTCATCACAGGCATCATCAACGGTCGCGTCAAGGGTGGCTTCACCGTCGAGATCGAGCATGTCCGGGCGTTCCTGCCGGGCTCGCTGGTCGATGTGCGCCCGGTGCGTGATCCAAGTTATCTCGAGGGCAAGCCCCTTGAGTTCAAGGTCATCAAGCTCGACCAGCGCCGCAACAATGTCGTGGTGTCGCGTCGTGCGGTGGTCGAGGAAGAATACAGCGCAGAGCGCGAGCAGCTGCTGGAGAACCTGCAGGAAGGCGCAACGCTGGCCGGTATCGTCAAGAACCTCACCGACTACGGCGCGTTCGTGGATCTGGGCGGCATCGACGGTCTGCTGCATATCACGGACATGGCCTGGAAACGCGTCAAGCATCCTTCAGAGGTCGTCAACGTCGGCGATGAAATCCAGGTCAAGGTGCTGAAGTTCGATCGCGAGCGTACCCGCGTATCGCTGGGCATCAAACAGCTGGGCTCGGATCCGTGGGAAGCGCTGGGCCGTCGCTACCCGGCGAATACCCGCATCTTCGGCAAGGTCACGAACATCGCCGACTACGGCTGTTTCGTCGAGATCGAAGAGGGCGTCGAGGGCCTGGTGCACGTCTCGGAGATGGACTGGACCAACAAGAACGTCAACCCCTACAAGGTTGTACAGGTGGGTGACGAAGTCGAGGTCATGGTGCTGGATATCGACGAGGAGCGTCGTCGTATCTCTCTTGGTATCAAGCAGTGTCAGGCCAATCCCTGGGCAGACTTCTCGTCGAACTTCAACAAGGGCGACAAGGTGTCGGGTCAGATCAAGTCGATCACCGACTTTGGCATTTTCATCGGTCTGGACGGCGGTATCGACGGCCTGGTGCATCTCTCTGACATCTCGTGGGATATCGCCGGCGAGGAAGCCGTGCGCAACTTCCAGAAGGGTGATGATGTCGAGGCGGTCGTACTTGCCATCGATCCGGAGCGGGAACGCATCTCGCTGGGCATGAAGCAGATGGATCGCGACCCGCTGTCCGGGTTCATGGCGGAGCACCCGAAGGGGTCGGTCATCCGCGGCGTAGTCGCGGAAGTCGACGCCAAGGGTGCGATCATCGATCTGCCCGGTGGCCTTCAGGGTCAGCTTCGGGCCTCGGAGCTCGCACGCGACCGCGTCGAGGATGCGCGGATGGTGCTCAAGGTTGGCGAGGAGATCGAGGCGAAGTTTACCGGTGTGGATCGCAAGACCCGCATGATCTCCCTGTCCATCAAGGCCAAGGAAGTTCATGAGGAAGCCGAGGTCATGCAGAGCTACAAGGATACGGGCGCTGCCAGCTCGGGGACCAGCCTTGGTGACCTGCTGCGCGTCCAGATTGCAAACCGTGACAACGACGACAACAACTGACGGCACAACCGTACGGTGACAGGCTGATCCGCGGCGCAGGGTGATTCACTGCGCCGCGGGTCATGCTTTCCAGGGGCAGGTGGGGACGCAATGACCAAATCCGAGCTGATTGAAATGATCGCGCGCAAGCAGAGTCATCTGCCGGCCAAGGACGTCGAACTCGCGGTCAAGCACCTGCTCGAACTCATGAGCGATGCATTGGCCAATGGCGAACGTATCGAGATCCGTGGTTTTGGCAGTTTCTCACTGCACTTCCGTCCGCCGCGCATGGGACGCAATCCCAAGACCGGTGAGGCGGTCGCACTGGCGGGCAAGCACGTGCCGCACTTCAAGCCGGGGAAAGATCTGCGCGAGCGCGTGAACTCCGGTCGCGCGTTGCCCATCAAGGACTGATAAGCCCCATACCTTCCTTTACAATGCAGTTTCCGGACACCGGGACCGACGATCGGTCCCGCCAGGAGTCGGCTGCATGCTGCGCACTGTCCTTGTCATTATTCTCATCGTGCTGGTGGCACTGGGTGCTGCCGTATTTGCCGCACAGAATCCCGGCGTCCTGACACTGGATCTCGGCGTCATCGAACTTGTCGATGTACGGGTGTCGGTAGCGTTCGTTGCCACGTTTGCACTGGGTTGGGTGTTCGGACTGCTGTGTTGTGTCTACGCGTTGCTGCGTATGGTGAATCAGCGACGCCGGCTGCGTCGCAGGCTCGACGCCGCGCAGACCGAGATCAGCACGCTGCGCAGCCTGCCCATGCACGATGCCCACTGAATCCACTTTCCTGCTTTTCGGACTGTTCATGGTCGCCGCGGCGGCCGGCTGGGCGTTCGCCCGCTACCTGGACCGCACGGTCGGCGGCACCGAGGAAGACGACCCGCCGCTGAGCCAGGGCTACCTTCGCGGACTCAACCTGCTGCTCGACCAGAAGACCGACAAGGCGCTCGACATGTTCGTGCGCATGATTGCCACCGACGATGAGGCACTGGATACCCATTTTGCGCTCGGGAGTCTGTTTCGCCGCCGCGGCGAGGTGGATCGCGCGATTCGCATCCACCAGAACATTCTCGCGCGACCCGATCTCTCGGCGTCGCAACGCCATACCGCCCTGTTCGCACTGGGGGAGGACTATCTGCGTGCCGGTCTTCTGGATCGCGCAGAGAGCCTGTTCCGACAGGTCGCCGATGTCGCCGACGACGCTGAGCCTGCACTGCGCAACCTGGCGGGCATTCTGGAGACGCTCGGCGAGTGGAGCCAGGCGATCGACGTGCGTCAGCAGCTTGCCCGGGTGACGGGAGAGTCCCAGGCACTGGAGATCGCGCACTGTCACTGCGAAGCCGCCGAGCGGGCGCTGGCCGCAGGCGACGGCCGGGTTGCCCGTGCGCTGCTGAAGAAGGCACAGCGGTCGCGGCGCGATATGCCGCGTGGAGCGATGATACGCGCGCGTCTGGCCGAGCAGGATGGCGATACCGCCATGGCCTGGCGGCTGCTTCGCAACGTGGTACGCGATGATGTGACGCTGTTGCCTGAGGTGCTGCCGGAGCTTCATCGGATCGCGCTTCGGCGCAACGACGTCGCCGCGCTGGACGCGACACTGCGTCCGCTGCTGGCGCTGCGTGGCAGGGATGAGCACACGCTCGCCTACGCCGCAATCGTCTGTGATCTGCTTGAGCCCGCCGTGCTCGAGGAGGCCGTGATCGGCTACATCACGGGCAACGACACGCTGGCCAGCCTGGTGGATGCCCAAGCACTGCAGAGCGCACAGCCTGGCGAGCGACACGCCAGCCTGGTGCGCATGGCGGGCGGGCTGCGAAGACTGGCGATGTCGGTGGCGCGCTATCGCTGCGAGTCCTGTGGCTATGCGGGCCATCGCATGAGCTGGCAATGCCCGAGTTGCAAGGCATGGGACACCACACGCCCCAGCAGGGAACTGCCGCTGGCGGGCCTGTTCTCTCCTCGCAGCGAGCCCTGAGGATCGCAGCCGAAACGTCTTCGATTGCCTAGAAACCGCGCTCGTCGAGCGTGCATTGAATGCCTACCCTGATGTGTGCCGGCAGTCCGTCGGTAACGCACATCATCCCAAGGAGTGGAGCATGAAAACCCTCATCCGTGCCATGGCGGCCATTTTCGCAATGGCCCTGCTGCAACCGGCGTTCGCCGGCCCCGTCAATGTAAACACCGCGGATGCCGCGACCATTGCTGCCGAACTGTCGGGTATCGGCATGGTGCGTGCCCAGGCCATCGTGGAGTACCGCGAGGCCAACGGGCCGTTTGCGAGCATCGATGACCTGCTCGAGGTCAGCGGCATCGGCCCGCACGTGCTCGAAATCAACCGCGCGGACATTCGCCTCAGCGACGACGACTAGGCGCACGCCCCGGTCGGCGCCGCAGCCACAGCCCGGCGCCGACCCTTCCCTTGTGTGCACTTTCGCATTGGGGGTCCATCCGCTCTTGGGTATAGTGGGGCACGCCGCAACGCTTGTCAGCGGCCGTCGAGTCACTTGCCTGGAGGCCCCCTTTGTCAGCTCAGATCAGAACCGCCGTTTTTCCCGTGGCCGGACGCGGCACGCGATTTCTGCCCGCGACGAAGTCCAGCCCCAAAGAGATGCTGCCGATCGTCGACAAGCCGCTGATTCAGTACGCAGTGGAGGAGGCCATCGCCGCAGGGGCCACGCGACTGGTGTTCGTCACCGGCAGTTCAAAACGGGCGATCGAGGATCATTTCGATACCGACTCGGAACTCGAGAATGCGCTCGAGGCGGCCGGCAAGCACGACCTGCTGAAAGTCGTGCGCGATATTGTGCCGGCCTCGGTATCTTGCATCTACATCCGCCAGGGCCAGCCGCTCGGCCTGGGACACGCGGTTCTGTGCGCACGCCCCGCCGTGGGCCATGAACCGTTCTTCGTGCATCTGGCCGATGACCTGATCGACGCGCAGGAGCCGGTGCTGTTGCAGATGCGCCGGCAGCACGAGACCCACCAGATGAGTGTGCTGGGCGTGGAAACCATCCCGGTGGAGCACACCGCCAGCTACGGAATCGTAGCCGTGGAGACCGATCAGGCGGGTCATCACATCATTCGCCAGATCGTCGAGAAGCCCAAGCCGGCCGATGCGCCGTCGAACCTCGCCGTGGTCGGGCGCTACCTGCTAACGCCCGCGATTTTCGATCACCTCGAGCGCACCGGTCGCGGTGCTGGCGGCGAGATCCAGCTCACCGATGCCATTGCAGATCTGCTGCACGACGAGGCCGTGGCCGCCTATCCGTTTTCAGGCACCCGCTATGACTGCGGGAGCAAGCTTGGGTATCTGAAGGCGACTGTAGAGCTGGGGATGGCCCACGCTGAACTGGGCGGAGAGTTCTCGGCGTATCTGAAAGCGCTGAAAACCTAGCGGCAGCCACCCCCAAAGCCTCGTATGGGAGATCTCGCCGAGCAGGTCATCGATACCCTGACGGGCCTACCCCCGGCCACTGTGTATCTCCTTATCGCCGTACTCTGCTGGGCGGAGGCGGCGTTCTTTCTGGGCTTCGTCACGCCGGGAGAGATCGCGGTGGCTACGGGCGGCATCCTGGCGTCACTTGGACACGTGTCGTTTACCTGGCTGGTGGTGGTCGCCGTGGCGGGGACCATTGCCGGGAACTCGACGGGCTACTGGCTGGGCCGTCGCTGGGGGATGGGAATCCTGGAGTCGCCGCGGCTTCAGAGCCTCCTTGGCCGGCCCATCGGGAGCGCACAGGCCTTCATGCGCGAGCGCGGGGAGTGGGCCATCGTACTGGGCCGACTGACGACGCCCACACGGATCGTCGTCCCGTTCCTGGCCGGGGCCTCGAATCTTCCTTACCGCCGCTTCCTCGCTTTCGACCTGCCCGCCACCGTCGTATGGGCCCTCGCCTGGACCGCGCTGGGATACTTTCTGGGCGAGTCATGGAATCGGCTGCAGGACACGGCCGGCACCGCGGCCATCTTCGTACTGGCGCTGTTCGTCACCGGGCTTGTAATCAAGTGGGTGACGACCTGGATCGCCCGAAACCGACGCAGGGTTCAGGCCGCCGCGCGTCTTTTTCTCAAGGCCACCGGGACCCGCGGAATCGCCCGCGCGCTGGGCCCCGGATTCGCCTGGCTTGGCCGACGTCTGCATCCCGGGCTTGCCCGGGGGCTCAGCCTTACGGTCGCGTTCCTGACCATCACCGGCGCGTTGGCGGGTGTGGGGCTGGTGCTGGCCCAGACCCGGGCAGTCTGGGGCCTGGCGCTGCTGGACTTCCCGGTGCTGGAGTGGATGGTCGCCAACCGCACGGACGAGGCCGTAACCTTCGCTCGAGCGACGCTCGAGTATCTGCGCTGGCCGAATGTGCTGCTGCTCGCCGTCCCCTTGGCTGCTGCAGCCCGGTGGACAGGTATGCGCGCCACGCTGCGCGTTTTGGCCGGACTCGTGGGCGCGGCCGGGGGCGCCTACGTGCTGGACACTTACGTCCTTGAGGGCGTGGTGCGCGGGGCCCAATTCCCGTCCGTCCCGGTGGCCGTGGTCACTACGCTGATGGTGCACCTTAGTGCCGCTGTCGCCCGCAAGTGGGGGTGGGGGCCCTCGGTGACCTTGGCCGGCGTCGGCGCTTTCCTCATCTGTACCGTGGCGCTTGGCACTCTGGTAGCCGGGTGGGCTGCGCCGTCCGGCATCGTGCTGGGCTTCGCGCTGGGACTGGGATGGGCCACCGTACTCGAGCTTCCGGCAACGGTGCTGGGCACCGGCGGTCCAAGTGCCTCGGTACACGGGTCGAGTGGCGACACACCTGACGCCGACGCGACCTGAGTGCAGATCAAACAGGCGGCGGGGAAGGGCAGGGAGTAGTGGCTCCCCGGGTCGGATTCGAACCAACGACCAATCGATTAACAGTCGATCGCTCTACCACTGAGCTACCGGGGAACGTGTTGCCCTACGGGTCGACGCGGAGGTTCGCCAACCACCAAACCGCGAATTCTGAAGTAAGGTGAACAGAGGGTCAAGGAAACGGACCCCGTCCCCTGCGGCCCGGCCCCTGAGCATTGCGGGCATGGCCCGCGATCGGCGTCAGGCCGCGAGCACCTTGCGCATGCGCTCAGCCGCATCTTTCAGTGTATCGAGCGAGCAGGCGAAGGACAGGCGGATGTGGCCGGGTGAGCCGAATGCACTGCCCGGCACTACGGCCACGCCGGCGCGCTTGAGCAGGTGTTCAGAAAATGCGGTGTCATCCGTCAATCCGAGCTCGGCGATCGCGTTGCGGCAGTCCGGAAACGCGTAGAACGTGCCGGCGCCTTGCAGGCAGGAAATCCCCGGCATGTCATTCAGTGCCGAGACGATGAAGTCGTGGCGTTCCTTGAAAGCCTTGACCATGTCGGCCACACATCCCTGATCACCGTTGAGTGCGGCCACCGAGGCCGCCTGGGAGATGCTGGTGGGATTGGAGGTGCTCTGCCCCTGAAGCTTGCGCATTGCCGCGATGATCGGCTTGGGCCCGCCACAGTAGCCGATCCGCCAGCCTGTCATTGCATAGGCCTTCGAGACGCCGTTGATGGTCACGGTCTGGCCGTAGAGATCCGGACAGGCCGTCACCAGACTGCAGAACGGCTCATCGGCCCAGTAGATGTGCTCGTACATGTCGTCCGTGCCGATTACGATCCCCGGATGCTGTTTCAGCACCTGGCCCAGCGCGACGAGTTCTGCCCGTGTATAGGCCGCGCCGCTCGGGTTGCTGGGGCTGTTCAGAAACACCAGCCGCGTGCGCTCCGTGATCGCCGCAGCGAGTTGCGAGGGCGTGATCTTGTAGCTGGCTTCCGGTCCGGTGGGCACGATCACCGGCTCGCCATCGGCCAGCAGCACCATGTCCGGATACGACACCCAGTAGGGCGCCGGAATCACGGCCTCATCACCGGGATTGAGCACTGCAGCGGCCAGGTTGAAACAGGTCTGCTTGGCGCCCGAGGACACGAGGATCTGATCGCGCGCGTAGTCGATCGCGTTGTCGCGCCTGAACTTGGCGATGATCGCGTCCTTCAGCGCCACCGTGCCGTCCACCGCCGTGTAGCGGGTGTCGCCGGCCCTGATCGCCGCGATGCCGGCCTCGCAGATGTGTTCAGGCGTATCGAAGTCAGGCTCGCCGGCACCCAGGCCGATGACGTCGTGCCCTGCGGCCTTGAGCTCGGCGGCCATCTGCGTGACGGCCATGGTAGGGGAAGGCTTGACTCGCTGCAGGCGGGCGGAAACTTGTAGACTCACGGGCGGGTCTCAGAGTGGTTTAAGAAACTGGGGCCGGTTGCGGCCCGCGCATTCTAGGGCATACCGCGTGGCGGTTCCAATGCCACCGATCGCCAGGGATACTCGATGACTGATCGTTTTGAACTTGTCTCCGACTATCAGCCCGCCGGCGATCAGCCCGCGGCGATTGCGGCGCTCACCGAAGGACTGCGTGACGGCCTGGCGGCCCAGACGCTGCTGGGTGTCACAGGCTCCGGCAAGACATTCACGATGGCGAACATCATAAAAGAGCTGCAGCGCCCGACGCTGGTGCTGGCACCCAACAAGACCCTGGCAGCCCAGCTCTACGGCGAGATGCGTGAATTCTTTCCGCACAATGCCGTGGAGTATTTCGTCTCCTACTACGACTACTACCAGCCGGAAGCCTATGTGCCTTCCAGCGATACGTTCATCGAGAAGGACTCGTCGATCAACGACCATATCGAGCAGATGCGCCTGTCGGCCACCAAGGCCCTGCTCGAGCGCCGTGACACGATCATCGTCGCCACTGTGTCGTGCATTTACGGCCTGGGCGATCCGCAGGCCTACTTCAGCATGGTGCTGCATCTGTCGCGCGGCGAGCGCATCAATCAGCGAGCGCTGCTGCGCCGCCTTGCCGAACTGCAGTACACCCGCAATGAAGTGGAGTTGCGCCAGGGCTGTTACCGGGTGCGCGGCGAGATCATCGACGTGTTTCCGGCGGAGAGCGAGCGCGAGGCGGTGCGTATCGAGCTGTTCGACGATGAAGTCGAAGCGCTGAGCTACTTCGATCCGTTGACCGGCGAGGTGCTGCGCCGGGTGCCACGCCTGACGATCTTTCCCAAGACGCATTACGTCACGCCGCGTGAGCGCCTGCTCGCCGCCATCGACGAGATCAAGATCGAACTCAAGGCCCGGTTGACGAACCTTCGTGACAACGGTCGCCTGCTCGAGGCGCAGCGGCTCGAGCAGCGCACGCAATTCGATCTGGAGATGATTGCCGAGCTGGGCTACTGCAGCGGCATCGAAAACTATTCTCGTTACCTCTCCGGTCGCGGCCCGGGCGAGCCACCGCCCTGCCTGTTCGACTATCTGCCCGACGATGCGCTGCTGTTCGTCGACGAAAGCCATGTGACCATTCCGCAGCTCGGCGGCATGTACCGAGGCGATCGCAGCCGCAAGGAGACGCTGGTCGAGTACGGCTTCCGCCTGCCCTCGGCGCTGGACAATCGACCGCTGCGCTTTGACGAATACTCAGCGATGGCGCCGCAGACCATCTTCGTCTCGGCCACGCCACGCCAGTACGAATACGAGATGTCCGGGCGTGTGGCCGAGCAGGTGGTGCGGCCCACCGGGTTGCTGGATCCGGAGGTGGAGGTGCGGCCGGCGGGCACCCAGGTCGACGACGTGCTCTCCGAGATCGCGCTGCGCACCGAGGTCGGCGAGCGCGTGCTCATCACCACGCTGACCAAACGCATGGACGAAGATCTCACCGACTATCTGCAGGAGCA
>CAYLNP010000081.1:0-1091 GCA_964384925.1 uncultured Woeseiaceae bacterium
GGTGGCCGTCAGCGAAGGTGTAGGCATGCGGGAACACCGCGTCGGTCTCCGGCGAGTGGCGCATGTATTCCTGGATGCCGAAGTTCGGCACCCACAGGTCGAAATGCAGCGCGCTGCCCATCGTCACCGGAGAGAGATCGGTGGCGCCGTGACAACCGGTCTTGATGTGATACAGCGCGGCGAGGTCAGCGATGCGCCGCAAGTGCGTGATGCCGCCTGCGTGCAGCACGGTGCTGCGGATGTAATCGACGAGCTGTTCCTTGATGAGCTGGTGGCAGTCGTGGATCGAATCGAACACCTCGCCGATGGCGATCGGAGTGGTCGTGTGCTGGCGCACCAGGCGCAGCGATTCCTGGTTCTCGGCCGGCACCGGGTCTTCCATCCAGAACAGCCGGTAGGGCTCCAGCGACGTGCCTAGACGGGCGGCTTCGATCGGCGTGAGACGGTGGTGCACGTCATGCAGCAAGTCGACGCCGAAGCCCACCTTCGCGCGCACTGCCTCGAAAACCCTGGGGGCGTGGTCAAGATATTCCGGCGTACTCCAGATGGTTTCCTGCGCAACCGCGCCGCGGTCGGCCGGCTCATAAAACAGCTTGCCCTTGCCGACACCGTAGGCCTCGTCAAGGCCAGGCACTCCGCTTTGCACGCGGATGGCGGTGTAGCCCATCTCTCGGTAACGCTGCACTTCGTCGATGCACTCGGCGATGTCGCGACCGTTGGCATGTCCGTACACCCGCACCGCGCTGCGCGAAGCACCACCCAGCAGCTGGTAAAGAGGCATGCCGGCAAGCTTGGCCTTGATGTCCCAGAGCGCCATGTCGACCGCTGCGATGCAGGTCATCGTCACCGAGCCGCGACGCCAGTACGCGCCGCGGTACAGGTATTGCCAGATGTCCTCAATCTGCCGTGGGTCGCGGCCGATCAGTGCCGGAACGACGTGCTGCTCAAGGTAGGCAACTGCAGCCAGCTCGCGGCCGTTGATGGTGGCGTCGCCGATGCCATGCAGCCCCTGGTCGGTCTCGATCTTCAGGGTGACGAAGTTGCGACCGGGGCAAGTGACGATGACCCGGACAGAGGTGATCCGCATGTTC
>CAYLNP010000081.1:1191-10386 GCA_964384925.1 uncultured Woeseiaceae bacterium
GAGGCCCTGCTGGTCCTTCAGCGCGAAGGGCTAGTCGACATTCGAACCGGTTCGGGCGTCTACGTAATCGAGAGACGGCCCAAGCGTGCCCGCGCTCTTGAAGAGGGCATCGGAATGCTCGAGCTGATCGAGGCCCGCTGCCTGTTCGAGGGCGAGTCCGCGGCCCTTGCCGCCAAGCTGGCAACGCCCGAGCAGATGCAACGGATCCGCGCCGCTCTCGATGCGATGGAGGAAGAAGACCGTCTCGGCATCCCGGGCGAAGAAGCCGACCGGATGTTCCACGTCGCGATAGCGGAAGCCACCCAGAACGCTGCCATCGTTTACACGGTGCAAACCCTGTGGGACGCACGAAGCGGATCCACGCAGGCCGCCCGAACCCTTGAGCGTGTCCGCGCCGCCGGCATCCGGCCGCGCATCAACGAACATCAGGCGGTATGCGAAGCGATCGGCGCCCGAGACCCTGAAGCCGCTCGCGCCGCAATGCGCAATCACCTTGTGCGCGTTATGGATGACCTGATTGAAGCAACCAAGGCCGAAGAGATTGCGGCCATGCAGGCGCGGATTGATGAACAACGACGTCGGTACATCGGAGGTACCCCGTGAGTACCGGCACCCGTCATCCGGACCGCCTTCTGCCGGCGGGTCCCGCGCGGGATCTTGCGCGCGCGCTCTATCGTTCTGTCGCCCAGGCGCCAATCATCAGCCCTCACGGACACACCGATCCGGCTTGGTTCGCCAGCGACGCGCCGTGGGCAAACGCCACGACGCTGTTGATCCAGCCCGATCATTACGTCTACCGGATGCTCTACTCGCAGGGGATTGCGCTGGAAGACCTCGGCATCGGCGTGCCTGCGGACGACCTCAGCGACGATCGCGCGCGCACGATCTGGCGGTTGTTCGCCAAGAATTATTTTCTGTTCCGCGGCACACCGTCCCGGATGTGGTTTGACCACGTTTTCGGAGAAGTGTTTGGGCTCGAAGGTCGCTTCGGTCCAGAAACCGCGGACGATTTCTACGACGCCATCAACGAAGCTCTGGCTACGCCAGCCTATCGACCGCGCGCACTGCTGGACCGCTTCCGCATCGAGTGCATCGCCACCACCGAGTCGCCACTCGATGATCTCGCCCACCATTCCAAGCTGATGGCCGAGGGTTGGGGCCATCGTGTCATTACGGCGTATCGCCCGGACCCTGTGGTCGATCCGGAGTTCGAAGGTTTCGTTTCCAATCTCGATCGTTTCGGCGAACTCACTGGCCAGGACACGGGCATGTGGTCGGGCTATCTGGAATCACACCGAGTACGGCGCGCGTTCTTCGCACGGCATGGCGCCACCAGCACCGACCATGGTCACCCGAGCTCCGCCACCGCCAATTTGTCACGCGCGGATTGCGAACGGCTTTACGCACGAGTGCGCGCGGGCAACCCAAGCGCCGCGGATGCCGAACTGTTCAGAGCTCAGATGCTCACCGAAATGGCGAAGATGAGCATCGACGACGGGTTGGTGATGCAGATCCATCCCGGCTCCTTGCGCAACCACAATCGGGGTGTGTTCGAGCGCTTTGGCCGCGACAAGGGCGCCGATATCCCGATGCGCACGGACTACGTGCATGCCCTGAAGCCGTTGCTTGACGCGGTGGGTGATGCGCGCGACCTCAGCATCATTCTGTTCACCCTCGACGAGAGCACCTACGCACGAGAGCTTGCGCCGCTCGCAGGCCACTACCCGTGCCTGAAGCTCGGCCCTGCGTGGTGGTTCCACGACAGTCCGGAGGGCATGCGACGTTTCCGCCGCAACGTCACCGAGACCGCTGGCATCTACAACACGGTGGGCTTCAACGATGACACGCGCGCGTTCTTCTCGATCCCCGCCCGACACGATCTCGCAAGACGCATCGACTGCGGCTTCCTCGCCGAACTCGTCTGCGAGCATCGACTGGATGAGGATGAAGCCTACAATCTGGCACAGGACCTCGCGCATGCCTTGGCGCGCGAAGCCTACCGGCTGCCGGGAGCTAAACGGTGAGCTCGGTCGGCCTGGGTCTCGCAAAGGTGCCGCGGCTGGGATGCGCACTGCTCAACGTGCGCTCGGCCGCGCAACGCAGTCAAACAAGACCCGCCAACGCCCTTGGCCTGTCACTGCCCGGTTACAACCGCGAGCGTGCCGCCTTGGAGGGTGGCGTCGTGCACCTGGGGGTCGGTGCTTTCCATCGTGCGCACCAGGCTGTCGCCTTCGACACGCTTCTTGCAAAGGGACACCGCGGCTTCTTCGTCACCGGCGTCTCTCTGCGCCAACGGGATGTGCCTGACCAGCTCAATCCTCAAGACGGCCTGTATGGGGTGCTGCGCCTCGACGACGCGAATGAACCGGCACTACGCGTTGTCGGCGCAATTGGTCGCGTGCTGCACGCGCCGACCGAGCGCGAGACCGTCCTTGCGGCGCTGGCGGACCCGCTCACATGGCTGGTCACGCTGACGATTACCGAAAAGGGCTACGGCCATCGTCCGGCAGACGGTGTGCTTGATCGAGCGCACCCGGAAATCGCCCACGACCTGGCCAATCCGGCCGAACCACGCTCAGCAATCGGCCTGCTGGTGGCTTCACTGTCGCGACGTGCGGCGGCCAAACTTCCGGCGCCGATCGTGCTCTGCTGCGACAACCTGCCGGCAAACGGTCGACTCTTGCGTGGGCTGGTCCTCGACTACGCTGCGCAAGTACGACCGGAACTGGTGCCCTGGATCAACGCGCATGGAGTGTTCCCCTGCACGATGGTGGACCGCATCGTACCGGCGACGACCGCCGCAGACCACACAGCCGTGCGCGAGCAATGGGACCTTGAAGACCACGGCCTGGTGAAGGCAGAACCCTTCTCGCAGTGGGTGATCGAGGCACAGGACCCGCGCCTGGCGCCGCTCGCAGAAGCCGGCGCACAGATGGTCGACGATGTCGCCCCCTTTGAGCTTGCGAAGCTGCGCCTTCTCAATGGAAGCCATTCGCTGATCGCGTACCTCGGATACCTCGGCGGCTACGCTCATGTTGCCGAAGCAATGGCCGCCCCGGGCATGCGCTCAGCCGTGTCGCAACTCATGCGTGACGAGGTGGCGCCCACCTTGTCCAGCGCAGTCGGCCTCGATCTTGGTGCCTACCGCGCTGCGCTGCTGGCGCGGTTCTCCAACCGCGCGCTGCAGCACCGAAACTGGCAGATCGCGATGGATGGCTCACAGAAGATTCCGCAGCGCTGGCTTCGCACGATCGAAGCCCAACGGCAGGCGGGCGCGCGCGTACCTGTGCTGGCCGCGGCGCTCGCTGCATGGATCCAATACGTCTCCGGCCAGGATCTGGCAGGCCAGCCCATCGATGTGCGCGACCCGCTCGCCTCAAGTCTGGCCGGGCGCGCGAACCACGATGATCCTGCCAGGGCCGTGCGCGAAGTGTTTGCCGAGCGCGCAGTGTTTCCCCAGTCGCTAGCCGACGACTCGGTGCTGAAGGACGACGTCTCCGCCGCGCTCAGCCACCTGCGTCGAAGCGGAGTCGTGGCGACGCTTGGCGTACTGACAACGCACGGCGCATTTCGCCTATGAGCACCCCACCGCGCGCGCTCCGTTTGTCCGCAGCAGACGGTGTCGCCGTCGCGCTGGTTGATCTGGCGATCGGCGAACAGCCTGTGGCCGACGGCCCCACGCTCATCGATGCTGTGCCGCGCGGTCACAAGTTCGCGCTGCGCGACCATGCAGGTGGTGAGCCAGTGACCAAGTACGGAATGCCAATCGGAGCCGCCACCGAAGCCATCGCCTCCGGCGCCCACGTGCACGTACACAACCTGAGATTCGATGCGGACTTGCCACGTCCGGCCGTGCCTTTGAAGGCCTTCGATGCGGATCGCTTCGGTGCGTTGCAGGAACGACGGTTCCTCGGCTTCCTTCGCGAAGACGGGCGCGTAGGCACGCGCAATTTTGTTGGCATCCTGACTTCGGTGAACTGCTCGGCCACTGTTGCGCGACAGATCGCCAGGCACTTCGGCGAGGGTCGGCCATCGGGCTATCCGAACGTCGACGGCGTAGTTGCCTTCACGCATTCCACCGGCTGTGGGATGGCACACGATGGCGATGGCATCACCCTGCTGCAACGTACGCTTGCGGGATATGCGCGGCATCCGAACTTTGCCGGCGTCCTTCTGCTCGGCTTGGGCTGCGAGGTGAACCAGCTCGATCGACTCCTGCGCGAACAGGGCCTTGAAGCCGGTGCGCGTCTTCGTACGCTCGGAATTCAACAGGTCGGCGGAACCCGCGAAGCAATCGCTGCCGGAATCGCCGAAGTCGAATCACTGCTTGTGCTTGCCAATGCAGACACGCGCCAACCGGCGCCCATCTCAAAATTGACCCTGGGCCTTCAGTGCGGCGGGTCGGACGGTTGGAGCGGGCTCTCCGCGAATCCAGCGCTTGGTGCCGCAGCCGATCGGCTGGTCGCAGCCGGTGCGAGCGTGGTGCTGTCGGAAACGCCGGAGATCTATGGCGCCGAAAGCCTGCTGCTGGCTCGCGCGCAATCGCCGGCCGTCGCCGAGGCGCTGCGCGCGAAGCTCGCCTGGTGGGAGGCCTACGCCGAGAAACACGGCACCGACCTCAACAACAACCCATCGCCCGGCAATATTGCCGGCGGGCTGACCACAATTCTTGAGAAGTCTCTCGGCGCGGTCGCGAAAGGCGGCCGTGCGCCCCTTCGCGCAGTGCTTGACTACGCCGAAACCGTTCGCGAGGCCGGCTTCCAGTTCATGGATACGCCAGGCTACGACCCCTGCAGTGCCACCGGGCAGATCGCCGGGGGCTGCACCCTGCTCGCCTTCACTACCGGCCGCGGCGCGGTGTTCGGCGCAAAGCCCGTGCCCAGCCTGAAGCTGGCCAGCAACAGCGCACTCGCGGTACGACAGGCCGACGACATCGATATAGATTGCGGCGGCATCCTCGACGGTCGCCACAGTATCGACACGATGGGCGCGGCAGTGTTCGAACGCCTCGTCGCGCTGGCCTCGGGGGAGGAAAGCGCGAGCGAAAGGCTCGGCTTCGGTGAAGCTGAATTCGTTCCCTGGCAAATCGGTGCGGTGATGTGATGCAAAGAGTGCTGGCTCTTCTGTTCGCGCTGCTGGCTCTGCTTCTCGGCGCCATGCCGCCATCGCTTTCGGCACGGTCGATGGCCGGAGATGCGGCCCAGGTCGAACCGATCGCCACAGATGAGGCCGCGGTGCGCGCAGCCATCGACGGTCTGGCTCGACACGCGATGCTCGGCGCGCTGGGTGCTGACGGCATGGCGCGCGGGGACTACGACATTGTCCGCGGCGAGTTCCATCTGCAGGAGCCCGCCTGGCACACGGGGCAGCTTGTGCTCGGATTGATCGAGGCGCATGCGATCAACGGCGACGCACGTTATCTGGACGCTGCGCGTCGGGGCGGAGAATGGTGGATCGCCCAGCGTATTGAAGAAGGCAAGTTGGCCGGCCTTCTCAACGCAGCGCATGGCGATCGGCTCGGCGCGCTCATCAACTTTACGACCATATCGGATGGCAGTGCAGGATTGTATCGCCTCAGTGCCGCCACCGGCGACCCGCGCTACGCCGACGTCGCAACCGAATCGGCGCTCTGGTCGCTTGCGAATCTGTACAGCGTCGACGACGGCCTGATCCTCAACATAGTCGACCCCGCCAAGGGCGTCGCATGGACTGACCGAAGTCCGCATCACGGCGATGATCGGGCAACACGCACCCAGGTTGCGCGGCCGAACACCGAAGGAAGTCTGTTCCTCGATGCTTCCCGACACCTTGATGACACCACGCAGCGGGACGCGTTGAGGGCAGCATTTCTGCGCACGCTTGATGCGACCGTCGAGCGCCAGCACGCAAACGGCTTCTGGATGGACTTTGAGCCGAACGACCCCCAGAGCGGCGCCATCCACCCGCGCTTCAACCTCTGGTACGCAGAGGCGCTGCTCCATGGCTACGCGGAAACGAAGGACGTCCGCTACCGCGACAGCGCGCTTCGCGCGCTGCGTTCAACACAGCGCCTGCTCGATGCGGACGGAAGTGCTTGGTACGAAAGCCGGGATGCGCGTTATGCCGTGAACCCGCTTCGCGCGGCGCGCTCGGCGCCGCAGGCGTTCGACGTCCGCCGCGAGTCCATCACCGGTTCGGCCACCGCCTTCGCAGCCCTGGTCATGCTGCAGGCGCGCGCTATCGCTGGGACACGCGAATTCGATGCCAGTATCGAGACCGCACTGCGTTGGGTGCTGGCGAATCGCTATCCCGACGATCATCCCGATGCGGCGCTTGCCGGCGGCCTCCTCGAAATGCGTCGGCGACGTGGCAGCGACGGTCAACTTTCTGTGCGTGCGCGACCGATCGCCACCGCCTTCGGGCTGCGCTTTCTTGTCGCCTACGCGCGTTCCCGGGACTGGACTGCGCCGCCAGCCGCAACTGCCGATGCAGCATTCGCGAACCTGCCGCTTGCGCACCTTGGTGCCCGTCGAAAACAGACGCTCGACGGTGAATGGCGGTACATCGTGGATCCCTTCAGGATTGCTCTGAACAAGCCGCGTCCACCGCGCCGCAGCCTCTCGCTGGACCAGCGCGCAGACGCGTTCGAGAACCCGTTGATCGAATACGAGTGGGACAGCGCCCGGCGCATCCGGGTACCGGGCGACTGGAACACCCAGGTGCCTGAGCTCCACTTCTACGAGGGCATGCTCTGGTACCACCGACGCCTGCGCACCGACGCGTTAAGCGCCGGCGAGCGGCAGTTCCTGTACTTCGAAGCGGCCAACTACCGCACGCGTGCTTGGCTGAACGGCGAGCCCGTCGGCGAGCATGCCGGCGGCTTCACGCCGTTCCAGTTCGAGGTCACCGGCAAACTGAAAGCCGAGAGCGACAACGTGCTGGTGATCGCAGTCGACGCCGGTCGTGAACCACAAGGCGTTCCAGCGCTCGATTTCGACTGGTTCAACTATGGCGGCCTGACCCGCTCGTTGCACCTCGTTCATGTCCCGGAGACGCATCTCGGAGCGGCGCGCGTAGCGCTGCAGAACGACGGCGCAGTGAGGCTGACGGCGCGTATCGAAGGCCCCGTACGCGAGGGCACATCGGTCCGCTTCACAATGCCCGAGCTCGGAATCGACAGCACTGCGTCAGTCGATGTCGCGGGCCGCGCCGAGACTACGGCGACACCCGCAACGTTCGTTCCGTGGTCGCCACGGAGCCCGATGCTTTACCACTTCGAAGCCGCCCTTCATGGCGTGCGCGGCAGCCACTCAACGGAAGACCCGGTGGCAGCGACTGAGTCGTTTGAGGCCATGGCAACGACCACGGCAACGCCACAAGACCGCATAGCGGATCGGGTAGGTCTGCGCCTTATCCTGGCACGCGGGGCCGACCTCTACCTCAACGATGAGCGGCTTTTCCTCCGCGGAATCAGCCTGCATGATGAGCGGTTCGGCGCCGAGGGCGGCCGCGTGCGCACCGAGGCGGAAGCTCGCGCACTGCTGCAGGCGGCCAAGAACCTCGGCGCCAACTTCGTTCGATTGGCGCACTATCCACACGGCGAGACGACCACGCGCCTGGCGGACGAGATGGGCCTGCTGGTGTGGAGCGAGATTCCGGTCTACTGGGACGAGATCCGATACGGCGACCCGGCTACGCTTTCGCTCGCGCGGCGAATGCAAGCGGTCAACATTGACCGCGACTTCAACCGGGCATCGGTCGTGCTCTGGAGTGTGGCGAACGAGACCTCGATCACGCCGGCCCGCAACGCTTTCCTGCGTCGGCTCATCGACGACACCCGTGCCTTCGACGGCACGCGGCTGGTCACTGCGGCGTTGAACAAGGCGCAGAGCAGTGGTGATGAGATCCGCATCGTCGATCCACTCGGCGACGCTCTGGACGTGATCTCCGTCAACCAGTACGAAGGCTGGTACGGGCAGCGCACGCCGGCTGAGATCGCCAACGTCAGGTTTACCTCCGACTTTGACAAGCCATTCCTGTTCAGCGAGTTCGGTGCGGATGCACCACGCAGCTTCCGCGCCCCGAGGGAGGTGCGCTGGAGTGCCGATTACCAGCGCTGGCTCTACGAGCAGAATCTCGCCCTGTTCGACACCATGCCGGGCCTCGACGGGATATCGCCGTGGATCCTGAAGGACTTTCGCGTGCCGAGACGCTGGCACGGCCGCTTTCAGGACTACTGGAACCGAAAGGGACTGCTCGATGAAGAAGGCGAACGCAAGCCGGCCTTCGAAACTCTGAGAGGCTGGTATGAGAAGCGTGCGATCGCCGAAGACATGGACCGAAACGCGCGCCAATGATGCGCTGGTTCGCGTCTTGGGAAGCCGCACGGCGAGCAAGACCGGACCAGGCCGCAACAGCACATGCCTCCAGACACCGTGCGGCGGCTGCGACTGCCGTCCACTCCTCCGGTGAAGCGATCGAAGGCGGAGAAGCCCACTGCCGGATTCTCCAGATCGCCAACGACGGCGCGTGCGTTATGCAGCTTGTCGCAAGCCGATACCAGCAACGTTCCATCGGTCGCGCGCGCGAGGTGTGCCAGGCAGGCAAGCTTGCGGCTTCGCCAGTTCGCGCGTTTTTCCTCGTCGGTCCTGGCATCTGACTTCGATTCGGCGGTGCCGTCGGTGCCGTCGGTGTAGGCCGTGACGATGTCGGCGACGCCGTCTCCGAACTCCATCACCAGGCTCCTCAGTGTCTCGCTGCGATCCATCCGCCCTTGAACAAACGAGGCCACAAAGGCCCATCGCATGTAGGGCCATAGCGACTTGTTTGCGTGCCATCAGATGCGGCGACGATCCCGCAGGGGCGCGCTTGGCCCGGCGTCGGGATTCAGTGAGGGATTCAGTGAGAAATGGCAACGGACGACCAGGCTGCACGCCCAGCTGATACCGAAATTTAGCTCGCGCAGGCCCGATCCTTGCCCAAACCGCCGCTTGCGCGGCCACCGCCTACCTGGCGGACTCGACGAAAAGGGCGTTTGAACTTCCTAGCCTGGTTATACTTTTAAGCCGTTCCCGAGCGGTGGAGTGTCCCTGTTGATTCGCATCCGATCAGTTGCCCCAAGCGCGACCTTCTTTGCCCTGTCCGCGCTGCACCTATTCAGCGCCGCAGCGCTTGCCAGCATGCCCCGTGGGCGGTCCAATGGCGCGCTTAATGTTG
>CAYLNP010000082.1:0-1330 GCA_964384925.1 uncultured Woeseiaceae bacterium
GTATGCGGTTGCCGGTGCCGCCGATCGTGGCCGTGTCACGCGCTGCGATGCCGCTGCGTGCATTCTGCTCGCCTCCGAAAAAGCAACGTGGATGGCGCTGGAGGCGATCCAGGCACTTGGCGGCAACGGCTACATCAACGACTACCCCACCGGCCGGTTGCTGCGCGACGCGAAGCTCTACGAGATCGGCGCCGGCACCAGCGAGATCCGGCGTATGCTCATCGGCCGGGAGCTGATGCGGGAGGCTGGCTGATGCCGGGGCTCTACTACGAAGAATTCACCGTGGGCCAGCGCTTCGAACACGCGATGCGCCGCACGGTCACCGAGACCGACAATCTGCTGTTCACCACGCTCACGCACAATCCGGCGGCGCTGCACCTGGATGCCGAGGCGATGCGCGAGAGCGAATACGGTCGGCCGATCGTCAACAGCGTATTCACGCTGGGACTGATGGTCGGTATTTCCGTGGGCGACACCACCTTCGGCACGACCGTCGCCAACCTGGGCTGGGACGAGGTGCGCTTTCCCAGCCCGGTGTTCATCGGCGATACGCTGCGGGTCGACACCGAGGTGCTGGAGATGCGCGCAAGCGGCTCGCGGCCCAACGCCGGCATCGTCACCTTCCTGCATCGGGGCTTCAACCAGCGCGATGAACTGGTCGGCTCGTGCCGGCGCGCGGCGCTGATGCTGCGCCGGCCGGCAGCCGCGCAAGGCTAGCGCAGGAACCGGCGCATGCAGGTGCTCGCAAGCAAGCTCGATATCGCCAGCGACGACAGCCGGGCAAACGCCGCCTACCACGCAGCACTTGCCGAAGACCTGCGCGCGACCGCGGCGCGCATCGCCACCGGCGGGTCTGCGCATGCGCGTGACAAGCACCTGGCGCGCGGCAAGCTGCTGCCGCGCGAGCGCGTTGCCGGGCTGCTCGACGCAGGCTCGCCGTTGCTCGAGATCGGTCAGTTTGCGGCGCTGGGTCACTACGATGATGAAGTGCCGTGCGCGGGACTGGTGGCCGGCATCGGCCGCGTCAATGGCACCGAGTGCATGATTCTGGCCAACGATGCCACCGTGAAGGGCGGCACCTACTACCCGCTGAGCGTCAAGAAGCATCTGCGCGCCCAGGAGATCGCACTGGAGAACCACCTGCCGTGCGTCTACCTGGTCGACTCCGGCGGCGCCTTCCTGCCGCTCCAGGACGAGGTGTTCCCGGACCGCGATCACTTCGGGCGCATCTTCTACAACCAGGCGCGCCTCTCGGCGCTGAACATTTCACAGATTGCCGTGGTGATGGGTTCGTGCACCGCCGGCGGCGCCTATGTGCCGGCGATGTGCG
>CAYLNP010000082.1:1340-10214 GCA_964384925.1 uncultured Woeseiaceae bacterium
GGCACGATCTTTCTGGGCGGGCCGCCGCTGGTGCGCGCCGCCACCGGCGAACAGGTCGACGCCGAAACACTCGGCGGCGGGGATGTGCATGCGCGCAGTTCAGGCGTGGCCGATCACCTGGCCGACGACGATGCCCACGCACTGTCGATCGCACGGCGTCTGGTCGGCAATCTGAATCGCAGCCCTAAGGTCAGTTGTGTGACCAGCGCGCCGGTCGAGCCTGTGTATCCGGCCAGCGAGATCTATTCGGTGGTGCCGCGCGACACGCGCACCGCCTGGGATGTCCGCGAGCTGATCGCGCGTCTGGTCGATGCGTCCGCGTTCGACGAGTTCAAGGCGCTGTATGGACCGACGCTGGTGTGCGGCTTCGCGCGCCTGCATGGCTACCCGGTCGCGATTCTCGCGAACAACGGCATCCTGTTCTCCGAAAGCGCACTCAAGGGCGCGCACTTCATCGAGCTTGCCAACCGCCGCGGCATTCCGCTGGTGTTCCTGCAGAACATCACCGGCTTCATGGTCGGGCGCAAGTACGAGCACGCCGGTATTGCCAAGGACGGTGCGAAACTGGTGACGGCCGTGTCCTGTGCGCGGGTGCCGAAGCTCACCGTGCTGATCGGCGGCTCGTTCGGCGCCGGCAACTATGGCATGTGCGGACGTGCCTACCAGCCACGGTTCCTGTGGATGTGGCCCAACGCTCGCATCTCGGTGATGGGCGGCGAGCAGGCGGCCACCGTGCTCGCGCAGGTGCGCCGCGACGCGATGGCCGCGCGCGGCGGAGAATGGTCGGCCGAGGACGAAGCTGAGTTTCGCGAATCCATTCGTGCCCAGTACGACCACCAGGGTCATCCCTATTACGCAAGCAGCCGTCTGTGGGACGACGGCATCATCGATCCGTTGGACACCCGCCGCGTGCTGGCAATGGGTCTGGCGATCGCCTGCCAGGCGCCTCTACCGGCCGAGACGCCGTACGGCGTGTTCCGGATGTAGTACCCGAAATATGATCCGCAAGTTATTGATTGCAAACCGCGGAGAGATCGCCTGCCGCATCGTCGATACCGCACGGCGTTTGGGGGTCGAGACGATCGCCGTGTACTCGCAGGCCGATCGTGAAACCCGCCATGTGCGTCTAGCCGATACGGCCGTGTGCATCGGCGAGGCGGATGCGGCGCGCTCATATCTGGACATCGGGCGCCTGCTGCGGGTCGCCCGGGACCAGGGCGCTGACGCCGTGCATCCCGGCTACGGTTTCCTCGCAGAGAACGCCGAGTTCGCGCAGGCCTGCGAGTCGGCTGGCCTGACTTTCGTGGGCCCACCGGCCGCAGCGATCCGCGCCATGGGGTCCAAGCGAGAGGCCAAGGCGCGCATGATCGAGGCCGGTGTGCCGGTGGTGCCCGGGTACCACGGCGAAGACATGAGCACGGCGCGTCTGCAGCGCGAAGCACACGCGACAGGCTGGCCGCTGCTGCTCAAGCCCAGTGCCGGCGGCGGCGGCAAGGGCATGCGCGTGGTCACGCGCGCGGAAGACTTCGTCGAGGCGCTGGCCGCGGCGCGGCGCGAGGCCCGCGCGGCGTTCGGCGACGACACCATGCTGCTGGAGAAATACCTGCAGGCGCCGCGCCATATCGAGGTGCAGGTATTCGCCGACGCCCACGGCAATGTCGTGCACCTGTTCGAGCGCGACTGCTCGGTGCAGCGCCGCCACCAGAAGGTGCTCGAGGAAGCCCCGGCCCCGGGCATCGCCGAGACCCTGCGCACGGCGTTGGGCGAGGCCGCGGTGGCTGCCGCGCGCGCCATCGACTATCGCGGTGCGGGTACGGTGGAGTTCATCGTCGAAGAAGATACGTTTTATTTTATGGAGATGAACACACGACTTCAGGTAGAACATCCAGTCACAGAGATGATCACCGGCCAGGACCTGGTGGCCTGGCAGTTGCAGGTGGCGGCAGGCATGCCCCTGCCATTGCGCCAGGCCGATATCCGGGTGGAAGGCCACGCGCTGGAGGCGCGCCTGTACGCCGAGGATCCCGCGCGCGGCTATCTGCCCTCGACCGGTCGGCTGCGTCGCCTGCAGTGGCCGGCTGGCACGGGCGTGCGCATCGATGCAGGGGTGGACGAAGGCGACGTCGTCACCAGTCATTACGACCCGATGCTCGCCAAGCTGATCACCCACGGTCGCGACCGCGCCGAGGCGCTTGCGCGGATGCGCCAGGCGCTGGCTGCGACACGCGTGCTGGGTGTGGCAACCAACCTGAGCCTGCTGCGCAACGTTGTCGAACACGAGGCATTCGCGCGCGGCGGGGTGAGCACAGGCTTTCTGTCGCTGCATCCGGCGCTGGCACAGACGGTACCGACGCCGCCGCGCGAGGCCTGCCTGCTCGCAGCCCTGCTGGTCGTTCGGCGGGCCGCCGACGCAGCGACAGCCCGCGCGCGCCAGGTCACGCCAGCCGGGTCTCCCTGGGCGCTTGGCGATGGCTGGCGGCTCAACCTGCCCGCGCGCGAGCGGGTGGCACTGGAGGCTGCCGGTGAGCACCATGAGGTCGTCATCGAACACCTCGGCGACGCCGTGCAGCTGGACGACGGCGCGGGCGCGCTGGTAGCACGCGTGATCGAGTCTCCCGCGCCGGGCAGGCTGGCGTTCGAACTCGACAGCCGCATCATGACACTGGATTTCGATATTCATGACGGCCGGCACGGCGCGGTGGTCACACTGTGGCTGGCGGGGCATCCCTGGTCGTTCACGCACCATCGCCCCGGCGATGCGGCAGGCGCGGGCCACGCCCCGGCTGGCTCGTTGACCTCGCCGCTGCCGGGTCAGGTCATTGCCGTGCACGTCAGTGCCGGCGAGGTGGTCGAGGCGGGTGCATCCCTGATGGTGGTCGAGGCGATGAAGATGGAACACATCATCCGCGCGCCCGCAGACGGGACGGTCAGCCGGGTGAATTTCAGTGTCGGTGAGCGCGTCGACGAGGGTCAGACGCTGCTGGTATTCGACACGCCCGAGTGAATCCGCCGAGGTGGCCTGCGCGAAAGTGCGTTAAGGTAGCCACTCAAGATCGCCAGGTGTTTTTGATGCGAAAATTCTTGCGCCTCCTCGTGCCCTCGGCACTGCTGATCATCACAGGATGCAGTTCCATGCCCACCATACCGACCGTCGACCACGTCGACATCGAACGCTACATGGGCGACTGGTACGTCATTGCCAACATCCCGACCTTTCTCGAGCGCGATGTCTACAACGCCGTGGAAAGCTACAGCCTCAACGATGACGGCACGATCGCCACCGTGTTCACCTTCCGCAAGGGCGGCTTCGACGGCGAGCCCAAGCGCTACACGCCCACCGGGTACATTCGCAGCGAGAGCAACGCCGAGTGGGGCATGCGCTTCGTGTGGCCGTTCAAGGCCGAGTTCCTGATCATCTGGCTCGACGAGGACTACTCGGTGACGGTGATCGGGCGCAGCAAACGCGACTACGTGTGGATTATGGCGCGCGAGCCCGAGATTCCCGAAGCCGAATACCAGCGCGTTCTCGCCTTCATTGCCGAGCAGGGCTACGACCTGGAGAAGGTGCGCAAGGTGCCGCAGCGCTGGCCAGAGCGTGAGGGCGCCTGAGGCCAGCGGTCCGCTGTACGGACAACCCCTATTGCCCCGCGCGCGGATTGCTGGATAGTGGGCACAGGCCCATCCCCAGCGAGGCTCGCCATGACCCGGATGCTCGATCAGCTTCACGCCGACCACATCAACATGTCCCAGCTGCTGGATCTGATCGAGCGGGAACTGCGCCTGCTTGATGGTGATCAGCCGGCGGATCTGGCGCTGGTCTACGACGCGCTGCATTACCTGACGCACTACGGCGACCTGTATCACCACCCCGTCGAGGATCGCCTGTTTGCGCATCTGCAGCACACGGACTCGGCGCTGCGCGGTGAGGTCGAGCGTCTGCAGGCCGAGCACAAATCGCTGTTTCAGAAGGGCAAGGCCTTCGCGGACGTGGTGCAGGAGATCGAAAGTGAAGTGGCCACGGAGCGCCATGCGTTCAAGCGCCTGGCGCGCGACTACCTGCGCTCGCAGCGCGAGCACCTGGATTTCGAAGAAGAGACCCTGTTTCCGGTCGCCCGCCAGCTGCTGGAAGCCGGGACACTTGGCGAACTCGACATGGACCTGGGCCTGGACAGCGACCCGCTGTTCGGCCGCCTTGTGCGCCAGGAGTATGAACGCCTGAAGAGTGCGCTCTAGGCAAAAGACGGAAAAATCATGCACTCAGCGCGCCGAAGCTGTAGGATCGGCAATGCAGGCGTGGTTTTCACGTCCGCGGCGCCGGTATCGGATCGGTGTTACAGCACGACGAGGTTGATATGGCAGGTCAAAAAGTCTCCGGAACCGTAAAGTGGTTCAGCGACGAGAAGGGCTTCGGCTTCATCCAGCAGGAAGGCGGTCCTGATGTATTCGTACATCACAGCGCCATCCAGGCAAGCGGCTTCAAGTCGCTGGCCGAAGGCCAGAAGGTGACGATGGAAGTCACCCAGGGCAAGAAGGGTCCACAGGCAGAGAATGTGATCCCCGAATAGCCGGATCGCCCTGCCGGTTCCCACCGGCAGGGCGAGTTTGCGCACAGCCCGAGATTGCAGGTCCCGTCGTCGACATGGCGCCGGTGCGAAGCTTCCCCCCGATCGCCCGCCGCGATGCCCGACTATTGGTCCTGGGCAGCATGCCGGGTGTTGCGTCGCTGGCGGCCGGCCAGTACTACGCGCATCCCCGCAATGCCTTCTGGCCGATCATGGGGGCGCTGTTCGGCGCAGACCCCAGCCTTGCCTATGCCAGACGGGTTGTCTGTCTGAAACTTCACGGCATCGCCGTATGGGACGTGCTGCAATTCTGCGAGCGCAAAGGCAGCCTCGACGCCGATATTCGCAGCGACGGCCTGCGCGCCAACGATTTTGCAGCTTTTCTTCACGCCCATCCGCGCATCGTACGGGTGGCATTCAATGGCGCGGCAGCACAGCGCCTCTATCAACGTGAAGTCCTGCCTACGCTCAGCGGACATGCGCGCGATCTGCCGACGACACGCCTGCCCTCGACCAGCCCTGCGCATGCCTCCCTGAACTTCGCAGCCAAGCTTGCTGCATGGCGCGCGGTGCTCGGCGGGGCATAATGCTGCGGATCTGAAGCCTGAGCGAGCGCCTATGTCCGCCTCCAGCGATGTGCGTCTGCCGGATGCCAATGATGTCGTTGCCGCGGCCAGGCGTCTGGCCGGTGTCGCCGTGCGCACGCCGTTGCTGCAGGCACCATGGCTGGACGCGGAGCTCAACGGTCGGGTGTTCCTGAAAGCCGAGATTTTCCAGCGCACCGGTTCGTTCAAGTTTCGTGGCGCCTGGAATCGCCTGGTGCAGCTGGATGCGTGCGCGCGTGCGCGCGGTGTGGTGGCGTTCTCCTCCGGCAACCATGCGCAGGGTGTCGCCGAGGCGGCGCGACTGCTGGGCATGGCCGCGACGATCGTCATGCCGGCAGATGCCCCGGCCATCAAGATCGCGAACACCCGGGCCCTGGGCGCAGCCGTCGTGCTCTACGATCGGTTGCGCGAGCGCCGCGAAGCGATCGCCGCTCGGCTGGCTGACGAACAAGGTGCCACGCTGGTGCCCGCGTTCGACGATCCGCATGTCATTGCCGGCCAGGGCACGACGGGCCTGGAGATTGCCGAGGATCTCGCGGCACTGAATCTGACCCCGTCGCTGGCCATCCTCGGCGCCAGCGGAGGGGGGCTGACCGCCGGCTGTGCGCTGGCACTGAAGTCGCGATTTCCGTCGGTGGACGTGTACACGGCAGAGCCGGCCGGGCTGGATGACCACCGGCGCTCGTTCGTCTCCGGCACACACGAACGCAACGACGCGAGCGCACGCTCCATCTGCGATGCGCTGCTCGCGCCGACACCCGGCGAACTGACGTTTGCGATCAATCGGCGGCTGTGTGCCGGGGGCTACGCGGTGAGCGATGCCGAGGTGGATGCGACCATGCGTCTGGCCTTTGCGCGCCTGAAGATCGTGCTCGAACCCGGCGGCGCGGTGGCGCTCGCAGCGCTGCTGTACCGCGTCGGCGATCTTGCCGGTCAGTGCGCCGTGGTCGTGCTCTCCGGTGGCAACGTCGATGCGCATGCGTTTGCCGCCTGCGTCACGGCGGAGGCGCCGGATGCCGTCGCACCGGAAGATGCTGCGCGATGAAGGCTTCGAGCCCCTGCAGGTAGGTCTGCCCGCTGCGCAGAAATCCTGAGTTGTGGTCGCCGCGAATCGCCAGCAGCTGACCACGATCCCCGGCTGTCTCTAGCAGTGCCAGCCCATGCGCGAAGGGCACGATGTCGTCGTCCCGACTGTGGATGACCAGCACCGGTGCGGCGGAGTTCTGAACGAAGCCTTGCGTGCCGTAGTCCAGGCGCGCCAGCAGACGCACCGGGAATATCGGGTAGAGCTCGGCGGCCAGGTCGGGCGCCGATGTGAATGCCGATTCCAGGATCAGCGCGGCAGGCGTTGCAACGCTCGCCTGGCGTGCGGCAATCGCAGCACCCAGCGAGCGGCCGAACAGCACCACCGCGTCGGCGTCGATACCCCGCGTCTCGACGATATGGCGCCATGCCGCCTCGGCGTCCAGATAGGTACCCGCCTCGGTGGGCCTGCCACCGCTTTGCCCGTACCCGCGGTAGTCGAAGATGAAGCTGTTCAGGCTCAGCGTGTTGAAGATGCGCAGCGTCTCGAGACGATGCGAGATGTTGCCGGCGTTGCCATGGAAGATGATGACCGTGCCGATGGCGGCTTTCGCGGGGACGAACCAGCCGTGCAACGACACGCCGTCTGCCGCCTGAAAGTCGACATCTTCGAAATCCAGACCGATGTCAGTGGGGAGGGCGTTGAGTTCGCGGCCGGCCAGATCCGGCAGATACAGCAGCCGCGCCTGGAAGACGAACAGCAGCGCACACATTGCCAGCCATGCGGCAGCAAGCCCCAGTGTCAGTCGCAGCAGGGTGCGGGCAAGCGAACTCATGTCGGAAATCTACCGCATTTCGATTGAATCGTTGCAGCCTTTCAGCGCTGGGAATGTTGTTGATCGCAGCCTGCGGGCGTAACGTGTAGCGCATCGTGAAGCCGGAGACCTCCTGATGAAGATCGGCGTTCCAAAGGAAATCAAGAACCACGAATACCGCGTCGGCCTGACCCCGGGCAGCGTGCGCGAACTGCGGGTCCGCGGCCACGAGATTCTGATCGAATCCGGTGCCGGCCTTGGGATCGGCATGAACGATGAAGACTACGAGCGCGCCGGCGCATCGATCGCCGGCTCCGCGGCACAGGTGTTTGCAGACAGTGAATTGATCATCAAGGTGAAGGAGCCGCAGCCGCAGGAGTGCCGCATGCTGCGTGAAGGCCAGGTGCTGTTCACCTACCTGCACCTGGCGCCCGATCCACAGCAGGCGCGCCTGCTGATCGAGTCGGGCGTCACCGCGATCGCCTACGAGACGGTCACGGGTCCGGGCAACTCGCTGCCGCTGCTGGCGCCGATGAGCGAGGTGGCGGGCCGCATGTCCGTACAGGCGGGCGCGCATTGTCTGGAAAAGGAGGCCGGTGGCGCGGGGGTGTTGCTGGGCGGCGTCCCGGGCGTGGCGCCGGCGAATGTCGTGGTCATCGGCGGCGGTGTGGTCGGCACCAATGCCATCCGCATGGCCATGGGCATGGAGGCCGATGTCACCGTGCTGGATCGTTCGCTGGCCCGCCTGCAGACGCTCGACTTCCAGTTCGGCGGGCGGCTGAACACGATCTATTCCACAGTCGATACACTCGAGCACTATGTGACCGGCGCGGACCTCGTGGTCGGTGCCGTGCTCATACCTGGCGCCTCGGCGCCGAAACTGGTGAGTCGAGAGATGATTTCGCGGATGCGCCCGGGCTCGGTGGTCGTGGATGTGGCCATCGACCAGGGCGGCTGCTTTGAGACGAGCCGGCCGACCACTCATTCCGAGCCCACCTACGTGGTCGAAAATGTCGTGCACTACTGCGTGGCGAACATGCCCGGGGCGGTGCCGCGCACGTCCACCTTCGCACTCAACAACGCCACCCTGCCTTTCGTGCTCGCGCTGGCCGGCAAGGGCGTGCGCGCAGCACTGCAGGCCGATGCGCACCTGCTCGCCGGACTGAACGTACACCGCGGGCTGGTGACCTTCGATGCCGTGGCAGAGGCGCTGGGTCTTGACTACGTGCCGCCGGCGCAGGCGCTGGCGGCCTGATGGAGCATCGACATGCATGACTACACGAAGTTCTACATCAACGGCCAGTGGGTCGATCCAATCGAGCCCAATCTGCTTGCGGTCATCAATCCGGCGACGGAGAAGCCGCTTGGAAGGATCTCGCTCGGCGCTGCGGGTGATGTCGACCGCGCCGTGCAGGCTGCGCGCGTGGCCTTCGAGAGCTACTCGCAAAGCACGCGCGAGGATCGCATCGCGCTGCTCGAGACGATCGCAACCGCCTACAAGGCTCGCTACAACGACATCGCCATGGCGATCTGCGATGAGGTCGGCGCACCGGTGAGCCTGGCGATGAAGGCGCAGGCGGCTACCGGCATCGGCCACATCAATACCTACATCCAGATACTCAAGGAGTATCAGTTCACCGAAGACCGCGGCAAGCTTCGCATCGCGCGCGAACCGATCGGTGTGTGCGGCTTCATCACGCCATGGAACTGGCCGGTCAACCAGATCGCCTGCAAGGTGCTGCCGGCCCTGGCCGCCGGCTGCACGATGGTGCTCAAGCCCAGCGAGATCGCGCCGATCAATGCCGCGATCTTCGCCGAGGTGCTGGATGCTGCGGGCGTACCGCCGGGTGTCTTCAACCTGGTCAACGG
>CAYLNP010000083.1:0-10113 GCA_964384925.1 uncultured Woeseiaceae bacterium
GCTGCCGTTCGACTTGCATGTGTTAGGCATGCCGCCAGCGTTCAATCTGAGCCAGAATCAAACTCTTCAGTTTAAAGCTTTGAGCTTCAACTTAAAGATTGAACCTGACAATCTCTTTCGAGACGGTTTTGGTTCGCTCTTATGATTGCATTCACAACCACACGAGCGCCCACACAAATCACCTGCACTGATTTTTAAAGAACTGGTACGTGCCACGATCGGGCAGACCCACAAGTATACACTCGATTAGGTGGCGGTCAATAGCTCGAACGCCTTTTTCGAGGGTATCTCCGTTGGCGGGCTTTCGGCCTTTCTAAGGAGCCGCCACCCGGGCGAACCCGGCAGCAGAGCGCGGCATTATATAGGCCCGCAACGCCCCGTCAACCGGTTTTTCACGCGCTCAGGCGAACTCGATGAACTCCTTGCCCAGCAGCCGCCCGAAGGTGATTGCCGGCATCACCGACATGCCGCCTGGCAGGGAATTACCCATCAGCTGCCCCATGCCAAGAAGCTCGCCGGCGGCGTAGAGATTGGGGATCGGCGCCCCGTCGGGGCGCGTCACGCGCAGCCGGCCGTCCACGCCGAGTCCGGCGTAGCTCAGCAGATTCCAGCTGCTCAGCTGCACCGCGTAAAACGGGCCCGTCTCGATAGGCAAGGGCATGTGCTGCCGGCCAAGCGTGTCGCGACCGTCGGCGCGTCCGCGGTTGTATGCCGATACGGTGTCGATCAACCCGCCAGGCTCGATGCCCGCCTTGGTGGCCAACGTGCCGAGGTCGTCGGCGCGGAAGAACATCGGCGCGTGCTCGGCAAACGCCCGTTTCTCATCGTCCGCGCGGAAGGGTCCGCCGAAACCGCCACGAATGAACGGCGGCGCGGCGCTACGGATCGCGTGATCGTAGATGGCCCAGCATCGCTGATCCGGCAGGGTCGCAATCGCCTGCTCATAGGCATCATGACTGGGCACGTCTTCACGCAGGAAGCGCTGTCCCCGGCCATCGACGAAGATCTCCCACGGCGGGCGCTCGGGCGGGAAGTGCCGGGCCATGGCGCGAATGCCGGTAGGCACCTCGTGATCGGCAAGAATCGCACCGAACAGCGGCGTGTGGTGCTCGCCGCCGCGCACATAGGCGCCTGCTGCCAGACCGAGCTCGATGCCGGCCCCTCGGCTGTAAGGGTAGGTTGCGCGTGAGTAGGTCTTCACCCCCTCATACTTTTCGAACATGGCAGGATTGGCCGTGTAGCCGCCGCTCGTCAATGCGACAGCCCTGGCGTGGGTGCGCGTCGTGCGTCCATCCGGCCCCTTCACGACCACACCGGTGACAGCCTTGCCGCTGTCCTGAAGCAGCTCGACCACTTCGTGACTGGTCAGCAGTGTGACCCGGCCGGAGGCCACATGGGGTGCGAGCTGTTCGTTGAACACCTTCAATATCGAACGCCCACCATCGACGCCCCAGGCATAGCGTGCACGACTGTAGGGCTCGTGCGTCGTACCGGTAATTGGATGTTCTTCACGCACCTCGAAGCCGCACGCCATCAGCCAGTCGAACGCCGCGGCGGCATTGAATACCGCCAGACCCATGAGTTGCGGATCTGCCGTACCCTTGCTGATGCGCATCACGTCATCGAAGTGGGATTGCGGCGTATCTTCGATACCGCGCGCCTGCTGCAGACGGGTGCCGGCCGCGCTCATCTGCCCGCTGGACATGAACAGCGTGCCCCCTACGGCACCCCCTGCTTCCACCACAAGCACCCGGGCGCCACGCTGCGCTGCAAAGATCGCGGTCGGCAATCCGGCGTTGCCGCCGCCGACAACGATCAGGTCATACTGGGCGCCGGCCACGGCGCGCCTACCGGCCACACCCAGTGCAGCCACGCTCGCCGCTGCAACCGCGGACGCAAGGAACGTCCGCTTTGAAATACCGCCCATCACCCCCCCTTTGACGCGTATCTGCCGTGGTCCACGGACAAACCTGTGCGCTTGAGCTATCGTAGCGCTGCATTTTCCACCCCGCCACGCGACGCGGTGATGTCAGATTTGCATGCCTGGGGCAATGTACGAATACCGGCGCATGCAGAGGTCAGGGTAGTATGCCAATAGGGATAAAGCGCCTGAAGTATTTCCTTGCCGTCGCCGAGCAGGGCAACATCAACAGGGCCGCCGAGGCACTGCATATTTCGCAGTCCGCGCTGACCCGCAGCATTCAGGTGCTGGAAGACAACATCGGGGCACTGCTGTTCGAACGCACCCAGCGGGGCGTGAGGCTCACGCCCATCGGCGAGCGTCTGTTCGAGCATGCGCGCCGGATCACCAACACGGTCAGAAGTGCCGAGCTTGACCTGGAGCAGCTGATCAATGCGTCGGAAAGCGAGGTGCGTCTGGGCGTCACCAGCGGCATGCCCCCCAGCCGGGTGCTGGACGGGATCTTCCGGGTACTCGGCGACATGCCGAGCGTGTCCGTGACGATCGTGGACTCGTTCTACGACTCGCTCATCCAGAGCCTGCGCCTGCAGCAACTGGACATCGCACTGACCATCCTGCCCGAGGGGTCCGATCGCAGTGATCTCGATGTCGAAGTCCTTGATGAATACATGCGATCGATGTCCGTCTACGCCCGCGCGGGGCATCCGCTTCTGTCCACGCCGTCCGTCGATGTCGAAACGCTGGCCGCCGCCAACTGGGTGACTTCGGGTGAGCCGCACTATCAGAAAATGCTTGATCGCTACCTGCTGCAACGGAATATTCCGCTGCCTAAATTTCGCCTGCGCTGTACTTCGGTGACGTGGATGAAGCGTGCGATTCTCGAAGAGGACTTCGTGGCGCTGATGACGGATAGCAACGTAGACAAGGAGTTTCCGTCAGGCTCCGTTGCGGCTGTACCCGGCACCACGACGCTGTCCCACTCGAGGATCGGCCTGGTGACAGCCGCATCCGCAGTCCAGTCAAGCGCCGTGATGAAGCTCACGCGAGAGCTCATCCATCTGTACCGCAAGGAGTCGGCAGCCAGACCGCCTGCAGTGTCGATGGGCCCGGGAGTGGACATCGATGCTGGCTAACAGCACGCAGGACTGGGGAAGCATCTCGAAGCTGCTGCACTGGTCGATCGTTGGGCTGCTGCTCACGCAGTACACGCTGGCGTGGATCGCCTCCGGACTGCCGCTCGGCCTTGAAAAGCTGGTGGTGCTCACGCGGCACAAATCCTTTGGCATCCTGATTCTCGCATTGGCTGCCACGAGGCTGACCTGGCGGCTGCTCAACCCTACGCCGGCGCTGCCGGCTGGCACCCCGCAGCTGCAGCGTCGCCTTGCCCGCGCCACCCATGGGCTGCTCTACGCCTGTCTGTTCGCGCTACCGCTGTCGGGCTGGATCATGTCCTCTGCCCGGAATTTTTCCGTGAGCTTCTTCGGTCTGTTCCAGCTGCCGGATCTGGTCAGCCCGGGAGAGACGCTTTACCTCGTCAGCCGCAGCGTACACGTGGGATTGACCTGGGTGCTGCTGGGCACCGTACTGCTGCACGTTGCGGCCGCACTCAAGCATCACTTCGTGGACCACGATACGGTCCTGCGCCGGATGCTGCCTTTCACACGTACCGAATGAGGAAACGCCCTGCATGAACTACTCCACGATCATCGTCGGCACTTCACTGCTCGTCGCACTTGCATTGCAACCCGTGCCGATCGGCGCTGCGCCCTACATGAGCGATGCGCAGAACAGTCGCCTGGAGTTCGGCTTCAACCAGGCCGGCGCGCGGAACTCCGGTCAGTTCAAAACGTTCAGTGTGGAACTGGAGTTACCCTCCACCGAAAGTCCGGGCGGCCGCCTCGATGTGGTCATCGATGTCGCGTCACTCGACACCCGGGATGGCGATCGGGACTCGATGCTGCGAAGCGCATACTTCTTCGATAGCGATTTCCACCCGCAGGCACGATTCGAATCAGTCGATATCGTAGCGACCGGCGAGGGCCGGTACACTGCCAACGGCAGCCTGACGATTCGCGAGACCACGCGCGATATCGCCCTGCCGTTTGTGCTGGACGAAGAACCCGCCGAGGGCCGCAAGCACCTCCATGGGCAGATCAGCCTGCGTCGCCTCGATTACGGTGTCGGTGAGGGCGAGTGGGCTGCAACGACCTGGATCCGCAACGATGTCACCATCAGCTACAGCGTGCGGCTCACCGACGACGACGATGCCACCGGCTGAGACCGGTCCGGCTTACTCGCACTGTTGATCCGCCGCAAGGCCCGCGGCACATCACCGCTGGCCTTGCGGAACTGCACCGCTAGAAATCGAACGTCGCCCGGATACCGAACGTGCGCTTATCGGGCAGTGCATAGCGGATCTCGCGACCTGCAATGTTGAGCGGCGTGAACAGTGCATCAGCGCCGAGACTCGCGTTCAGCGGTGCCTTGTCGAAGGTTGCGTTATTCGCGAGAGCCTCGAGGCTGAAATTCTCCTTGCGGATACCGGCGCGAACATTCAGGCGATCACTCGAACCGATCACGGCGGAGTTCGTCGCCGTGACATAGGACGAGCCTCGGTAGGTGAGGTCGGCGCGAGCGAACGCCTCCCAGGTGCTGTTCAGTTGCGTCGTGTAAGTCGCAGAGGCACTCCACTCGAGTTTCGGTGTTTGCGGCAGTTGATTCCCGGTCACATCCAGCGACGGGCCAATGTCACGACACTCGCCGCAGACGAACACGCGGATATCAGTGTCGTTGTATCCCAGCGTACCGGAGAGCACCAGGTTGTCTGATGCCTGAAAATCGGCTTCAAGTTCGATACCCTGCAGATTGATGGCGCCGATGTTGGTGATGACGCTGACGATGTTCACGCCCCCGGTTTCGGGCACGATGAAGCTCAGTGTGGTGTTCTGCTGGCCATCCCGCCAGCGCGCCGCATAGGCTGCCGCGCGCGTCTGCAGGCGCCCTTCCAGCCAGGTCGACTTCAGGCCCAGCTCGACGTTGTCCAGCCTGTCCTCATCGAACGTTTCTCCGATGCCGGGCGGAAACTGCGCCTGAATGTCCGGCGGCTGTGCTGCGTAAGCAGTATTGAAGCCACCCGGACGATAGCCACGCGCGTACTGCACGTAAACCATCTGGTCCTCGGCGAACTTCCAGTCGAGCGTGGCACGCGGCGCCAGGCTGTTGAAGGTGGCGTCGAAACGAGGCCCGCCCCCCGGGATGATCGCCCCCTGGGCAGTGGTAAGTGCCTGACGGAAGATGCTGTCGCGCTGGTAACGAAGCTCACCACTGAATATGAGTGCCTCGGTGATGTCGTAATACACGCCGCCGAAGACTGCGGGCGTGCTGGAGCGACTCCGGAAGGTGCTGGACACCACGAGGTTACCCAGCGGCGTAGTGCCGTACACGCCGGTCCCACCCGGGTTGATCAACTCCAGGAAGCTCGCACCGGCAAGCCAGCGCAGACGCTGATCCTGGGGCGATACGATTCTGAACTCCTGACTGAAGTCCTCGCTCTCGCCCTGGGTGGCCACCATCCACCGCACGTACGGCAGATTCGGGGAAAACTGCGGCGCACCGAAGACCGGGTTGGGCACGTCGGTGCCGTCGCGGAATGTCAGGTTGACGATGTTCATCGACTTCTCAGCGTTGTAGGAAGTCAGTGAACTTACGGTGTAGCCCCCTGCGCTCTCCCAGTCGACGCGGAAGTTGGAAATATACGAGTCCCTGCGCAGGCCTGGCTTCGTCTGAAAGCGCGTGCTGAACGCGGCCGGGAAGTTGTTGACGTTGTTGTTGATGGCATTGACGACGATGGAATCCATCGTGTAATCGCCCGAGATCCAGGCCGGGTCGACCTGATTCCAGTTCGGCAGATCCCCGCACCACCATTGGCCGGCGTTGCGCAGACCGCCCGTTGTGCAGTTCATCTCCGTTGATTTGATCGCCATCTGCGCGGGAGGACCGTCGTCATAACGATCGTAGGCGCCGTAGAATCGCATCGACAGCCGATCCGTGGGCCTGTAGCTCAGGACGCCCGACAGAGACGTGGTTTCGCGGTCGCCCAGACGGCGACCCGGGTCATGGGCATTGCTGTAATGACCACCCTGCTTGGCATACCGCGCGTTGATACGGCCGGCGAGGTTCTCGATGAACAACGGCCCTTCCAGACTCAGCGAAACGCTCGAGGAATCATAGCTGCCGGCCTCGGCGCTGACCCGGCCGCTGAACTCGTCGCCCGGCTCGCGGGTGATGAAATTGACTGCACCAGAGAACGTGGAGCGCCCGAAATAGGCTGACTGCGGTCCCTTGAGGACTTCGACGCGCGCGACGTCCACCACCTCAGGCGTCGAGCCACCAGTGACCGGTGCACCATCGACGAACACCAGTCCGCTGGCAATGGAGAAACCGCGGAAAATGAACGACGCAGCGCCGCGGTCGTTGCGGCCCGCTGCGGTCGCGCTTGCCTGGTAGCGCGCGTAGAAGCCGGGCGTAAACGCGGAAAGGTCGACCAGATCGCGAAGGCCAAGCGCGGAAATCTCATCACCTGTCAACGCCGAGATGGCCAGTGGCACCTCCTGCAGACTCTCCTCGGTCCGGCGCGCGGTGACCAGAATCTCCTGGAGCACAGCGCGCTGGGCACCGCCCTCTTCCTGAGCTGACGCCACACCGGCTGTACCGGCAAATGACAAGGCCAACGCTGCCGATACGGCAGCCCGCAGTGAGTTTCTCTTCCCCATGTTCAGTCCCCGATAGTAGTTATATGGACGAGATCCTGTGGATGCGGGCACCCGCGCGCTGGATGCCGCATCCCGGACTGCTTTCGTTATTTTCCGGCCCCATTGAACGGATGCGCCGTTACGATCCGCTTCACTTGCTTTGTTGGCGGTCGATCCGCCTCGTTCGCCTGTTCTATCTACGCTGGCTTGGTTGCGTTCAACACACCGAAGCGCGGCAGCGCCACCGGCCCCTCGGTGTTGAGATCGAAACCGGCCTCGCGGATCATCTGCTGCGGATTGCAGTTTCGCCATTCCGGGGTCCACGGCTCGCAATTCCAGCGATGGTCCATGTACCCGCGGTACTGCTGGTAGGCGGTGCGCGGCGGATTATTCAGCGTGTTGAAGTCGATCGGGTAGAACACCCCGCCCGGACGCGTGATGCGGTAGGCCTCGTGCATGATCTTGCGTGTGGCCTCCGGCTGGACTTCGTGGAACATGATGTAGCTGGTCACGAGGTCGAAGTAGTTGTCGGGAAACTTGGTGTCTTCGGCCAGACGCTGGGCAAAGTTCACCTCCAGCTTGCGTTCGGTCGACAGCAGGTGCGCGTAGCGAACCATCGGGCCGCCGACATCGATGCCCCATACTTCGGCATCGGGGAAACGCTCTTTAAGCGCCATGGCAAACTGGCCCACACCGGTGCCCAGATCGAGGATGCGCCTGACCTTGCCGTCCGCGGGGATCGCCATGCGCTTGGCGGCGCCCATGTGGATTTCGTCGTTGTCGTTGCGGCCCATGTAGAAGCCGTTGGTGCCGTAGTGGTAGAGGTGGCCCGCCACCGGGCTTTGCACGTAACCCCCCGGCATGATGTGGATCTCATGGCGGGCATACTTGGGCACATCCAGCTCGGGATTGAGCTCGAGGATGCCGCCGTAGTTGTCGACCGCCTCCATCTCGCCCAGATACTTCTCGACGTTGCCTTCGAACTCCTGCCGCAACCCGTCCCACATGAGCTGTTGCGAGGACAGCCACGCGCGGCTGGCCATCTGCGGCAGCGGCTCGTTCATCAGCAGCTCGAGCGCGCGCTCCTGCGGCAGCTGCCGATCGGTCGGCAGATCGTTTTCCTGCAGCACCTGGTTGGCTCTTTCGGCAGCCTTCGCAGACAGGCTCATGTTCACCCAGGTCCGGAACGACCGGAGGAAGTTCTGGCGGCTTTCCAGATCCACTGTCGGCAGGCGCTCCATGCGTTCGAAGCGGCCGCGCGGCGCCAGCGTGCCCGGCGGATAGACCTCTCCAGCGACATCGGTGCGTGCACCGAGACCGGAGCGGCCATCGGTTCCCCACCTGTTGATGTCCTGGGCATTGGCCTGCGACGCGATTCCCGCACCCGAGGCCAGGACGGCACCTGCACCGGCACCCAATATCGTTCTACGCTTGATCATATCGATGGCCTCGGAACTAGTACGGGAAGGGCGAGTTGAACGGCTTCGCGGAGGTCGTGTCGCGCGCCAGCACCGAGTACACACGCTCGGTCATGGCAGCTTTCTTCGCCTCCCACAGCTCGATCTCCTCGTCGGAGGCGACGTACTGCTCGATCATCTCCTCGGTAACGCGGCCGTGCTTCTCCAGCAGGCGCTCCATGATCAGCATGCGCTGCTTGGATTCCCAGATCTCCGCGCCGAGCGCAATGACGATCGTCACCAGGTTGTCCAGATGCGCGTTTCCCAGGAATACGGCGCCGTCCGTCTCGGCCTTGATCGCCGCCGTGCCATAGGTCGGGCGCCCGTTGATTTGGCTTTCGCTGTTCACGATGTGCTCCTTGAAGAATGCCCGGTCGGAGGAACTCGCCGGAAGGTCATGACCGTCACCCATGGACTACACACGTAGCCCGGGCACGAGTCGAATAGATCTTTTGCACGTGTATGCAATAAATGCATATGAAGGGAAGGTGCCGGGCGAATCGGCTTGCGTCAAGCAGATGCTCAGCTTTCCAGCATGACCCGCGCAAAGCGCCGCTTGCCCACCTGGTAGACATGGCTGCTGCCCACGCTCACCTGGCGATCCCGGTCCTCGCAGCGCTCGCCATCGATGCGCACGGCACCCTGACTGAGCATGCGCAAGGCCTCGGAGGTGCTGGCGACCAGGCCTGCACCCTTGAGCAGGTGGACGATTGCCAGACCGGCGCCGTCGGCCTTCAGGCGCAGTTCGGGCATGTTCTCGGGCATCTGGCCCTGACTGAAACGGGCGATGAACGCCTCGCGCGCCCGCGCTCCAGCACCAGCCCCATGAAACCGGTCGACCAGTTCGACCGCCAGCTCGAACTTGGTGTCGCGCGGATTCGCGCCGGCTTCCACAGTCCTGCGCAGCTGGGCGATGTCCGCCACGGGACGGAAGCTCAGCAGCTCGAAATAGCGCCACATCAACGTGTCGGAGACCGACATCAGCTTGCCGAAGATCTCGTCAGGCGGTTCGTTGATGCCGACATAGTTGCCTAGCGACTTCGACATCTTGTTGACGCCATCGAGCCCCTCGAGCAGCGGCACCGTGATCACGACCTGCGGCGTCTGGCCGTAGGCCTGCTGCAGTTGCCGCCCGACCAGCAGGTTGAAAGTCTGGTCGGTGCCGCCGAGTTCGACATCCGCCTCCAGGGCGACCGAATCGTAGCCCTGCACCAGCGGGTAGAGGAACTCGTGGACCGCGATCGCCTGGCCACCCTGGTAGCGCTTGCGGAAATCGTCACGTTCGAGCATGCGCGCGACGGTGTGACGTGAGGCCAGGCCGATCAGCCCGGCGGCATCCATCTGGCCCATCCAGCGCGAGTTGAACTCCACCCGCGTTGCCTCGGGGTCGAGAATCTTGAACACCTGCTCGGCGTAGGTCTCGGCGTTGGCGACCACCTCGTCGCGGGTCAGCGGCGGGCGGGTGGCGTTCTTGCCGCTGGGATCGCCGATCATGCCCGTGAAGTCCCCGATCAGGAACACCACTTCGTGGCCGAGCACCTGGAACTGCCGCATCTTGTTCAACAGCACTGTATGGCCGATGTGCAGGTCCGGCGCTGTGGGGTCGAAGCCGGCCTTGATGCGCAGCCGCTGCCCGGATTCCAGTCGCTGCCGGAGCTCGGCGGCCACCATGATCTCGGCGGCGCCGCGCGAAAGTTCTGCCAGCTGTTCAGCGATCGTCGACATGCGCGGACCCAGGTTCAGGCGGGCAAGGAGGGGCGCCGAAGGATAATGCATCGACGCGCCCCGGGTCGACTGCGCAGCGGACGTGAGCCTGCCCTCCGCCGCCGAGGCACTGCGCACTTGCCGCCCGGCGCGCTACCATGCGCCCCGAGCGATTCGTAACGGACCTTCGTATGCCCACCATCATGCACCCATGGCCCTGACGCGCCGGCAGGTGTTGCTGACCGGTCTGGCCGCCGGCGGCGGCCTGCTCGTCGCGGTC
>CAYLNP010000084.1:0-10087 GCA_964384925.1 uncultured Woeseiaceae bacterium
TGATGTCCATGGGCATGGTGATGCTCTCGCCGCTGATCATCTCGCTGCCGTTCAAGATCATGCTGTTCGTGCTGGTGGATGGCTGGTCACTGGTGATGACCACGCTGGCCGGAAGTTTTTTCCTGTGAATCCAACCGCGCCCGACGCGCGGCAGGGGCCGTGCACATGATGATCGAAGATGTCCTGCAGGTGGGTAACCAGGCGATGTGGATCGCCATGTTGCTGGCCGCACCCATCCTGCTTACCGCTCTGGTGATCGGGCTTGTGATCGGCATGATCCAGGCGGCCACACAGATCCAGGAAATGACCTTGTCCTTCATCCCCAAGCTGTTGGGCATCGTCGGCGTGCTGGTCATCGCAGGGCCGTGGATGTTGTCCATGATGCTCGACTGGTTTCGCGAGCTGGTTCTCGACATCCCGATGCTGATCGGCTGACAGCGCATGCCCCTGCTCGAGGTATCTCAAGGCCAGCTCACGGCGTGGCTGACGGGGCTCTTCTGGCCGTTCGTGCGCATCGGTGCGCTGCTGGTGGCGGCGCCGATGTTTGGTGCGCGTACCGTGCCCGTGCGCGTGCGGATCACGCTGGCCCTGCTGCTGGCACTGGTGGTGTATCCGCTGGTCCAGACACCCGTGGATGTCGACCCCTTGTCGCTGCCCGGTGCCGCGCTGGTACTGCGCGAGGTCCTGCAGATGGTGTTCTCGGCCATGGCCATGGCCGGTGAATTGGTGGCGCTGTCCATGGGTCTGGCGTTTGCCAGTATGGTCGATCCCGAGCGCGGGGGCAGTGTGCCGCTGGTCGGGCAGTACTTCGTGATCTTCGCGACCCTGCTGTTTCTGGCGATGGACGGCCACCTCGCACTGCTGGCTCTGCTGGTCGAGAGCTTTCAAGTGCTGCCGCCAGCCTCCGGCGGGCTCGCCGGTGCGGGCTTCCAGCAGCTGGTGAGCTGGGGTAGCGACATGTTCGCCGCGGCCGTATTCGTGGCCCTCCCGGCATCGGCCGCGCTGCTGGTAGCTAACGTCTCGATGGGCATGATTGCCAGGAGTGCACCGCAGCTCAACGTATTTGCCGTGGGCTTTCCAATGACTCTGCTGCTCGGTCTCGTCGTGCTGACCTTCAGCATGCCTTCGCTCGGGGCACAGTTCGAGCAGGTCCTGGAGGCGGGCTTTGCACATGCCCGCGCGGTACTTGGCGCAGCGCGATGAGCGAGAACAACCAGCCCGCCCAGGAAAAGACCGAACAGCCTACGCCCAAGCGCCTGCTCGATGCGCGGCGCAAGGGCCAGGTGCCGCGTTCACGTGAACTCAACACCATGACCGTCATGCTCGTGGGCGCGGGCGCGATGCTGGTGCTGGGTGAATGGATGCTCGGCGGGCTTCAGGGCGTGATGATCGACCGGCTGGGCAGTGCCGGAATGGCCGGCTCGGCCGGTGCCGACCCGATTGCCTCGCTGTCCGGTGCTGTAGGTGAGGCCATGCTGCTGCTGTGGCCATTGCTGCTGGTGTTGATGGTGGCTGCCCTGGGAGGGCCTGCGCTGCTGGGCGGACTGGTGTTCAGCGCCGAGGCGGCGCGACCGAAACTCGATCGGCTCAGCGTGCCCAAGGGTCTCAAGCGCATCTTCTCCGCGCAGGGTCTGATGGAGTTGGGCAAGACCCTGCTGAAATTTGTCGTGCTCGCGGGCATTTCCGGGGCGCTCCTGTGGTCGCTTTCCGACCGCCTGCTCGGTTTGGGCAACGGGGCCTACCTGCAGGGCATGGCGGAGGCTGCGCGCATGGTGCAGCTGGCGTTTCTGACGCTGGCCGGTGGGCTGGTACTGATTGCCGCCGTGGATGTGCCGTTTCAGCTGTGGAACCACTTCAAGCAGCTGCGCATGACCCGTCAGGAGGTCAAGGACGAGCTCAAGCAGACCGAGGGCAATCCGGAAATGCGCGGACGTATTCGGCGCATGCAGCAGGAAGTCGCCTCCCGGCGGATGATGGAACAGGTACCGCTGGCCGATGTGATCATCACCAACCCCACACATTACGCGGTGGCTTTGCGCTACACCGATCGGCCGGATCGCGCCCCGCGCGTCGTCGCCCTGGGTCGCGATCTGGTCGCCGCGCGGATCCGCGAACTGGCTGAAGAGCATCGAATTCCGCTGTGTGCGGCGCCGCCCCTGGCCCGTGCCATCTATTTCAACTGCCGTCTGGGCGAGGAAATCCCGGCAGCCCTTTACCTGGCCGTGGCCCGCGTCTTGGCATGGGTCATGCAAGTCAAGTCAGCACGGAGTACGGGCGTCAATTCTCCGCCGGTGCCAAAGGCGCTGCCAGTGCCCGATGAATTGCTGAAGCCGCGAAGGAACCGCTGATGAGTGCACTTTCGGACTCGGGGAATCGCCTCAGGCTGCTGGGGCTGGGCACACCGCTACTGCTGATCGCGCTGCTGACCATGATGGTCGTCCCGCTGCCGCCGCTGCTGCTCGACGTGTTTTTCACGTTCAATATCGCGCTGGCGCTGGTCGTCATCCTGATGTCCGTCTACAGTGCGCGTCCGCTGGACTTCAGCGTGTTCCCCACCATACTTCTGGTTGCCACGCTGCTGCGTCTGGCGCTGAATATCGCCTCGACACGCGTGGTGCTGCTCGACGGTCACACCGGTACGGATGCCGCCGGGCGGGTCATCGAAGCCTTCGGCGAGTTTGTCATCGGCGGCAATTACGCAGTCGGCCTGGTGGTTTTTGCCATCCTGGTGATCATCAACTTCGTCGTCGTCACCAAGGGCGCCGGCCGCGTGTCGGAGGTCAGCGCGCGCTTCACCCTGGATGCGATGCCCGGCAAGCAGATGGCCATCGACGCCGATCTCAACGCCGGTATCCTGACGCAGGAAGAAGCCAAGGCACGGCGCGAGGAGGTGGCCCAGGAGGCCGACTTCTACGGCTCCATGGATGGTGCCAGCAAGTTCGTACGTGGCGATGCCATCGCCGGCATCCTGATCCTGTTCATCAACATCATCGGTGGCCTGATCATCGGCACCGTGTCGCATGGCATGTCGCTGGGCGACGCGGCGACGAACTACGTGTTGCTGACCATCGGCGACGGTCTGGTGGCGCAGATTCCTTCACTGCTGCTCTCGACGGCCACCGCCATCATTGTCACGCGTGTATCTGCCGCGCAGGACATGGGCGAGGAGGTCAACCGCCAGCTTCTGAGCAATCCGCGCGCGCTGTTTACCGTTGCCGGAGTCATCGGCGTCATGGGTCTGGTGCCGGGTATGCCGTCGACGGTGTTCCTGTTGCTGGCGGCGGTGATGGGCGGCCTGGGTTGGCTGATCCGCCGCAACCAGACGGCAGGTCTGGCGCCCGATGTGGCGAGTTCAGAGCCTGCGCAGCCCAGCGGCGGTGAGGACCGGGAGTTGTCGTGGGATGACGTGCCGGCCGTCGACCTGGTCGGGCTGGAACTCGGCTACCGGCTGATTCCGCTGGTAGATGCCTCACAGGGCGGCAGCCTGATGGCGCGAATCAAGGGCGTGCGGCGCAAGCTCTCCCAGGAACTGGGCTTCCTGCTGCACCCCGTGCACATTCGCGACAACCTGGAGCTGCCGCCTACTGGCTATCGTGTCAGCGTGCTGGGTGTGCCGCTGGCCGAGGGCGAGGTGCAGCCCGACCGCGACCTGGCCATCAACCCTGGGCGGGTCTACGGCAACATCGCCGGTCATGCGACCAAGGATCCGGCATTCGGTCTGGAGGCGGTCTGGATCGAGCCTTCAGCCCGCGAGCAGGCACAGTCGCTGGGCTACACCGTGGTCGACGTGGCCACGGTAATCGCCACCCATCTGAGTCGCGTGCTCAAGGAGCATGCCCATGAACTGCTTGGCCACGAGGAAGTCCAGAAGCTCCTCGACGTGCTGGCCCGCAGTCATCCGAAACTGGTCGAAAGCCTGGTGCCAAAGACCTTGGAACTCGGCACGGTCCTCAAGGTGCTCAAGAACCTGCTTGCCGAAGAAGTCCCGGTGCGCGACATGCGCAGCATCGCCGAGACGCTGGCGCAGCATGGAGCATCAAGTCAGGATCCTGACGCCCTGACCTCCCAGGTACGTGTCGCCCTGGCGCGCGCGATCGCACAGAACATCGCCGGTACAGCGGGTCAGCTACCGCTGCTCGCACTGGACCCGGCGCTGGAACAGATCTTGCAGAAATCCCTGGGGGGTGCAGGCGGCGCGCCGGGTCTCGAACCCGGGCTGGCCGAGCGCCTGCAGAGCTCACTGAAGGACTTGGTCAAGCGGCAGGAAATGAACGGCGACCCTTCTGTGCTGGTGGTCTCACCGGATGTCAGGTTGTGGCTGGCACGCTGGTTGCGTCCGGCGATGCCGGGGCTGCACGTGCTGGCCTACACCGAGATCCCGGACAACCGGCCTGTGCAGGTGGTCGCCACGGTTGGACGCGAAGCACCAGCGCCCGCAAAACGTCGAATCGAACCCGCGCCCGCCGGGTTCACTGAAGAGGTATATGCGCGATGAAGATCAAGCGATTTTTCGCCCCTGACATGCGTCGGGCAATCCAGCAGGTTCGCCAGGCACACGGGCCTGACGCGGTGATTCTGTCGAGCAACTCCGTCGATGGGGGCGTGGAGATCGTCTCTGCTCTCGACTACGACCCGGACCTGCTCACCGGCATGCTGGGCCGGCAGATGACTGCGGCCAGTCCCCATGAAGCTGTTTCTGCGCACGACGCTCGTGGGGATGTCCCCGTACCGGCGGAGCCAGCGGCTGTGAAGCCGGCCGAAGCCGGCGATGTCGAGGCGAAACGCACGTCCGATCCCTCTGCCACCTCGCCGGCTGTGCGCGAAGCGCGCAGGCCCGCGCCGGTGGTGGAAATCGAGTGGACCAAGGATCCTGCCCTGCAGGCCATGCAACTTGAGCTCACGTCGATGAAAGGCATGCTCAATGAGCAGTTCGCCCGCCTGTCCTGGGCTGATCTGCGGGCGTTTCGCCCGGCACGTGCAATGTTGTTGCGCCGGGTCTCGGCTCTGGGCCTCGATGAATCCCTGGCCGATGGCTTGGTTGGCGAGATCGCACACCCGGATGATCGCAGTCAGGCCTGGCGCGAACTCATGCTCGGACTGGCGCGGCGGCTCAAGGTCGCCAAGACCGACCCGCTCGATCAGGGGGGTGTCTTCGCGCTGGTCGGTCCCACCGGTGTAGGCAAGACAACCACGATCGCCAAGCTCGCCGCACGTCATTGCCTGCGTCATGGCAGCGACTCGCTCGCATTGATTTCGACAGACAATTACCGTGTCGGCGCACAGCGTCAACTCGATGCCTATGGTGCGATCCTGGGTGTGCCGGTGCGCCGGGCGGACAATGCCGAGGACCTCTCGCGGCAGCTCGCCGAGCTGCGCGATCGCCGTCTTGTGCTGATCGACACCGCCGGAATGGCCCCGCGTGACCGCCGGCTTGCTGATTCGCTGGGCCGCCTCGGCGATGTCGAGGGTCTCAAGCGCGTGCTCGTGCTCTCCGCGAACATGCAGCTGCAGGTCATGCGCGACGCGGTGCGCTTCTTCGGCGGTGAGGCGCTCTGCGGGGTGGCCTTGACCAAGCTTGACGAGTGCCCCGGACTCGGCGCGGCGGTCAGCGCTCTGATCGAGTCCGGCCTGCCTGCGCTATGGCTCAGCGAAGGCCAGCGGGTGCCCGAAGATCTGAAACTCGCGCGGGTGATTCACCTGTTGAGCTGGGCCGGAGAGGTCGATACGCCTGAAGATACCGGTCGATCACCCCCGGGGGTGTTCCGCCGTCAGCCAGCAGTGTTCCGGGAGGCTGTCGATGCACGCGCCTGAGGGTCTGGACCAGGCGGAAGGTCTGCGTCGGCTGGCGGGGCAGCGACCGGTGAAGGTCATTGCGGTGACCAGCGGCAAGGGTGGTGTCGGCAAAACCAATGTCTCGGTGAACCTCGCCGTCGGGATGGCAAAGCGTGGGCGTGAAACGCTCTTGCTCGACGCCGATCTCGGTCTGGCCAATGTCGACGTCATGCTTGGCCTGAAGCCTCGCGGGGATCTTTCGCATGTTCTCAATGGAGAGCTGGACCTCGAGGACATTCTGCTGGCCGGGCCAGAAGGCTTGAAAATAGTCCCCTCGTCATCGGGCATCAGCCGTATGGCCACACTCGGCGAGCGCGAGCGCAGCGGCCTGATCAGCGCGTTTTCGACGTTGCCCTTCAGCGTCGATGTACTGATCGTCGACACAGCCGCTGGGATAGATGGGGCCGTTCTGGGGTTCTGTCAGGCGGCCCACGAGATCCTCGTTGTGGTCTGTGACGAGCCCGCCTCGCTGACCGATGCTTACGCACTGATCAAGGTCATGTCTCAGGAGCGCGCCGTGCGGCGCTTTCAGGTACTGGCCAATGGTGTCGGCTCGGCGGATCAGGGCCGCAAGCTTCACCAGAAACTGCTGGCTGTCTGTGACCGTTTTCTCGATGTTGCGATCGGCTATGCCGGTCATGTGCCGCAGGATGACTACCTGCGTCGCGCTGTACGCAGCCAGAGGTCCGTCGTCGAGGCCTTCCCGGGCAGTCCCTCGGCACAGGCGTTCAAGGAATTGGCGGTACGTGCCGATAAGTGGTCGGTGAGAGAGCAGTTCGGTGGCCAGCCGAGCTTTTTCCTCGAACGTGTGCTGCAGGCGTCGAGCCGGGCACCCTTGCTGGATGTTGCCGATGTACGCGGCTAAGCGGCGCAGCGAGGGTGACCTGCTGGTCGCTCAGCACATGGACCTGGTGCGTCGAATCGCCTATCACCTGCTTGGGCGACTGCCAGGCTCGGTGCAGGTGGATGACCTCATCCAGGCGGGCGTGCTGGGTTTGCTGGAGGCGGCCAAACTGTTTGATGAATCACATGGTGCAAGTTTTGAAACCTATGCAGGCATCAGGATCCGTGGCGCCATGCTTGACGAGGTTCGTCGTCAGGACTGGGCGCCGCGCTCGACTCACCGCAACAACCGCCAGATTGCCGGGGCTGTTCGTGCAGTGGAGCGGCGTACGGGCAGGGAGGCGACACCGGGCGAGATTGCCGCAGAGCTTGGCGTGGATGCCGACACCTACCACGCGATGGTGCAGAAGGTTGCCGAGGCGCGCGTATTCAGTCTTGAGGAACTCTACGAGGAGTCCGGCAACTTTGATGACAGTATCGGCGGATCGGGAGGCGATCCGGCGCGTGACTGCATGCGCCACAAGTTCGCCGAAACCGCAGTACAGGCCATCGAGAGTCTGCCCGAGCGCGAACAGCTCGTGCTTTCGCTCTACTACGACGAGGAGCTGAATCTCAAGGAGATTGGCGAGGTGCTGGGCGTAACCGAGTCGCGAGTCTGCCAGATTCATGGCCAGGCGCTGGCGCGGCTTCGCGCGAGACTGGGAGAGTGGGAACTGGAAGAGGTCATGGCTTGACTTGAGCCTGACGGCACTTGCATCGATTGGGGTTGACCGTCACGTGTCGGCCCCTGGAGGAGGATCGAGTGGACAAGTCAATGAAGATTCTGATCGTCGACGATTTCTCGACGATGCGCCGCATCATCAAGAACCTGCTGCGCGAGCTCGGGTTCTCCAACACTGTGGAGGCGGACGATGGCCAGACCGCCTTGCCTGTGCTCAAGGCCGGGGGCATCGGTTTGCTTGTCACGGACTGGAACATGCCGAATATGCCCGGCATCGAGTTGTTGCGACACGTTCGTGCCGATCCGGCCCTGCGCGACCTGCCGGTGCTGATGGTGACCGCGGAGGCTACACGTGAGCAGATCGTCCAGGCTGCCGAGGCGGGCGTCAATGGCTACGTGATCAAGCCGTTCACCGCCGACACTCTGCAGCAGAAAATCGAGAAAATATTCGAGCGGCTGGCGGTCGCGGGCTGAACACGTGGATGCATCGACGACCCAGTTGAGTGACGCGCGTCTGACCATGGCGCGCGACCTGCTGCAAGCAATCCAGTCCGGTGACGAACAGGCGGCGCGTCGCAGTGCCGAGGTCATTGCCCGCGCGCATGGCAGCGATGCCTGGCGCGAGCTTGAACGCATCGCCACAGAGCTGCGCGAAGTGCTTTCCAGTGTCAGGTCGCATGCTCAGGCACGCGCACACGCGGGTGGCGAGCAGGCGGATGCGCAGATGCAGCTCCGACAGGTCATCGAGATCACCGAAGCGGCAGCCAACTCTACGCTCACGGCAGTGGAAACGGCATTACCCCTGGCCAGTGGCCTGATAGGCGTGGTCGAAAGCTTTCGTGAACAGCGCGGCGAGGCACTCGTCGAGGATCGTCCGCTTGAGATTCTGCTTGACCGTATTCAGGTGGATGCGTCCGCACTCAAGACACAGCTCTCCGAGGTGCTTGTGGCGCAGGGGTTTCAGGATCTCACTGGGCAGATCATCCGTCGTGTGGTGGAACTGGTACGGGAGCTTGAACGCCACGTACTGAGCTCCGGGACATCCACGCGGGTGCCAGCGCCCGAACCATCCCAGGAGAGCCGCACCGACCGCGGGCGTGGGCCAGCGCTGCCCAGCGACGATGATGCATCGGTGGTCAGGGGTCAGCAGGACGTGGATGCGCTGCTCTCGGATATGGGCCTCTGAGACCCATGGATATTCTGAGCATCATCGGAATCGTACTGGGCCTGATCGCCATCCTTGGCGGTTCAGTGCTCAAGGGCAGTGGTCTGGCGGCGTTGTGGAATGGTGCCGCCTTCATCATCGTCATCGTCGGCACCTTCGCCGCAGTCATGCTGCAGGTCCGTCTGCGCGTATTCATGCATGGTTTCGGTATCCTGCGCTGGATCTTCATCTCCCCGGAGCGCGACAGCGAGAAAGTTCTGCAGCAGGTGATCTCCTGGAGCCAGGTGGCCCGTCGCGAGGGACTGCTGGGTCTTGAGTCGATTGCAGAGCAGGAAGCAGATGACTTCATGCGCAAGGGCCTGATGCTGCTGGCCGATGGTGCGGAGCCGGAAACCATTCGACACATCATGGATGTGGAACTCTCGACGCGCGAGCAGTTCGATCAGCAGGGCGCGAAGGTATTCGAGAGCCTGGGGATCTACGCACCGACGCTGGGCATCATCGGTGCCGTGCTTGGCCTGATGGCTGTGATGCAGAACCTGGCCGAACCCGAGAGACTCGGCGTCGGCATCGCCACGGCTTTCGTGGCAACGATTTACGGCATCGCTTCGGCCAACCTGATTTTTCTGCCGATCGGCAACAAGCTCAAAGGCATCATTCAGTCGGCCAGCAGTGAGCGCGAACTGATCATCGACGGACTGGTCAGCATTGCCCGCGGAGACAATCCGCGCAGCATAGAGACACGGTTGCGGGGGTATTTCATCGAGCGTGGGACATGAGTCGTCGACGCCACCACGAGGACCATGTCAACCACGAGGCCTGGGCGATCCCGTACGGAGACTTGGTCACGCTGCTGCTCGCTTTCTTTGTCGTGATGTACGCGCTTTCATCGGTGAACGAAGGCAAGTATCGAATTCTGTCGGACTCTCTGGTGGCGGCATTTCGTTCGCCGCCCAAGTCGCTCGAGCCGATTCAGGTCGGTGAGGTCTCGCGATCTGCGCAGGGGATCGATCTGCGTGAACTGCGTACCCTCGTGCCGTTGGAAACCGAGGCGCTCGATCTGCTTGCGCATGATCGTACGGAAGAGCGCGAGTGGGAGGTGCTGCGCGGAAGTGGTCTGTCGCCCCTCGAGGTGGAAGCCGCTGCCGAGATGATCCGCGAGATCAGCGATGCCCTGGAAGAGGCGTTGGCGCTGCTCATTCAGGAGGATCTCGTGCGCATCCGTCGCGACGAGTTCTGGATCGAAATCGAGATCAACACCAGCGTGCTGTTCGACAGCGCCAGCGCAGCGCTTTCTCCCCAGTCTCAGCCGATTGTCTATCGTGTCGGGGAGATTCTCTCCGGCAAGAACACTCGAGTACAGGTTGAAGGGCATACGGACATGCGACCGATCAGCACGGAGCGCTTCCCGTCGAACTGGGAACTCTCTGCGGCGCGTGCCTCCACGGTTGTACGCATGTTCAACACCGCCGGCGTGGACCCGCGACAGCTCGCAGCGGTCGGCTATGGTGAGTTTCGCCCGGTAG
>CAYLNP010000085.1:0-3131 GCA_964384925.1 uncultured Woeseiaceae bacterium
GCTGGGCGACGACATGGCCGGCGAGTTCGGCGCACATATCGCGGCGCGCCTGCGGTGGTTCCAGAGCGGCGGCAGTGCAGTTGCGCTGATGCACGGCAATCGCGATTTCCTGATCGGCGAGCGCTTTGCTCGCGCCTGCGGCGCCACGCTGCTGCATGACCCGCAGGTGCTCAGGATTCATGGCCGTTCGGTGCTGATCAGCCACGGCGATCAGCTGTGCACGGACGACGTGGCCTATCAGCGCATGCGCGGCGTGTTCCGGCGGCGCAGCGTACAGCGCGGCTTTCTCGCCCTGCCGCGCGGCGCGCGCAGTCGCATCGGCCGCTGGCTGCGTGCGCGCAGCCACATGGACACGCGCGACAAGCCGCCTGAGATCACGGATGTCAACGAAAATGCGGTAGCCGCAGCTCTGCGGGCGCACGAGGTGGACTGCCTGCTGCACGGGCATACCCACAGGCCGGCAGTGCATGCGCTGAACGTCGATGGCCGCCGCGCCGAGCGCATCGTACTGGGCGACTGGTACTCCCAGGGCAGTGTGCTGGAGTGGGATGCCACAGGGTTCCGGCTGCACCGCCTGGTCAGGTCACCGGGTGCCCCGAATGAAACCGGAACTGCCGATCCGGGGCGCTGATCAGTTCGGCTTCGACTGTGGCCAGCACCGCGAGTCTGGCATCGATCTCATCGCGCGGGGCGACCCGCTTGGCCAGCGCGAGATAGTTTTCGAAATGGCGCGCCTCGGAAGCCAGCAGGCCGGCGTAGAACTTGCCGATCACGGCAGGCAGCCGCGGCGCCAGCAGCGCAAAGCGCTCGACCGAGCGCGCCTCGATCAAGGCACCGACGAGCAGAGTGTCCAGCAGGCGTCCGGGTTCCTCGCGCTGTACATGCGCATGCAGTCCGGCGGCGTACCGCGAAGCCCCGAGCGTCTTCCAGCGCAGGCCCAGCCGGCGCATCAGCGCACGAACCTGCTCGAAATGCCGCAACTCCTCGCGGGCCAGCCGCGACATCCGCTCGACCAGCAGGTCATCCAGCGGATAGCGCTGCAGGGTCGAAAGCGCAGTGGCCGCAGCCTTGCGCTCGCAGTTCGCGTGATCGATCAACAGGATGTGGTGCTCGCCGAGCGCACGCGCACACCAGGCGTCCGGCGTCGGCACGCGCAGAAACGCCGAGATCTGCGTTGGCACAATGGCCTCGTTCGTCTTCACGCCGCCTCGCCCAGTGCGGCAAGCAGGTGATTGGCTGATTCGAAGCGATCCGCCGGGTCGGCGGCCATCATCCGATGCACCAGCGGCTGAAAGTCGGCAAGTTCTGCCGGCAGCGGCGGACGCAGCGCATTTCGGTGCTGGTAGATCAGCGCCATCGGCGTGGGTGCCGAGAACGGCCGCTCGCCCGTGAGCATCTCGAAAAACATCACGCCGAGACTGTAGCAGTCCGAACGCTCGTCTACCGCGCCGCCATGACCCTGTTCCGGGCTCATGTACCAGGGGGTGCCGAAGATCATGCCGGGGCTGGTCATGCCGGCGCGACCCTGCATCTCGCGGGCAAGGCCGAAGTCGATCAGCACGAGACTGCCGTCCTCGCGCAGCATCACGTTGGCCGGCTTGAGATCGCGATGCAGGATGCCCACCGCATGCACGGCAGCCAGGCCCCGGGCGAGTTCGCGCACCGCAGCGAGCGCCTCACCGGGCGTCAGACGACTGCGACTGATCCGGCTGGCAAGCGTGCCGCCCGCCAGGTACTCCATGGCGATCCAGGCGTGATCGTCGGCCACTCCCAGATCGAAGATGCGTACGACGTTGGCGTGGCTGACGCCTGCAATACTCTGGTATTCGCGAAGGAAGCGGTCGTAGAGCACCCCGGTGTCGATGTCGGCGCCTGTCATGTTGAAACTCTTGAAGACCCGCTCTTCGCCAGTCTCGTCGCTGCATGCGAGGCTGACCCGGGAGAGCGCGCCGGCATGCAGTTCGCGCAGCAGCCGCCAGCCTTTCATCACCGGCACCGTGGTCACTCGCGCAGCCGCAGGGTGCCCGGCGCGGGCACGGCGCTCGGCAAGGGCTTCGCGCAGTGCGGCGATCAGGCCATCGTGGCGAAGGCGTTCGCGCGGAAGGTAGTTCTGCGCCCCGGCGCGGATGGCCTGCACGGCAAGCGCCTCGTCGCCATCCACGCCAAGCGCGATAACCGGGGGGAACCCGGGCGAGCCTGCGTACTCGCGCAGCCAGCCCAGACCCTGGGCGCGCTGCGTCTCCAGCGTGAGCACGACGAGATCGAAGTCCGCACCCCTGAATTCGCCGGGCAGGCGCCCGGCCTGTTCAGGTGAAAGCTCGGTGAACTCCGCTGCGGGCCAGACGATCTCTACGTGCCGGCGCAACCACGCTCGCGAATCTTCGCTCGATTCGATGACCAGCAGCTTGATGGGCTCGAGCACGGACCGCCTCAGCGCATCGCGGCGAGACTCTCGGCGTCGTCGTCGATCGTGCCATCGCGGTAGTCGCCTACGCTGTCTGCACGACGACCGGTCACGCCATCACCCCGCGCAGCCTCGAGGCGGGCGAGATAATCGGGCGTGATATCGCCGGTGACATACTCACCGGAGAAACAGGAGGTGTCGAAGGCCTCGATGGCCGCATGATCATGGCGAACCGCCTTGATCAGATCGCCCAGCTGCTGGTAGATCAGCCAGTCGGCGCCGATCAGCTTGGCAATCTCCTTCTCGCTGCGTCCGTTGGCGACCAGTTCGCTGGCTGCCGGCATGTCGATGCCGTAGACGTTCGGATAGCGGACCGGCGGCGCTGCCGAGGCGAAGTACACCCGCCGCGCACCGGCCTCGCGCGCCATTTCGATGATCTGCTGTGAGGTCGTGCCGCGCACGATGGAGTCATCCACGAGCAGGACGTTCTTGCCACGGAATTCAAGGTCGATCGCGTTGAGCTTGCGGCGCACGGATTTCCGCCGGAGCGCCTGGCCGGGCATGATGAAGGTGCGCCCGATGTAGCGGTTCTTGATGAATCCCTCGCGGTATTTGACACCCAGGCGATGGGCCACCTGCAGCGCACTGGTGCGGCTGGTGTCGGGAATCGGAATGACCACGTCGATGTCGTTCTCGGGCCATTCGCTGCGGATGCGCTCGGCCAGCG
>CAYLNP010000085.1:3141-10015 GCA_964384925.1 uncultured Woeseiaceae bacterium
CACCCATGCGCAGACGCGCCTTGTACACCGAAATGTTGTCGATGATCGAGTCGGGACGGGCGAAATAGACATACTCGAACATGCACGGGGTGTAGCTCGCCGGTCCGCCGCAGGCGTCAGTGTGCAGCTGCCCGTCGTGATCGATGAACACGGCTTCACCGGGCCGGACATCGCGCAGGAGTTCGAAGCCCAGGGCATCGAGTGCCACGCTCTCCGAGGCGATCATGTGCTCGACGCCGAAACGCGTCTGCCGACGGCCGATGACGGCAGGACGGATGCCGTGGCGGTCGCGAAACGCCACGATGCCGTGGCCGATGATCATCGCCACCACCGCATACCCGCCGCGGCAGCGCCGATGCACAGCCTCTACGGCGCGGAAGATGTCGTTGACGCGGAAGCGGCCGTTGGCAATGCTCGCCAGTTCATGGGCGAAGACGTTGAGCAGTACCTCGGAATCAGACCCGGTGTTGAGGTGGCGCCGGTCCTCGTCGACGAGCAGCTCGGCAAGCTCGGCTGCGTTGGTCAGATTGCCGTTGTGGCCCAGGCAGATACCGAACGGCGAGTTGACATAGAAGGGCTGGGACTCTGACGAACTCGAGCAGCCGGCCGTGGGGTAGCGCACGTGGCCGATGCCGACGTTGCCCTTGAGCCGCAGCATGTGGCGCTGCTGGAAGACATCGCGCACCAGTCCGTTGCTCTTGCGTATGCACAGCCGTCCGCGATCTTCGGTGATGATGCCGGCGGCATCCTGACCGCGGTGCTGCAGCACCGTGAGCGCATCATAGATGGCCTGGTTGACCGGCTCCCTGCCGACGATTCCGACGATTCCACACATGGGACTTGGCTACTCTCCAGCTGGTTTTCGCATGTCGCGCATCATTGCGCGGGCAGCGCACCGCGTGCGCCCGCAGCGGCCTCGCGGGTCAAGTGGTCGAGACGGCCTTTCGCATCGTCCGCCAGAGTCCGCATGCTGTCTGCAAGCTGCTCGCCATAGGGCAGCAGACGCGAGTCCTGCCACCAGGGATCGTCTGCCAGACCGGCGAACTGACCGGCAATGACCAGCACCCCCACGACCAGCACGCCGCGCCCGAACCCGAACAGCATGCCCAGCATCCGGTCGGTGCCCGACAGGCCGGTGCCGCGCACCAGCAGGCCGAGCACGTAGTTGACGATGGCGCCGGCAATCAGCACTGCGACAAACAGGATGCCGCGCGCCAGCCACAACTGCAGCGAGGGCGAATCCTCGAACCCGTCCAGCCATGGAACCACAATCCACGCATAGCGCAGGGCCACCCAGATCGCCACCGCCCACGCGGCCAGTGACACCGCCTCGCGCACGAATCCGCGCACAAAACCGATGAAAATCGACACCGCGACCAGCACGATCAGAACGTAATCGATGACGGACATGCGCTCAGCGGATGCACGACGGGCCGAAGGCCGCGGAAGGCGCGAATTCTAACAGAGTCGTCCGTGTCGTCGCTGCGCGATGCGCGCCGACGACAAGGGTTCACTCGGGCACGGCCTGACCGCTGTAGCCATCCGCGCGCAGCCGTTCCAGCAGGCGGTCAGCGGCCTCGCGCTCGCCGCCGGGGCCGATGCGCACGCGGTGGAGCGTGCGCCCGTCGGCATCCACGCGTGTGACGAAACTCTGGTAGCGCTTGCCACGCAGCTCCTCGGCGAGCCGCTCGGCGTTGTCGCGGGTGCCGAAACTGCCCAGTTGCACCACCCAGCTGATGCCCTCGGGCGCGGCTGCGGGTGGCGCTGAAGGTGCCGAAGCAGCCGGTGCCGCTGGCGCGGGCGCCACCACCGGTGCCGGGGTGGCCGGCTCGGGTTCGGTCGGCGGCACGCCGGCGGCCTGCGAAGCAGCCGCCGAATCGGCTTGCGCCGACGTCTCCCCTGACGTCTCGCCGGGCGCATCCGACGCATCGTTCGCGGTATCGGCTTCGTCGGCGGCTTCGTCGGCGGGAGGGGATGCTGCGGGCACCGGCTCCGCGCGCATGGGGGGCGCGGTAGGCGTGTCGCGAGACTGCTCCAGGCGCACGGTGCGCGTGTCCGGCTGCAGCTCTTCCGCCGCCGGCAGGGCCACGGTCGTGCGCGCCTCGCCGGCCCCCGGATCGGGCCCGTCGAGGAACAGCGGAATGATCAGCACTGCTGCCAGCACCAGCAGCACTGCACCGACGACTCGTTCTTTCAGCTGTCTCTCCATGCGCGTCGAGCGTTGCAACGCCTGCTCAGCGCTCATGATAGCCCAAGGAGCTCCAGCGCGGGACCCACCGTGTGAAATGAGCCGGCGACCACGATGCGCTCGCCGGGCAGCGCATCGTCTGCCGCCGAGCGGCAGGCACTGCGTACATCCGACCACAGGCTGGCCCGCCCACCCCCCGCTTCCGCGAGTGCCTCGGCCAGCGTGGTGGGGGCGAGGGCGCGCCGCGAGTCCGTGGCCACCAGCAGCCATTCATCGATGCAGGGCCGGAGCGCGGCAAGCACACCGACCACATCCTTGGTATCGAGAATGCCGAAGATGCAGCGCGTGCGCGATGCGCCCGGCTGCGCCGTCAAGGTCTCAGCCAGAGCAGCCGCAGCGGCGGGGTTGTGCGCCACGTCGAGTACCCACTCGATACCTGCACTGCGATGCACCTGAAATCGACCGGGCAGTCGCGCCCGCTGAAGCCCTGGAGTCAAGCGCGGCAGCGCTTCGCTGCCCAGACACGCCTCGAGGAGTGCGACGCTTGCGGCGGCGTTGCCCAGCTGCACCCGGCCTGCCAGCGGCGGCATCGGCAGACCCTCGAGCGCACCGTACGCCGACTCGTAGCGCCATGTCTGCTCCAGCGCTACCGCCCGGTAGTCCTGCGGCGTGCGTATCAACCGTGCGCCGATGCGCTGCGCGTGCGCGAGCAGCGAGACCGGTGGATCCGGATCGGCGCACACTGCCGGTCGCGCGGCGCGGAAGATGCCGGCTTTCTCGAAGCCGATCGACTCGCGATCAGGACCCAGCCAGTCGAGGTGGTCCAGCGCCACCGAGACCACCAGACTGCCATCGGGCTCCACGGCGTTGACCGCATCAAGCCGCCCGCCGAGGCCCACCTCCAGCACACGGGCGGTGCAGCCTGCCTGGGCGAACGCTGCCAGCGCCGCGAGCGTGCCGTACTCGAAATACGTCAGTGCGACACCGTTGCGCGCAGCCTCCACCTCGGCAAAGGCCGCCAGCAGCCCCGCATCGTCGATCTCGTGGGCGTCGATACGGATGCGTTCGTGGTAGCGCAACAGGTGCGGCGAGCTGTAGGTGCCGACACGAAAGCCGCCCTCACCGAGCATGGCGCTGAGGTAGGCCGTGCACGACCCCTTGCCATTGGTCCCTCCGACCAGCAGCGTCAGGGCGGGCGAGCCGGCAGCCGGCATCCGCGAGAGCACTTCGGCGACGCGCGCAAGCCCCAGCTCGATGTGCGCCGAGTTGAGGGATTCCTGCCAGGCCAGCCATTCGGCGACCGTGGCAAACGGCGGTGCATCCCTCAGACGATCACCGCCTGCTCGGGCGCAGGGCGACCCGTGAGTTTGCACAGCAGTGCCGCGATCTCGTCGCGCATGTTGCGCCGGTCGACGATCATGTCGACCGCGCCGTGTTCGAGCAGGAACTCGCTGCGCTGGAAGCCCTCGGGCAGGGTTTCGCGCACGGTCTGCTCGATCACACGCGGGCCGGCGAAGCCGATCAGCGCCTCGGGCTCGGCGATGTTGACATCACCGAGCATCGCCAGGCTCGCCGACACGCCGCCCGTGGTCGGATCCGTCAGCACCGATATGAACGGCAGACCCGCTTCCTCGAGTTCTGCCAGCGCCGCGCTGGTCTTGGCCATCTGCAGCAGCGAATACAGCGCCTCCTGCATGCGCGCACCGCCACTGGCCGAGAAATTCACCACCGGCATCTTCTGTTCGACCGCATGACGCACGCCGCGCGCAAAGCGCTCGCCGACCACCGAGCCCATCGAGCCTCCCATGAAGCGGAACTCGAAGGCGCTTGCAACCAGCGGCACTGTGTGCAGCGTGCCGGCCATGACCACCAGCGCATCGCGCTCCCCGGTGGCCTTCTGGGCCTGAATGAGGCGGTCACGGTATTTCTTGCTGTCGCGAAACTTCAGCGGATCCATCGGCTCGAGCTCTGCACCAAGCTCGCGGCCGGAGTTGCTGTCGAGAAACAGTTCGAGGCGCAGGCGTGCGCCGATGCGCAGGTGGTGATTGCACTTGGGGCACACGTGCTGGTTTCGGTCCAGCTCCGGACGATACAGGGGGGCCGCACACGAGGGGCAGTTCACCCATACGCCTTCAGGCACGGAGCGGGTTCGCCGCTCCGTCTTGATGCGCGAGGGCATCAGCTTTTCGAACCAACTCATTTCATACGTCGCCCGGGCCAGTAAGACTCCCATGATAAGGCCTTGCCGCCACGCTGTGCAGACCGAAATGTGGCGGGTAGTCCACCTGGGTCAGACACAGGGCCTGAGGCGGCGCGGTCACCCCTGCATGACGCCGGTCGCGCGCCGCCAGCACTTCGGCGGCCCACTCGACAGGCGCGTCGCCCATGCCGATGCGCGTGAGCACACCGACGAGGTTGCGCACCATGTGGTGCAGGAAGGCATTCGCAGTGAATTCGAGATGCAGGAACTCACCCTCTTCGACCAGCGCGATGCGGCGCAGGTGACGCCATGGCCGCTTGGCCTGGCAGGCGGCCGCCCTGAACGCACTGAAGTCGTGCTCGCCGAGCAGCGCCGTGGCTGCTGCCGACATGCTCGCGATATCCAGCGGCCGGTGCAGCCACCAGCAGCGCTGGCGCAGCAGCGCCGAGCGCGCAGGACGCCGCAGAATGGTATAGCGATAGCTGCGTGCGGTGGCGCTGTAGCGTGCATGAAAGTCGTCGGCGACGAAGGCCACCCATTGCACGGCGATATCGGCCGGCAGGTAGCTGTTGCTGCCCAGCAGCCACGAATGCGCGGGCCTGGTGGCATCGGTATCGAAATGAACGACCTGGCCGCAGGCGTGCACACCGGCGTCGGTGCGCCCTGCGGCGACCACCTCCACGGCGTGCGCTGCTACACGCGAGAGCGCCTGTTGCAGGGTGTCCTGCACATTGCGCTCCTGCACCTGGGTCTGCCAGCCGTGGAACTGCGCGCCGTCGTACTCCAGGCCCAGCGCAATGCGCCGTGTCGCCATCGTGCGTCAGCCGCCGATGGTCTCCAGCAGCGAGCGCGCTTCCTGCTTCTGACCGTGATCACCCTCGTCGAGGACTTCCTCGAGGATGCTTCGCGCACCGTCGGGATCACCCATATCGATATAGGCGCGGGCCAGATCCAGCTTCGTGCCGATCTCGGTCATCGTCTCGATACCGCCGGCTTCAGCGGTACCGGTGGACTCATCCGAGTCGCCGAGCGCGGAACCGATATCGAGGTCCAGATCACTGTCGCCATCGCCGGCACCGAAAACGTCGCCGTCAAACTGGTCCATCGAGGGACGCGGCTGCTGGACGGTGTCACCGATGCCCGGGTCTTCACCCAGCGACGCGGACAATTCATCCAGATCCAGATCGAGATCACCGTCGGCGAGGCGGGCCAGCCGGGTGGTCTCGGCGCTGCCGAACGGCGAGGGTGCCATCCGCGTGGCATCGTCATCGCCGATCAGATCTTCCTCGACGCGCCGGCGTGGCACGTCGCGCTCGTCGATGACCTGGGTGATGCCGGTGGGCGAAAACATGTCTTCTTCGTCAAACGCGCCAGCAGGCAGGGCCTGGTTGCGTGTCGAGCCATCCGTGTCGCGTGCGTCGCCGGCGTGGCCGGTATCAGCCCGCCTCGCGCTGGTGCTGCCGCGCTGATCGGCATCGCCAACGCCGGTGATGTCGAGGTCGTCGTCGGAGAGTTCGACATCCAGGCCCTCGAGGTCCAGACCCAGGTCGTCGAGATCGATCTCTGCGGTATGCTCGGCGTCGAGTTCCTCCCGCCCGCCGCCACGACGCGCGGGCCGTGCCTGCTCGAGCGTCGGCGACTCGGTGGTCGGTGAAAGATCAGGGCCCGGCGACTCCATGGTCTCGGCGTTGTCAGGCGCATACAGCGTGGGGGATTCGACGGTCTCGGCGCCATCCCCACCGTAGAAGCCGTGAGACTCCACCGTATCCGCCGTGTCAGGGCGCGGCGACTCGATGGTCGGCGTCTCCACCGTGGGCGAATCCGCAGCCGGCTGCTGTATCGTCGGGCTGTCGGCGCTCGCGCCATCGGCGCCCTCGAGCAGGCCCCGCTCGATATTGGTGGCCGTCTGCGAACCGATGTTGAGCATGAAGTCGTCTTCGGCAGCGGAATCCTCAACATCACGACCGTCGAACTGCATGTCGAGTGCATCGTCCGGGCCGGCCGCCGAGTCGTCGTCGACCTCGAAGTCCAGTGAGAACATGCCGGTTTCGTCACCGCCCTCGAAGTCGACATCCAGCGCGCCGCTGGCGGCCTCGCCCGCGAACAGCGGGTCATCGGGGCAGATCTGTTTGGCCATGATCAGGGTCTTGTCCCACTCGGCACCATCGCCGATGTGCTCCTTGAGCGCCCTGGCCGCGGTCACGAAGCCTTCCTGATTACCCCAGACGAAATGAATCTCGACGAGCTTCAGGCGCAGGTCCGATCGCTGCGGCGATTCAGCGACCGCCTCTTCGATCAGGTCGGCTGCCTGGTCATAGAGTCCGTAGGCCATGTGGAAGTCGGCTTCGGCGATCGGGTCGCCCTCCGCGACTTCTGCGGCATGCATGCCGCCTTCCTCGAGTTCCGGGGCCGCACGCGGCGACGGGGCAGCGGCGCGCCCGGCGCCGGCAGCCAGCGCGCCGCCGGCCACCGCTGCCGCACCGCCA
>CAYLNP010000086.1:0-4561 GCA_964384925.1 uncultured Woeseiaceae bacterium
TCATCAATGCCTTGCCGAGGGTGACCCGCACCCGCGTACTCAAGGCATGCGTGCCCTTCGAACTGGTCTTCGGCGAGGTGCTTTGCGAAGCTGAGCAACCCTATCGCCATGCCTACTTCCCCGACCGCGGCCTGATATCGCTGCTTTCGACACTGCGCGGCCACACGCCTCTGGAAATGGGGCTGATCGGTCAGGAAGGGATGCTTGGCGCCAGCCTGGCACTGGGTGTCGGGACGGCGCCAATGCGCGCGGTCGTGCAGGGTCCCGGGGCGGCGCTGCGCCTGCCGGTGCCCAGACTCAAGAGCATACTGCGCGAAAGTCCCGCATTGCAGAAGATTCTCAATCGCTATCTCTATCTTCAGCTGATCGAGCTGTCGCTCAACGGCATCTGTACCCGCTTTCACAATATCGAGCAGCGCCTCGCCCGCTGGCTGCTGCTGACGCACGATCGCACACAGGCCGACAACTTTCGCCTCACCCATGAATACCTGGCAGACATGCTGGGCGTGCGGCGCAGCGGCATCACGGTGGCGGCCGGCGAGCTGCAGACCCGCAGGCTCATCAGCTACGCACGCGGCGAGATCAGTATCCTCGACCGCGCCGGCCTCGAGTCCGCATCGTGTGCCTGCTATGCAGCCATGGCCCATCGCCAGGCTCGCCTTCTCGGTGGGGCATCGAACAGAGAACCCGTTTCCTGAGGCCTAAGGTGACGCGTGCTCCGAGACGGGGCTTCTACAGGACTGAGGTACTTACGCAACCAGGGTGCGGAAACGCACAGATCTGCGCCGTCGACGGGTACATGATGATCACACAGGCGCTGACCCTCTGGCTCAGTAAATTATCCACTGGAGTGCAGATCATGCTCTTTACCATTGCTATCGTACTCGTCGTTCTCTGGGCGCTGGGGCTCGTCTCGGGTACCACTGTCGGCGGATTCGTCCACGTCCTACTGGTGATTGCGATCATCATGGTGCTGTTTCAGTTCATCAGCGGACGCCGTGTGGGCTAGCGGCCCTGAACAAACCAGGCACGCAAACGTTCAATACAGCAGATGAGTTCACCTCAAGTCATCGCCCGGCAGTCGGCACCCAATGCCGGCACCGAAAGCGCGTTGAGCCTGCTGGATCCGGCAGTGGCGCGGCGCATGTGTGACGCATCGCCAGTGGGCATCGTCCTGGCTGATGCGAATGGAATGTGTCTGTACAGCAACAGCGCCTGCCAGCGCATCACCGGAATTACCCTTAGCCAGATTCTGGGTACGCCGTGGGTGGAGTTTCTGCACCCGGATGATCGTGCCCAGGCCAAGGCGCAATGGGCACAAGCCATCGGCACGGAGGAGCCCTTTCAGGCTGAAGTCAGGCTTGGAGCGCCTCACTCAGACGTCAAGTGGGCAAGCCTGCAAGCCGCTGCCGTTCGCGGTGCAGGCGCCAATACTGCGTGGATGTTGATGCTGGAAGACGTGACCGAACGGAAAGCCGCAGAGGAAGTCCTGCGCGCAGCCGAGCAGTCGCTGTTCGAGGAGAAGGAACGTGCTGGGGTAACGCTCAGCTCCATCAGCGATGCGGTAGTGGTGACCGATCTCGCGTTGAACGTCACCTATATCAACCCGGAAGCCGCGCGGCTGACCGGCTGGTCCTGCGAAGAGGCTATAGGGCGACCGCTCTCGGAAGTTTTTCACATTCTGGACGGCGACACCTTGAAGACCGCCCGCAATCCGGCCCGTCGGGCTATCGAGGAAGATCAAACGGTAGAGCTGGCGCTGGGTTGCCTGCTTATGTCTCGAGACGGCTACACGATACCCATCGAGAACTCCGCCGCGCCAGTGCATGATCGCGATGGCAGCGTCGGCGGTGCAGTGATTGTGTTCCACGACGCCGCGCAATCCAGAACCATGGTCGAGACCAACGCGCACCTGGCCCGGCACGACGCCCTGACGGGCCTTGCGAATACCGCGCTGCTATCGGAACGGCTGTCGCACGCCATCCTGGTGGCCCGCCGGCATCGACGCAGACTGGCACTGCTGTACATCGACATGGATCAGTTCAAGGACGTGAACGATACCCATGGTCATCTGGTGGGTGACCAGTTGCTGAAATCGGTTGGCGCACGCATGAAGCACTGCGTGCGTGCCAGCGATACCGTATGCAGACGCGGGGGTGACGAGTTCGTGATTCTCCTGGAGGACCTCGAGTCTCGTCAGGATGCCGTGCGCGCTGCTGCGAAAGTGCACGTCGCGCTGTGCGAGCCGCACATGATCGACGGGATTGCCGTGGCGTGCAGCGCAAGCATCGGCTTGAGCGTCTTCCCGGACGATGGTGAAGAGGCGACCACCCTGCTGCAGCGCGCCGACCGCAAGATGTACCAGTCCAAGGCGGTCAGACCCGCTCGCCGCCAACGCGCCAATCCGGCTGAAGCGATGCCCGGCTCACCCATCGCCGCATGGGCTGCCACGCGAGGTGCGCACTGAGAATGCCTGCGACGCCCAGCGGGATGACCAGATTATAGAAAAACGCAAGGGCCTGGCTGAGGCCCTAGATCACCCCGGCTACCTCCGCGCTCATGGGCGCTGCAAATGTGTTCGCGCAGCCATTTTTGTCGGCCGCTGCCTAACCGAGGGTAGCGCGGGCCCTCGAGGTCACCCTCATGAGACGGCTCACCCCAAGACTTGCCATGCGCACCATCGCCAGCAGCCTGAGCCCATTGATTCGTCGACTGCGGTGCATCACGGCGCCGAAAAGTCCGGCTGCCAAGAGCGTGGACGGGGATACCAACTGGTCGCGCATGCGCCTGGTCGTACTGGAGAACGCCTCGCCAATTCTACTGCGGCGCAGCTGGATCCTGCGTTCCAGGGCATCAATATCCGCCTGCAACGCCGCTGGCCTCTTGGAGTCGCTCACGCGGCACCCGGTTGAGCTTGGGCTGAAGCTGAATCGTTCGGAGACGGCGGACCGGATCTGATGGCGCGCTGAGTGGCCATCCCCCCGAGCCTGTGGCTCAAGCTGCGGATCCGCATCCAACCCAGCACGGCTGCCATTACATTGGCAGCCGCCAGCAGGAGCATCGCCAGCACCGGTGCCATACCCATGCTCACGAGTGCGAGCGCCGCGGAACCTACGAGGGCCAGCCATCCGCTGACCGCCACCAACCCAATGAAGATGGCGATCACGCCCATGCGAAGCAGGGTGTCCACCGAAAGGCGAGTTTCCAGCGTCGCCAGTTCCAGATGGTCATGCGCTAACTCGCGCATCTCTGCGATCAACCCTTTCAGGTTTCCCTGCAGCGAATCACGTGATGGCGACGCCGTGTCGGTCGCCATCGCGTGGGGGCGGTCTTCATGTGCGGAACTCATTACGCCAACCCGACAGTCTAGCGTGAACCCATCACGCGGCTAAGCACGTAGCCTGCGGAGACCGCTATGCCAATGGTAAGCAGAGGGTGCTCACGCATGTAAGCGGTGCCCGCATTCAACAGCTCCTGACCCTTATCGCCCGCTCGGTCGAGTGCCTCTGCGGCTTGGTTCGCGAGCTCGTCGGCGTTGTCTACCGCCTTGTGAGCGCTCGAGGCTGCGCGGTCGATGGTCGGATGCGCCGCCCTGGATGCTGCATCGATGCCCTTGTGAGCGCCACTCGCGATTCGATCCATGGTCTCGGCGCTCGCGCCTGCGGCCGCAGTCTTCGCACTGCTGGTAAAGTTCTGTGTGTTCTCGTTCATGGTTGTCGTCCTGTGTGGTTTCTGCGTTCAGTGAAGTGACCCGGTGTTCAGCCTCTTGGAGAATCCGAGCGTGTGGCGTAGTACGACTGGATGGTGGAATTCCAACTCGCGTCGGCCATGTTGGGCCAATTTTCCTTGTTGAATCCCGGCGCATTCTTCAGGCGCTCGACATCGACGTCCAGAATGAATCGCTTGTTTTCCCCGTCGTGCGTGAACGCATTCCAGGGAACGGCGAACAGACTATCGCCCATGCCGAGAAAGCCGCCGGAGGAAAGAACTGCATAGCGGATCTTCCCCGAGTGCACATCGAGCATGATGTCCTGAATCGTACCGAGCTTTTCGTCCTGCATATTGCAGACATCGTCGCCCGCAATGGTGGACGCGCTCAGCACCACCGCGCCAGCCTCCAGGTCAAAGGCGAGATCACTGCCTCTATTGGACTGCAGCGCGGAATTGTTCATCTTCCGGCCTTCTTGGCATCGTTCTTGACATCGCCGTACTTTGCCTCAGCCTTGCCGCCATGTTTCTCGGCCTTGCCAGCGTACTCCTTGCTCTTGTCGCCCGTGATTTTTCCAGTAACCTCCTTGACCTTGCCCTTGGCTTCATCCTTGCGACCTTCGACCTGATTCTTGTTCATGAGGTACTCTCCAGTTGATGGATCTTCTTGAGGTCTGCCTCTAACCATGCAATTCATGGTGATGCAGCGTGAGCTTCAAAGGTTAGCTGAATGGGTATGCCAGTTCGGTGCGCTGCCTAACTTACAGGAGAAATTCCTCGCAGCCTTGGTGTTAAAAAAAGGCCCCCGGGCATCGCTGTCCGGGGGCCAAGCTACCGTTCATCGGGGGGGGGG
>CAYLNP010000086.1:4571-9998 GCA_964384925.1 uncultured Woeseiaceae bacterium
GAGGTTGATGAATCGGCAGGGGGGACCTGAAAGCTAGTTGGCGGCGCGCGAACCGCTGGTCGGGTTGGAGATGATCACTTCTACGCGCCGATTCTGCGCACGCCCTGTGGTCGTATCGTTGCTCGCCACGGGAGAGCCCTCGCCGAGACCGGTGGTGGAGAGTCGCTGCGCAGCGATTCCCTGGCGGACCAGATAGGATTTGACAGAGTCGGCACGACGCTGCGAGAGCTGAAAGTTGGAGGACTCATCGCCGACGCTGTCTGTATGCCCTTCGATCAACACCGAACGGTCGGGATATTCGCGGAGAAATTCGGCCAGTTTGTCGAGATTCGGCACAGCACTGCCGGTCAATTCGGACCTACCGGTCGCGAACAGCAGATCGCCCAGCGTGACTACCAATCCTCGGTCGGTTTCCCTCGCGTTGAGTTCGTCGACCTGGCGTCGCAGCTCCTCGACATCCTCGCGCGATGCTTCGGCGCGCAGTCGGGCGGCTTCGGCTTCTTCCCGGGCCATCTGTGCCTCAGATTGCGCCGAGCGTGCCTCCATGCGGGCTCGATCGGCTTCGATGGTGCGCGCTTCCAGACGGACACGCTCGCTTTGTTCGCTCAGTGCCTGGCGCTGGTCTTCGTAAAGCCGGCTTTGCGCGCGTGCGCGGGCGATGCCGACCTTGCGGTCAGCGACCAGTACGAGGTGGCGCGCATAGTCGGCGTCATCACGCGGCTCCTCGGCAGCGCGTACGGCTTGCTCGGCTTCCCTGATCTCCACCTGTGCCAGATTCGCCAGCTGCGCATTGGCCTGCAGGCTTGTGAGGTTGGCGCGCACCGTTTCTGCGCCGTCTGGCACCGTCGGCGGCGTGGCGCACGCGGCAATCAAGAGTAGTCCGGCGACAACGAGGCCGCCCCTAACGGAGCTGTGGGTCTGAATGCTCATTCTCGGATTCCTCTGGCACGGTTCATTTCTGATCGCAATGTCTCGATGTTCCGTTGCATCTCGTCGTTGACTGCCTTGGCTTTGAGCTCCTCAGCCTGTGCATGAGCAAGGTCGGCGTGCACTCGTGACTCCACGGCGAGATACTCCGCCTGCTGCATGTTCTCGTTGCGCGCTGCCGCTCGTGCAGCCGTGAGCTTCTCGCGGGCCTGGGTCAATTCTGCAGAGGCATAGTCGGCCACACGCGATTGTTCAGCGTTCGCGATCGCAGATTCCGCTGCCTGCAGTTCTTCGGTAGGGGGTTGCGGAGTGCTGGCGCAGGCGCCGATCAGCAGCGCCCCGGCTGCCAATGCGGCGACAAGGAAGCGTGATCCTGGGAGCGCCTGTTTCTCTGGAATCTGATGTTGGTCGAGCATCGTGCCTCTCCTGAATTGCGGATGCCTGGAGCCGCAAGTATCGGGGCACGCCGTCGCGGGGTCTGTGCGTTGTCGTACCGACGGCAATTACAGGCACCCCGGGCTGGCGATTAGGTTAGACTCCGTTTCGCTGCGTTTTCTATTTCTCCCGGAGACCCACCATGAACTTCACTTTGGCCCTGACGCCCCTGGTCTCATTGCTTGCCGGAATTCTCATCCTCGTCATGCCAAGACTTCTGAGCACCATCGTGGCCGTCTATCTGATCGTTGTCGGTCTGATCGGACTTTTCGGCGCAGGCAATTTCAGCTTCTGACCGCCTCCGTGACTACGGCCGCGGTCCGAAAATCGCTGTGACCTAGAGGCGGGCTGCAGCGAAGGTGTCGCATGTTGCGGGATCGCCGCTTTCGAAGCCGGCACCAAACCATCGCACGCGTTGCGCGGACGTGCCGTGCGTGAAGGTATCCGGTACCACTGTGCCTTGCGCGCGGCGTTGCAGACGATCGTCGCCGATCGCACTGGCAGTATTCAGTGCGGCCTGGATATCGCCTGGCTCGAGCCAGGCGTGCCGCGCCTGCGCATGGTGCGACACCCCGATGATGACGACGAGGGCGACGCCACCAAGGCCGAGGCCGCCCGCCGCGCGCACACCGCCGCCCCTGCGCCGATCTTCGACGTTGGTACTGCGGCGTGCGCGCTCCCACTTCATCGTGAGCGGATTGGACGGACGCGTTTAGTCCCGTGTGGCAACCACAAGCCGATCGGTATCGACACGACGGACACCCTCGACATCGGCCGCAATCTCGCTGACATGCTCGATGGTGTTCTCGTCATCGATTGCGCCTTCCAGCGTGACGATGCCATCACGCGTATCCACATTGATCTCCAATCCCCGGCCAACGCTATCGGCCAGCAGCAGGGACTTGACCTGTGTGGTTATCCAGGTGTCCGAGCCGATTCGACCTGCCTCATCGACCATACCTTCAGCGCTGCTGCGACCTGCGTCCATACCGGCGCTGGCGCCGTAGCCTCGTCCTGCCTCGTTGCTGCGCGGCGCGCTCGCCGATGCAACCAGGTTATTGTTGACGCGCTCGACACCTTCGACTGAACGGGCGATGGACTCGGCCGCAGATTTCGCATATTCGCTGTCCACGGTGCCTTCAAGGGTGACCACACCGTTGTTGGTCATCACCTGAATATCAGACGACGCCGTGTTGTTGTCGCTGGTCAATCGAGTTCTGACATTTGTGGTTACAACCGTGTCGGACACATCGCCGCGGGCATCGCCGGTGCGCGAATCACCCATCTGCGTAGTGGTATCCGACGACGGCGTTGTAGCGTCGCTGCACGCAGCAGTGCCGACCCCGAGTGCGATCGCCACGCCTACGCCAAGCAGAGTTCTGTGAAGTGGGTTGTTGTCCATGATAATAGTCCTGTCTGGGAATGGGCCGAAGGGTGGAACGTACACGGCGTGCACCATTCGGTCGGTTCTGTGTCGCACAGAGCACCGCCGGAATCCGACTGCCGGTAATAGGCAGACGCGGCCCCTCCATCGACCCATCGCACTGACCCTCCAGGAGGCCGGCCTGGCTCCCAGGACTGAGAAGGTACGCAACCGCACAGACGGACCCGCGACTCGCCACTAGAGTTCCTATCCAGCACGTGAACCGCCCGGTTGACGTGTGGCTATGCCGCCACCGCAAGGGGTACGACGATGACACTTGGAACGATTCTGCTGATCGTGTTGATACTGATCCTGGTCGGTGTGCTGCCTACCTGGCCGCACAGCAGGAGCTGGGGGTACGCCCCGGGAGGCATCATTGGGGTGGTACTCGTCGTGTTGCTGATTTTGCTGGTGACGGGTCGGATCTGAAGACAGGCTCACGGGCCTGGAAGACCATTGCTTTAACCACTATCGACTCAATCGCCGAGTCCCTTGAAGGAGAATCGAGATGTCAGCTCAAAACACACTGGTCGCGCTGGTAGCGCTCGTCATGCTCGCAGTGTCAGGCTGCGCGGTTACCCGCGGACAGCAGAGCGTTGGAGAATATGTTGACGACGCGGCAATCACCACCGCTGTGAAGGCCAAGCATGCCCAGAGCAGGGAAGTAGCGGCGACGTCGATCACGGTAGAGACGCTCAACGGTACGGTCATGCTCTCGGGATTCGCCACCAGCGCCAACGAAAAGGCCATGGCCGAATCGCTGGCCAGAGAGGTCAACGGCGTTACGGATGTCGAGAATCAGATAGTCGTGAGGCGGTAGTCACTCGGGCCGACAACCACCGCTCGATGCGCGCCTCCAGCATATCGAGCGGCAGGTCGCCCTGCCCCAATAGCTGGGCGTGGAACTCGCGAATGTCGAATTCCTCGCCCAGCACCTCCTGCGCGCGATCGCGCAGGGCCATGAGTCGCAGCTGCCCGATCTTATACGCCAGCGCCTGACCGGGAATGGCCATGAACCTTTCGGCCTCCGAGACCGCTCGTGTCTCCAGCGTTGCAGAATTCGCGTACATGTAGTCGAGCACGTCCTGTCGGCTCCACCGTTTTGAGTGCAGGCCTGTGTCGACGACCAGCCGAATTGCGCGCCACAGTTCCGCGTTGAGCTGACCGAAGCGCTGGTACGGATCGCTGTAAAGGCCCATGGCTTCACCCACCACGCGCGCTTCCGAGTACAGCCCCCACCCTTCGGCAAATGCAGTCACGTTACCGTGACGTCGGAATGATGGCAGATCCTCCATCTCCAGATTGAACGAGCGCTGGAAGTGATGTCCCGGCACCGCTTCGTGCAGGAACAAAGCCTCGATGTCCCAGCGCGGTCGCGCCTGCGGGTTCCATGTGTTGACATAGAAGATGCCAGGCCGGCTGCCATCCGCCGACGGCCGCTGATACGAACCCTTGGCGGCCGAGCGCTCGCGGAATTCCTCAACCGGCCGGATGTCGTAACGGGCGCGCGGAATCCGACTGAACAGGCGCGGCGCCGCCGCGTCAGCCTTCGCGCGCAGTGCCTCGTGAGCCTCCAGCATCTGCTCTCGAGTCTCGAAATAGAAGGACGGATCGGTGTTCAGGTGATCGAAAAAGGCCTGCAGATCACCTTCGAAGCCGACTTCCTGCTTGATCGCAATCATCTCTTCGTGGATCCGCGCCACCTCGTCGAGTCCGATCTGGTGGATTTCATCGGCGGTCAGCTCGGTCGTCGTATGGTGGCGCACCAGGTAGGCATACCAGGCCTCGCCGTCGGGCATCGCATACATGCCCACACTCTGGCGTGCCGAGGGCAGGTACTCGTCCCTGATGAAGTCGTGCAGCCGCACATAAGCCGGTACGACGGTGTTCATGATCGCACTGGCGTAGCCTGCGCGCAGGCGCGCACGCTCGTCTCCGGCAATGTCGAGCGGCATCTCCTCCACGGGCCGGAAGAACAGACTGTCCTCGACGGACTCGACCATATGGGCCTGAAGCTGCGGCAGCGTGCGCTCCATCAGGATCGCCGGCTGCACGACGCCGGCCTCGATGCCGGCACGCATGTTGACGATGGCCTGATCGACCCATTCGCTGAAGCCATCCATCCGGCCCATGAAATTCTCGTAGTCCTCCACGGTGTCGAAGGGCTGCGCACTGGTGCCCGATCCCAGCATCGCGAACTGGTTGGCAGGATTGCGAAACTGGTTGACCGGGACCAGGTCCTCGGGAAACTCGAAGCCGGCCAGTTCATGGCGCAGGTCACGCATGAACAGTTCGAGGCTCAGCCGCCGGTTCTCATCGAACGCCTCAGGCGAAAAGGTCTCGGCTGCCGCGAGGCTTGTTTCCAGCAGCGTTCGCGTGCCGGCGCGATGCGCCGGTGAGATGGTGACCGGATAGCGGTCGTTGTAACGATGATCGCCGATGAATGTCGCCCGAACCGGGTCGAGTTCAAGCGTGGCCTCCCAGTAGTCCTCGAACAAGGCGTCGAGACGCTGTGCTGTGGCCGATTCGGACGCGCTGGCGACATCGGCCTGCGGCGTAATGGATGATGGCTCGGGCGCGCTGCCCTGACAACCGGCGCAAAGCATCATGACGACAGCCGACGCGGTCAGGGTGCTGAATCT
>CAYLNP010000087.1:0-9971 GCA_964384925.1 uncultured Woeseiaceae bacterium
GCGTAGAACGCCAGCCGGTTCTGCGGGCGCGCAAAGCCGTGGCCTTCGTCGGGATAGAGCACGTAGGTCACCGGCTGTTCATTGGCCAGCATGGCCTCGACGATCTGATCCGCCTCGGCCTGCTTGACGCGGGGATCGTTGGCGCCCTGCGCGATCAGAAGAGGGCGACGGATCTGATCGGCGCGGTGCAGCGGCGAGCGCTCGCGCAGCAGTGCCAGCCCCGCTTCGGTGCGCGGATCACCGACGCGGGTGGCGAGATTCTCGAAAAAGGCGGTCCAGTAGGGCGGGATCGACGCCAGGAGCGTTTCGAGGTTGGAAGGACCCACGATGTCCACACCGCAGGCGAAGGTTTCGGGGGTAAAGGTCAGCCCGACGAGTGTTGCATAGCCGCCATAGCTGCCGCCCATGATCGCGATCTGTTCGGGCGTGGTGATGCCCTGGGCCACCGCCCACTCCACGGCATCCAGCAGATCATCGTGCATGCGCCCGGCCCACTCGCCGTCGGCGGCGTTGAGAAAGCCCTTGCCGAAGCCAGTAGAACCCCTGAAGTTCACGGAGAGCACGGCGTAGCCGCGATTGGCCAGCCACTGGTGCTCGCCATCGAAGCCGTAGGCGTCTCTCGCCCACGGCCCGCCATGCACCAGCAACACCATCGGCAATGGCGCTGACGGACGTCCAACGCCATCCGCATCCAGCCAGCGCGGCAGGCTCAGGTACGACACCAGGGACAGACCGTCTCGCGCGCGGATCACCTCCGGGTACATGGCGGTAAGCGGATGATGGTTGAGTGCCGGCTGGGTGACGAACACGGCGCTGAGCGTGTCTGTGCCGCGGTCGTACAGATGATAGGCGCCCGGCCGTGTCGCCTGACCGTTCCACACTAACCAGCGACGGCCATCATGACTCTGACTGACCACCTGCCACTCGCCCTCCAGACTTGCATCCAGCCGTGCGAAGTCTTCGACGAGTGCATCGTCCAGCACCGTCCATTCGGGTTTGAGGTAATTCGTTGCGAAGGCAGCCACATCCCGGGTCACTGCATCGACGAAGACATCGGCCACGTCAGCCCGGTCGTCCTGGCCCAGCCCTTCGCGTTCACCCGAGTCAAGGTCTAACCGGACCAGTGCTGCGGTATCGCGCTCGCGGCTGTCGATCATGTAGACAGCCTCATCGTCGGGTGCGATTGCGACTGGCGTGGTGGTCAGATCGTCTTCCTGGCCCACGGTGAGGAACGACTCCCAGCCGGATTCGGCGCGGCGGAGGACATCCATACCACCACCCGGCAGGGGTGCCAGCGCCAGACGCAGCGCCAGGTTGCGATCTGCGATGTAGCCGAGGAACCCCTCGTTGGTCTCGATGAGTTCGAGTTCCCCCGTCGAAAGCGTCAGGCGGTGCACGTCGTGGAAACGCGGATCACGATTGTTCAGCCCGACCAGAAGGGTGTCGGGGTGGTCGCGACTGATGGCAATCACCTGAGCCGTCGTGTTTTCCATGGGCGTGAGGTTCCGCACCTCGCCCGACGCCAGATTGATGGCGTGCAGCAGGAAATCTTCATCGCCGCCGCTGTCCTGCAGGTAGAGCACATGCGCGCCATCGGCCGCCCAGAAATGATTGCGGATACCGCGTCCGGTATCGCGCGTGATGGCACGCGCCGCGGCTATGTCACCAGCCGGTGCCACCCAGACATTGAGTACGCCGTCCACGGGGGCAATGTAGCTGATGGTGTTACCGTCCGGACTCAGACGACCCTAGGTGCGCTCCGGATTCCCGAACATCAGGTCGCGGTCTATGAGCGGGTCTGAGGTGCGTTGCATGGCGGTCTCCGGAGGGGGCGCGTCGAGGCTCGGCGGTTCACTCCCCCGGGAACACCCGACGGCTGCGACCAGGAAAACCACCACGGGCAGCAGGCGCGGCAAATACATGGCGAGGACTCCGGATTCGAATGTCCCGTCAGACTAGCATCATCGCGCCTGCTCGGCAGCATCGCTCGATGGCGGTTTGTCGTGATGGTAAAGATGCACGTCGCGCTGCGGATAGGGAATACTGATGCCCTCCTCGTCGAAGCGTCGCTTGATCTGCTCGGTCAGATCGAAATACACCGACCAGTAGTCGCTGGCGTTCACCCATGGGCGCACGACCCAGTCGATGCTCGAGTCGGCGTGCGTCATCATGCGGATATTGGGGGCAGGATCGGCAAGTACGCGCTCGTCTGATGCGAGAATCTCGGTGAGCACGCGGCGCACCTTGTCGGAATCATCGTCATAGCTGACGCTGGCCGTCAGGTCGACACGGCGGGTCGGATGCGAAGAGTAGTTCACGATGGTGCCGCTCATCATCTGGCCGTTCGGCACGATGATGCACTTGTTGTCCGGCGAGCGCAGTACGGTGGTGAAGATCTGCACCTCATCCACCGTGCCGGCCACGCCGCCGCCCTCGACGAAGTCGCCGATCTTGTAGGGCCGGAAGATGATGATCAGCACGCCCGCAGCAAAATTTGCCAGTGAGCCCTGCAGCGCCAGACCCACCGCGAGGCCGGCCGCACCCAGCACGGCGATCAGCGACGTCGTCTGGACGCCCACCTGGTTGATTGCTGCCAGGACGACGAAGATCAGCAGCACCGCATAAACGATGTTGCCGAGGAATTTGACCAGAATGGGCTCCATTTTTGCCCGTTCCAGCCCTCTGACGACAAGCCGGTAGAGCGCCTTGGCGATCCAGCGGCCGACGATGAAGATTGCCAGCGCGGCAATCAGGTTCAGGCCGAAGGTGGTGCCGACCAACTGCGCAGTCTCGAGCAACTCGTCTGTTTTCATGGTCCTCCCCTTATTTCACGAACGGGGCGCAGGCTATTACAGGCAGCCATGCAACTCAAACGCGAGCGCTGTCGCTGATCTGTCATCGGATCTTCGCACGTCTGAAATCTGCCGGTGATGCCATGCTCACCATCAGATCCAGGGGGAGGATATAGATGGCCATCGCCGTTCGCGGGTCGCTGCAGCTTGGCACGCGGGCCTACAGTCGGAGGCGTGCGACACTCCTCGCAGTCTGCAACCGGCTTCTGGGTCTGCGCCTCCTCGATGCACTTTACCAGCAGATTCGCCCCGGGCTGGCACCGGTTGAGTTCCTGGCCGCTGCCCGCGCGCAACTGCGCCTGGACTGCGAGTATCGCGGGCGACCACTCACGGAGATTCCGACGCACGGTTCACTGGTGATCGTCAGCAATCATCCGTTCGGGGGCGCCGATACGCTGCTGCTGACCGAACTGCTGCTGCGCCGGCGCGCCGACCTGCGCGTGCTGGCCAACGGCGAACTGCAGCGTATCGACGAGCTGCGCGAGATTCTGCTGCCGCTGGATATATTTGGCCGCGCGCAGCACGACAGCCTTCGCAATCGCCGCAGCCTGCGTGCAGCCGCGCGCTGGCTCGAGCAGGGGGGTGCGGTACTGTTGTTCCCCGCCGGTGAGGTATCGCACCTCGGACGTCGCGGACGCATCATGGAGCGCCGCTGGGATTCCCTGGCCGGGTGGCTGGTCCGCCGCAGTGCTGCGGCTGTCATTCCGACCTGCTTCGAGGGCCGCAATCCCTGGTGGTTCCATGTCGCAGGTGCGCTGCATCCGCTGTTGCGCTCGGTGCTGCTGCCTCGGGTGCTGCTGAAGCATCGCGGCCAGCGCTTCATCCTGCACTTGGGCGCGCGTATCCCGTTCGGACGCATCGAAAACCTGTCGTGCGCGCAGAGCACCAGCGACTTCCTGCGCGCCGTGACGCTGCAGCTGCCCGCCCAGGGCAAGCTGCCCGACGTACCCGTGTCCCGCGTCACGGCCGCACTCGCAGAGCCCGTGAATCCGCAGCTGCTGGCCGCGGAGATCGAGACACTGGGGCCCACACACCAGCTGCTGCGCAGCCGCAGCCTGCAGGTTTATCTCGCCGCCGCCGCCCAGATCCCGTGGCTGTTGCGTGAAATCGGCCGGCTGCGCGAGCTTACGTTTCGCAGCGTCGGGGAGGGCACGGGCCAGGCGCTGGATCTCGACCGCTTCGATCAGCACTATCTGCATCTGTTCATCTGGGACAAGAGCGCCGCGCGGTTGGTCGGCGCCTACCGACTCGGTCTTGTGGACGAAATCACGAAGCACCACGGTCGCGAAGGCCTGTACACCTACTCACTGTTCCGTTATTCGCGGCGCATGCTTACGCAGCTCGGGCCGGCCATCGAACTCGGGCGATCCTTCATCGTGCCCGACTATCAGAAGAGCTTCGCCCCGCTGCTGCTGCTGTGGCGCGGCATCGGCAGTTTCGTGGCCCGTCACCCTCACTATCGCACACTGTTCGGGCCGGTGAGCATCAGTGCGCACTATCAACCCGCCTCGCGGCGCTGCATCGTGCGCTACCTGCGCAGACACGCCTATGACCGACAACTTGCCCGACAGGTGCGTGCGCGCACACCGTATCGCAGCTGGCCACTGCCGGGCGAACGCGACGGGCTGTGGAGCGAGGTGCGCTCGATCTCCGACCTGGAGCTGTTTTCGAATCTGCTGAGCTTCACCGAGCACGATGGCAAGGGCGTCCCGGTCCTGCTCAGGCACTATCTTCGGCTAGGCGGCCGGGTCGTCGGCTTCAATGTCGATCGCAATTTCGGCAATGCTCTGGACGGTCTGATCGTGGTCGATCTGCCACGCACGCCTGGTGCGACGCTGAACCGCTACATGGGTGCCGACGAGGCGTCCCGCTACCTCGGCGCACACCGGGACCGCGATGCCGCAGCGAAGCTGGTGGCCTGAGGGTCGATCCGGCGCGGTACTCAGTCGCCGAAGGGATGGTCGTCGGGCAGCTCGGCCAGGCGGATGTTGTTGGCGAACACGGCGAAGGCCAGATAGCCGGCCAGTGCACTGCCCCGCGCCAGCCAGGGCGGAAGGTAGCGTGGCGCATCGAGCGTACCGGCTTCGAACAGCGGCGCCAGCTGGATCACATCATCAATGGTCATGCGTCCGGCCATCAGATACCGTGCGAGATTCATGCGCTGACGTCGCAGGCACCAGCGCAGAAAGGTGTGCACCTCCATGAGGCCATGCAGATAGACGGTGTCCTTGGTGAACGCATGACCACCGGTCAGCGGCGCGCCGCGGAACACACGCATCGCTGAGCGGAAACTCTCCGATTCGCTTTGCCCCGCCGCAAGGAAAAAGCGGAAGATCTCGATGAAGTCCGCGCCGTCGAGCGCCTGGTCGATGGCGAGGATGCGCAGCGCGATGCGTTCCAGCCGGTTCAGGTCGATCGCGCCGGAAATCAGCTCCGCGAAGGTGGCCAGGCCCTCCTGCATGCCCGTGGTGCGCGGCGCGCCCAGACCCAGGCTGCGGAAGCGCGACTGCTCACGCCCGTTGAGTGCCGTGAGGCAGTGCACGAAGGCCTCATGCTGGAGCAGCTGTTCTACATCACTGGCATGGAAGTCGATTCCGCCGCGAAGGCGAATGCGCGTCGCCCCTGCTGCGGCCCGTGACACCAGCGCCGGGTCGACGACAACGTTGACATCATGCCCGGTGAACACCTCGGCCATACGCGCTCGAAGCACTTCGGCGAGCGCCTCGGGCGACATCACCGGATCACCGCTATGCGCGGCGACGTGCACGTAGCCGCGGCTGACCTCGATGAAGTGTTGGGCGGCGTCCACGTTGGTGACGCGACCGCCGGGCAGCGGATCGCCCGGTCGACCGTAGAGCTCGATTGATAGCGGTGTCATTTGCGCGCCGCCGGCATGTTGCAGCAAGCGGCATACCAGCACGTAGGAGCGCGCAGTGGCGCAGAGAAACGCGCCAAGCGGGTGGTCATCGGGGCAGGCCGCGATGATCGCTTCGAGTTCGAGCACTTCTGCGCGGTAGTCGGGGCGTCGATACTCCGGCGCCGGCAGGCTGGGCCGCCCGGCACGAAAGCCCTGCAGAAACAACTCCTGCACCGACTGCGGCCAGCTCAACGACCCCAGCACGCGGATCGACTTGACGGCGGCGACGAGGCGCGCATCCAGCGCCGCCAGTCGCGCAAGCTCAGCGGCGCTCAGGCGAGGGTCACCGACGTCAGCGCACCGTGTGCCACCATGAAGACAGCTGCGGTGCCCGCAGGATGCGGATAACGGTAGGAATACATTGTTTTGCGCAGAATCCCGCTTGAAAGGGCCTTTTACTCTGAACGTCGGCTTTGGTCGAGCCTGACGTGCAGGCCCTCACACGTTACCATGAGCTCTCCATTCCAGCTCGAAGGACTCAACGATGCAGATAGCCGCAGACAAGGTCCTACACATCCACTACACGCTGCACGCCTCGGGCTAGAACACCAGCTGCACGGAGAGATACCAGCCGCGCTGTTGCGGCTTGTCCGCGATATTGCCCAGATCGACCCGCGCCAGCGTCACCGAGGCATGCTTGTCGGGGATCCAGGCGACGAAAACATCGCTGAATGCATGCTCGCGAAACACCCCCAGCTGATCCGGCTTGCGACGATACTCCGCACCCACGGCAAGGCGCTCGTGCAGGAACACGGCCGCCGAGAGCTCGGGCATCCAGCGGTAATGTCCACCCAGATCACCCCCAAAGCCCAGCAGGCCAAGCTGGTTGGCGCGCGTTGCGCGCAGTGTGCCACTGAGCAGCAGATTGCGTCCGAAGGCACCCCCCAGCCACAGCTTGGTCGCTGATGCATAGGCATCGATACCACTGCGATCGCGCGCGCCCAGTGCGGCGGGGATGAAGTCGAAATCGCGCGAACGCTTGTACTGCAGGCCGACCGCCAGCTGCGGCAGCCAGGTGTCCTGATCGTAAATCGCATCGCCGAGCACGCGCAGCTTCACGCCGGCGATATCCGCGCGCAACGATTCGCCGGGCACCGTGCCGTCGATGTCCAGGTCCATTCGAGCGAGCGAAAGCTCGACTCGATCGTAGAGCCCTGCCGCGACCCCATAGCTGTCGAGGCGAAAGTCGCTGACCTCGACGCGCGTGAAGTAGCCGCTGCCGCCGAGCGCGCGGTTGCTGCCCAGCCCGGCGATCAGGGCCCAGGGCGTGAGTCCTCCGCCTGCCGCGCCCTCGAGCTGCTGCACGCCGCCGGTGCCGGGAAGCCGACTGCTGCGTGCCTCGACGGGCAGGGATGCAAATGCCGACATCAGCACGGCCAGGGCCAGCATGGGCAGGAAAGGGGTGGGTGCACGTTGCATAGATGTCGCTCTTCCGCTTGGTCCTGGAGCCGCATTTTCCAAGGTCGCACGATAGCGCGGCGCGACGCTGGAAACCGTGAACTGTGAGGCGATTAACAGCCCCCGGCAGCGCTCTTGCCTACCCTCATGATTCATTTTTTTCCAGAGAATTCATGGTGTCAGCGTGCCTGCCCCCGACCCTGCGCACGCGTGCAGGCCGCCTGTGCGGCCTGGGTCTGCTGCTTGTGTCGCCCCTGCTGACCGCCGGGGGCGATGAGTCGCTCTTCCAGCGCATCGGTGGCATGCCGATGCTCCAGACGATCGTCGATGAGCTCATCGACGAGGTCGCAGCTGACCCGGCGCTCAATCGATCCTTCCACAAGGTCAATCTCCAGCGCGTGAAGGATCTGCTCACCGAGCAGCTGTGCGAGCTGGCCGGCGGACCGTGCGAGTACACCGGCGAGAACATGACGCTGGTGCATGCCGGACAGAACATCACCGAGAAAGAGTTCAACGGCATGGTCGAGTCGCTGATCGCGATCATGCAACGCGAGCGCATCGGCATCCGCGAACGCAACGAACTGCTGCGCCTGCTGGCACCGATGAAGCGCGAGGTGGTGACGCGATGAGGCGGTCAGCGTGGTGCACCGCGCTTGCCGGTGCGTTGCTGGTAATCGCCGCCACCAGCGCGGCGCATGCGGCAAGCCTCTTCGTACAGACCCTGGACGACCAGGACCGGCCCATGGCCGACGCCCTGGTCTACCTGGTCGCCGAACATCCTGCCGCGATGATGGCGTCGCCCAGCCCGGGCATGATCGACCAGGTCGACCGTGACTTCACGCCCCCGGTGAGCGCGGTGCAGGTGGGTGCGACGGTGCACTTCCCGAACAGCGACAACATCCGCCATCACGTGTACTCGTTTTCCACGCCGAAGATGTTTGAAATCCGCCTGTATTCGGGCACACCGGCCGAGCCGATCGTGTTCGACCAGCCGGGCCTGGTGGTGCTGGGCTGCAACATCCATGACCACATGATCGCCTGGCTCTACATCAGCCCCTCCGAGCACTTCGCGCTGAGCGATGCGCAGGGCCGCATCACGCTGTCGGATCTGCCCGATGGCGTCTACCGTGTGCAGGCATGGCATCGCGACTGGTCCGCATCGGCGCATCTGGAGACCGTGACGCTGGTCTCCGGTCAGCATCACGACCTTGCCCTGCGCCTGGGCCGTGACCATCCGCCACACTCCGTTGCCCACGACCCGGGCGGATCGCCCTGATGCTGCGGTTCGGGCGCGTTCGCACGCGCATCATCGTGTTTTTCGTGGCGTTCCTTGCGCTGGTTCAGATCGTCGCCTTCGTTGTGGTGAACGCAGCCAACAGTGCCAATGCGCGCGCACGCCTGGACAGCGAACTGCTGATCGGCGAGCGCGTCTTCGAACGCCAGCTCGAGCAGACCCGCGACCAGCTCACGCAGGCGGCCCGCGTGCTGGCTGCAGACTTCGGCTTCCGCCAGGCGGTGGCCACACGCGATGTTGCGACCATCGAATCGGTGCTGGCCAATCACGGCGCGCGCGTGAATGCCGGCGTCATGACACTGGTCTCACTCGACGGATCGGTGATGGCCGATACGGCGCGCCCCACAGCCCCGGGCGAGCGCTTTGCCTTTCACGGCCTGCTGCAGCAGGCGCGCGACACCGGCGCGGCGGCGGATATCGTCGTGCACGATGGTCGCGTCCAGCAGCTGGTGGTGGTGCCGATCCTTGCGCCCCTGCCAATCGCCTGGGCTGCGCTGGGGTTCGAGGTCGACGATCGATTCGCAAGTGACCTGAAATCGCTGACCACGCTGGATGTCTCAATGCGGGTGCGAGGCCCCGGGGGTCAATGGAGTGTGCCCGCCTCCTCCCTGTCGCCCTACGCGCGCCGAAGCCTCGAGGCGCCGGCCGGCGGCGCCGCGAGCGCAGGGGAGTCGCGCTCGGTGCTGCTCGACGGCGAAGCCTATCGTACGCGCGAACTCGCGATGGGCGAACACGCCCCCGGTGAGATCTACGCCGTGCTCCAGCGGCCCACCGCGAGCGCGCTCGTGGGCTTCGAGCAGCTCCGCCGTACGCTGGTGATGCTCGGCCTGGTCAGTATTCTGGTATCGGTACTGGGCAGCGCATTGATCGCCTCGGGCATCACCCGTCCGCTCGCGCAGCTTGCGCGCGATGCCCGCCGACTGGCGTTGGGCGACTACTCCCACGATGTCCGCGTATCGCGCAGCGACGAGATCGGTACGCTGGCTGGCAGCCTGGATCGCATGCGCCAGGACATCGCGACTCGCGAGCAGGAGATCCTGCGGCTGGCCTACCGTGACACGCTGACGGATCTGCCCAATCGCGCCATGTTCAATGCACGGCTGCGCGAGCGCCTGGCCGATGACCGGTCGCAGCCCTTCTGCGTGCTGATCATGGATCTGGACCGGTTCAAACAGGTCAACGACACGCTCGGTCATGAGGCCGGCGACCAGTTGTTGCGCAGCGTAGGTCTGCGCCTGCGGGCGCTGCTGCCGGCAAGCGCGACAATGGCACGTCTGGGCGGGGATGAGTTTGCGGTGCTGCTGCCGGAGGCCACATCCGAGGATGCAAAGGACATGTCAGGCAGATTGATTGCAGCGCTGGAGCAGCCCATCTGCGTTGCCGAACAAGCGCTGGATGTGGGTGTGAGCATTGGCATCGCAAGTTTCCCGCAGCATGGTGAGAATGCCGGCACGTTGCAGCGGCATGCCGACGTGGCGATGTATGCCGCCAAGACCCGCAAGGCGGGTTT
>CAYLNP010000088.1:0-9941 GCA_964384925.1 uncultured Woeseiaceae bacterium
GATCGCATCGTGCGCGCGCAGTTCGAGGGCAAGCGCTGGGCGGTACCTGCCACAGTCTACGCACGCCCCCTGGAGCTCTACCCGGGCCTTGCGATCGATGCGGCCGGCCTGGCCGAGGAACTGCGTGCACTGGAGTATCGCCAGATGCCGCTGGCGCCGGATCCGGGCACCTGGCATCGGCAGGGGGCACTGCACCTGATGCATACGCGGACCTTCGCCCACTGGGATGGTGCGGAACGCAGCGCGCGCATCCGCGTGCGTATCGATGATGGTCGCATCACACAGCTCACCGGCGCCGATGACGGCGCACCCCTTGCGCTGGTGCGCACGGACGCGGCGCGCATCGGCCATATCTTTCCAGGACACACCGAGGATCGCCTGCTGCTGCGACTGGAGGAAATACCTCCGCTGCTGCTGGCCACGCTGATTGCCGTCGAGGACACCGAGTTTCTTGACCACCGCGGCGTATCCTTCGCCAGCACGCTGAGGGCCGCACGCGCCAATCTTCGTGCACGGCGCATCGTGCAGGGTGGCAGCACCCTCACGCAGCAGCTGGTCAAGAATTTCTACCTGACCGATGACCGTACGCTGCGGCGCAAGGTGCGCGAGGCGGCCATGGCACTGCTGCTGGAGCGTCGCTACTCGAAGAACGAGATCATCGAGACCTACATCAACGAGGTATATCTCGCCCAGGATGTCGACCGTGCCATCCACGGGTTTGGTCTGGGCAGCCAGCACCTGTTTGGCGAACCACTCGATGGGCTCCCGGTCGAAAAGCTTGCGCTGCTGGTCGCGATGATCAATGGGCCTTCCTACTACAACCCCCGACGTCATCCGGAACGCGCGCTGGCCCGGCGCAATCTGGTCCTGCAGATCATGGCCGAGGCCTCGCTGCTGGATCAAGGCGCGGCCACGCTTGCGCGCGCGCAAGCGCTGGGCGTGATTCCAGCCGCCGAAGCCCGCCGCCGTGAGCATCCGGCGTTCATGGACCTGGTGCAGCGCGATCTTGCGCGCGACTATTCCCCTGATGATCTTCAGAGCGAGGGCCTGCGCATCTACACGACGCTGGCGCCTTCCACGCAGGCGGCCGCCGAGGATGCAATATCCAGGGCACTTGCCACGCAGGCCCCTGAGGTCGAAGCGGCCGCCGTGCTCGCCGATCCGGCCTCGGGCGAAGTGCTCGCCGTGGTCGGCGGCCGGGCGTCCGGTTTCGCGGGGTTCAACCGTGCGCTCGATGCGCGACGTCCCATCGGCTCGCTGATCAAGCCGGCGGTCTACCTCGCGGCTCTGCAGCAACCGGAACGCTTCATGCTGGGCACCTTGCTCGAAGACGCACCCCTGCGACTCGAGGAGCGCAGCGGTCGCGTGTGGGAGCCGCGTAATTTCGACCGTGTTTTTCGCGGTGACGTGCTGCTGGTAGATGCGCTGGCCGAGTCGCTGAACGTGCCGACCATCCGCCTGGGCATGGATGTCGGCCTGGCCTCTGTTGGCGAGACCGTCGCGGGCCTCGGCGCGCCGCTGCCCGTGCAGCTGTTTCCCTCCTACCTGATCGGCAGCGGCGAACTGGTACCGCTGGAAGTCGCTCAGATGTATCAGACCCTCGCCGCGGGTGGATTTCGGACGCCGCTGCGAGCCGTGCGCGCGGTGACGCTGCAGAACGGTACGCGCCTGACACGCTACCCGTTGTCGACCACCCAGGCCTTCCCCGCTGCCGCGGTGCACCTGGTCACTGCAGCACTTGTCAGCGCGATGCGCGAAGGCACCGGTAGTGCGGCGTATGCGACGCTGCCGGCAGAGCTGCTGCTGGCCGGCAAGACAGGCACCACGGACGACACACGCGACAGCTGGTTTGCCGGCTACGGTGAGGACCTGCTGGGCGTGGTCTGGGTCGGACGCGACGACAACACCACCACCGGACTGACCGGCGCGACGGGTGCGCTGCCGATCTGGGCCGACATGATGCGCACCCTGAAACCCCGGCCGCTGGTGCTCGAGCCGCCGACCGATGTCGAGAACGTCTGGATCGACAGCGCCAGCGGACTGCGTTCTGCAGAGGGCTGCGAGGGTGCAAGGCTGCTACCCTACATGCAGGGTCATGAGCCACAGACTCGCACGCCCTGTGGCCGGCAACGCAACGACGGTTCGGGCAGTGGGCTCGCCGATTGGCTTCGAGGAATTTTCAGATGATTCGCATGGCGACACCAATACCACGCCGCTCGCCACGCCCGCGTGCTCCGGCACTCGTGCTGCTGCTGGTGATCACCGGCGGATGCGCGGTCGCACCGGCGCCCTCCACGCCTGCGTCAGCGCCGGCCAGCGTACCCGCCTCGTCAGATCCCGGTGCCACACCACCTGCCCCGAGTCCGCAAGTGCCTGCCGCGTCACCCGCAGTGGTGGCGCTGACCGAGCAGGCCGCACTGGCATCGTCCGCGGGCGATCACGACAATGCGGCGACGCTGCTCGAACGGGCGCTTCGCATGGAGCCGCGCAACGCCGAACTCTGGCATGCGCTCGCAGCCACTCGCCTGCGCGCCGGAGACGATCAGCAGGCCGAACAGTTTGCCCTGCGCTCGCTCGGCCTGACGGCGGATCGAGGTGATCTGCGGGAGCGCAACTGGTTGTTGATCGCCCAGGCGCGGGCGCAACGGGGTGACACCGCAGGCAGCCAGGCGGCGCGGCAGCAGGCGACGTCAGCAGCGCAGGGCCAATAGCCGCGAAAGGCTGACGGTCAGGCGAATGACAGTGACGGCCGGACGATCATCAGCCATAGGATGACAAGCACCGTCAGAAACGCCGGCACGCCGCAGGCGAACCAGCGCCGGTAGAGCCGATGGTACGCCTCGGGCAGTGGCAGGCCCGAAGCCGCCGCCGTGCGTGCAAGGTCGCGCATGCGACGCTGCATGAACAGCACCGGTATCCACAGCGCACCGACCATCACGTACAGCGCCAGTGAGGCGACGATCCAGCCCTCGGTAAGACGCCAACCCACGGCACTGGCCAGCATCAGTCCGGTGACGGGCTGCACCACGACAGCGGAGGCGGTGAAGATCCAGTCGGCGATGACCACGACGCTTGCCGTGTGGGCGACCAGGGTCGCGTCATGCGTGCGGTGCGCCATGAGCATGAAGAAGGCGATACCGGCACCGGTACCCAGCAGCACTGCGGCGCCGATGACGTGCAGCCATTGCAGAAAATGGATCGACTGACTCATCGGCGCTCCAGCAGCAAGGCCAGTGCGGCGGAAGCCACGATGCAGGGCAGCACTTTCAGGTAGACACCCATGGGGTCCAGCCAAAGTGCCGGCACCAGCACTGTGCCGAGCAAAAGGTAGACACCTGCAACCGCAGCCGAGGCGATGGCCGCAGGACGCGACCACCGCCGCACCATCAAGGCGGCCCCTATCACTACGTCAACGATGCTGCCGCCCACCACCAGAAGGTTTGCCAACGACGGCTTCACGACACCGTCAAGCTGAGCCGCCGCGTCGTCGATGTGCAGCAGCGCAATGACGCCGGTGCCTATCCAGAAAATGCCCAGCGTCACTACCAGCATCGGTATCAGCAACTGGACCCGCGCGAAGCTTCGCTCCTGGATCGTTGCGGGCAATTCGGCCAGCGCCTGCTGCAGCATGGACAGGCGCATTCCGCTGGCGGCTTCCCACGCCTCGGCGTTGCCACGTATGCCCTCCGCCAAGGTGACAAGCGACGTGGAGCGCAGTGCCGGACGCCAGCCGAGCCAGCCGGCCAGGTCAGCTGCGGCCGCGACGACGCGGCCAAACGACAGCGGCAGCGACAGCTCTAGCACGGGCCTGGAAAAGCCCAGTTGCTGCCGCAGCGCGCCGACCACTTGCGACAGGGTGTGTGGCTGGGCCTCCACCAGGTCGTAGTCCGCATGGGCTGGCGTCTGACCGGTCGCGGCAAGGACGACGGCGTGTGTCACGTCGTGCATCGCGACGGTCTGCACTTGGGCGTCGGCAAGCACCAGGACCTGAATGCCCGGCAGACCGGCGAGCATGCGCAGCAGCGCGGTGCCGCCGTAGGCGTTGCGTCCGATCACCAGACCCGGTCGCAGGATGGTCCAATCCAGCGTGCTTGCTCGCAGTGCGGCATCAGCCTTTGCTTTGGTCCGCAGGAAAGCAGTGCTGGCAGCTTCGGATGCGCCCACGGCGGATATCTGCACGAACCGTCGTACGCCTGAGGACTCGGCGGCCTCGATGCAGGCCCGGATCGCGGTGTGCTGGATACGCTCCAGCGACGTCCCAGGGGCATCCTGCAAGGCCCCAGACGCATTGACGATGATGTCGATGTCTTCTATCAGGGGCCGCCATGCTGAGGGCGTCACCAGCGTCGCGAGATCCGCTTGCCGCCATTCCGCCTGGGAAATCATGCGCGCGCCGAAAGCAGCATCACGTCCCAGGCCGATGATTTCCAGTCCTACGTCGGCTAGCGCACGCAACACCTCTGCGCCGATGAAGCCATAGCCGCCGATGACCATGGCACGAGCGACCCGGGCCTGCGGCATGCCTCAACTCCCTTGTGACCGCAAAGGCAGAGACCATAGCAAAACCGGCAGGCGTTGGGTGCGGTGGGACTCCGAATGGGCCTAGCGCCCTTCGTCCTCTCTGGTGGCCTCGGGCGATTCACTTCCTCTTGTACGGATGCGTCGTTGAACCCCAGGTGATACCGTGAACCGCTGGCTGGGTGCGGCGCGGCAACTCGCCTGACTTATATTCGCACCGTCGCGGATGGCAGGGCCTGTAACCTCGAGACACTTGCCCGTGCGCTCATTCACGATCAGCGAGCCACCATCCGGCAGCGAGTTAATGCGCCAGTGCTGATGTGGCACTGGCCGACAGCTTGACTGCTGCACATTCGCCCCCTCCGCGACACTACCGTCCACGACCTCGAGGCACTTGCCGCTGGCGACGTTGGTTATCATCTGAGCCCCGGCCGGTATCTGCGCCAGCGTCCAGTGCTGCTTCGTGCTGCCATCACAGGTCCATTGCTGAACGTTCGCCCGATCGGCCGGGCTTCCAGCGGCAAGCTCCACGCATTTTCCGGTACCGGTATTGACGATACTGACGACCGGCGAAGGCGAAGCGCCCGCACGGGGTAAGGTGGCGACGGGTGGGCGGTTTACTGCAGAGATGCCGGTAGCCAGCCCGGTGCGCCCCGCGGGCTCCCCGGCCCTTCGCTGGCTGGTGAAATCGCCGACCGTCACTACACCGTTGCGATCAACGGCCATAGAGGCCCGGCGCCCCTCGACCTCAATGTCGTAGTTTCCAGGACGGATATTCGCGATAAAGAGGTTGCCGGTGCCGGGTGTTACCTTCGCGCGGTAGGTCAGCCCCCTCCCGTCGGTCGATCGAATCATCGCCGTGCCGCCTCCCGTGGACACCGGGCCCAGAGAGCCGCTGACCACGAACACCCCGGTCTGGTCACCATGTATGGCGGACCACGCGTTATTCGGGCGCGTCGCGAACTGGCTGCGCCGGTGCGCTTCTCGCAGGGCTGATTGCACCGGGGCCGGGCAGGAGTCCCGAAACGCGAAGGCGCCGAAGAACAGGTCGTAGTAGACTTCCACGCAAAGCTTCTTTTCGGGATCCGAGTCTGCGATCTCGTACTGGAGCAGTACATCGGAAGAGTGCTGCCGATTCGCCACTGTGCGGAACTCGGCGGCGACGGTTACTGTTTCTGTCCCGCGATGGCTGACGTCTGGAAGAGCAAAGCCTGCGCCCACGGCGGTACCGATCGCCCCCAGCGGGATAGTAAATCCCGTAGATGTACTGGTTTCCGTACTTCGCGCAACAGCATGGTTAACTTCAGCGGCAGTGATTTCACCTACTTCAAAGTCACCAGTCAGGGTCGTGCCGCTAAACGTCTCGCCGTGTCTCACCAATACATACCTTCGGGGATCAAGGCGCGCGTGAGGATTGCCGAGCAGCGGATTGAGCATGATCAGCGCCTGACGTTCCGTGTTCGACAAATAGGCCGTAGGCTGACCCGCCGGTGCATTCCCGGGCAGCAACTCGCGCATCGGAAAAACGTAGTACGGGTTTACGCAGGGGCTTCCCCGCGGCCTGCTGTGGCTGCCATCCGCAAGTCTAACACTGGACAGGGAGTCCGTCAGGAGCCTGAAATCTCTGTCACTGGATGTTTTGAACATCTCGAAGTACGGCCGGCAGAGCGCCACCATGACATCGCCTGATCCAATACCGTATGGATTGTTCGTCCGGCGTCCCCGCTGAGCTTCGAAGCTCATAATCTGCGTGATGCCGTGCCCGTCGGCACGTCGGATCGTCTCGGTAGGGGACTCCCAAAAAGTTGCCGGACCGACGCCGAACGAGGACTGGGTAGTGACGGTCGTACTTGTCTCGGTTGATAGTGCAACGGCCGCGCCTATTCCGCTGCTTCCCCCGAGGCTCGACCAACTCTGGTTGCCGGGGGGCCGGCCAATGATTCCGACCGGCAACAGAAAGGGCGCCGCGACGGATGTAGGTGCGCGGCGCACCGAAAGCGTCACCGGCAAATCTTGGGACGGTGTGAAGATGGGGGATTGCACCGCCGGTCGTGCCCAGAAGAGGTGCTTCCGGTATCTCTGATTGGCGTGGGCCGTGGGCTGATGAAGGATAGACGGATCGACCCACGCCTCGACCTGAAGATCGACGATCTGGTCGACCCAATGCATGGCTTCTGACGGCACGATCACCATAGGCGCGTGCGCCTGCGAGCCCTCCGGTTCGTAACGTCCCAAAGGAAACCTGATGGTCCGGACCTGGGGTGCGGACAGGCCTTGCAGGTCCCAGCGCGATCGGGAAGTGATGGTGACAGTGACATAGATGCGGTCACGCATAGCCTTTGGGATCTGTTGCCGGATTCCCGAGCCATAGACGATTTCAATCGGGTACTGAATTGAACTCTGATTAGAGGTCCATGCGGGAAACAGCACGCGCTCGCCGCCATCAGTGAGCGCGACGGCATCGCCGCTTCTCCTCGCCACGGATTCGAGCTGGATCCGAATGTAGCCCAAGTTATTGCCTAACCTGAAGTAGCCGTGCTCGGGTGTTCCTAATGTTGTTGTACCGACCGTACGCGGGTAGCCCACAACAATCCGCGCGATCCCGGCGCGCCCTTCGGTCGGGTAAGCAGACTGCTGAGCGAGCGCCGGTGGAAGCCACACATTGATCAGACACGAAAGCCCGAGGGCGAACACTATGCGGCGCCGAATCATGGGTGTGCTCCTTATGCGGCATCTGTGAGGCAGCGGAGTAGTCGGATCGATGTTGCATTTGGTTCAAAAAATCGAATAGCCCCTGCACATCACCCCCTTCCCTTCACGGATCGATTTGCAGAATGTCCGGAATCTGACAATTCACGTCGCGTCCACGCTACCTGCTGCGGTCTACTGCGTGAAATCCTCTCACCGCACAGATCAGGCCATGGGGAGAGGACAGATGACGGGCAATGCACAGATCACGCGACTCGTCGCTGTCATTTTTGTGGCCGCAGCGCATCTGCTCGGCGTTGCCGCACAAGCCCAGGTGGTCGTCACCACAACGGCGGACTTCCCCGTCGACCAGGCCGACTGCGTCACTGCGGGGTCAGACAGTTGCACACTGAGGGCTGCGCTGGCGCGGCTCGGGGACCTCCCGAACAGTTCGCGCAGGATCACTTTCAACCTGCCGGGCGGGGGATTCCAGGTCATCCGCCTCGACCCCACGCTCGGCTCGCTGGTCTGGACGGCGGGCGGCGAAGTGGACGGTCTCAGTCAGCCCAACGCGGGGCGTCGGGCCGGGTCCGACCCGGACAACCCGGTGGACTATGTACTCCTGGTCGCCATCGCAGCGCCGCAGTTTCAGACCGTCGACGGGCCCCTGCTCATCATGCGCGGAGTGAACCCACGCCCAGCGCTGAGCGGCATCGCATTTTTCGACCACGACGACATCGGCGTCAGACTCGAGTCCGGCACCATCCAGCAAAGCTTCTTCAACACACTCAATGGCACCGACCCCGGGCCACGGCAGCTGAGCACTGGTATAGAGTACGTGGCAAACGACACCAGCTTCGGCGCCAGCACAGGCGTCTATACGTCGCTGTTCATGGGCCCGGGCAGAGGTATCTCTCTGCTCGACGAGCGCTTGTCCGCCAGCCAGGCCATCGCCCAGCCAATGTTTGGAGAAAACTTTTTCGGGACGGACCGCACGGGCCTGCTGGCCAGGCCGCTCGAGTACGGCATCTTCGCAGCCATCAGTACCGCCCCTCCCGTCGTTTCCGGCCAGACAAGGCCTGTCACACCTCTGGTGCGCAACAGCCTGTTTCACACCGCCCAGCGCAACGCCATACGCCTGCGTGGGGTGCGCCCGTTCCTCTCGGGCATAACGATCGGGTACGACGCCGCAGGTGAACCGGTCACCGCCCTGCAGCCCGGAACCCAGGGCGCTGGCATTCTGATCGAAGGTCCCAACCACGCACAGGAGAGTCAAGGCGGCACGCTCGGCTACCCGCGGATCTTCGGCCAGCTCGGCCCGGGCATTCTCCTCGACGACACGCATGGCCCGGTGACGAACTTCGGTATCGTCCTCGGCCCTGCCAACACACGGTCGTCAGTGTTCGGCAACGGCGGACTGGGCATAAGCCTCAATCCGGCGACGCCGGCGACACCGATCCCGAACGATCCCGGCGATACCGATGTCGGCCCGAACGGACGCCAGAACCATCCTGTGCTCACGGGCATCCGGCGAGTGCTCGATGAGGTCGGCGTGGAGCGGATCGCTGTCGACCTGACCTTGGAGTCCAAGCCGAACAGCAGCTATCAGCTGGAGCTGTTCAGCAACTCGCAATGCGATCCCAGCGGCCACGGCGAAGGCGAGCGCGTCTTCGCGAGCACGTTCGATGAGAACAACGGTCAACTGATCACCGATGCGAGTGGGGAGTTCAGCGGTACGGTCACGTTGTCAGCAGACATCAACACGCTGCTTGAGCGCCTGGAAGGGCGACCCTTCGTCACCGCTTTCGTGCGCGACGACACCGACGCCTGGACCGGCGAGTTCAACAACACCTCCGAGTTTTCGCCCTGCCTGGATTCCGGAAACCTTTCACCTCCCGGGCAGCGGCTGGGCTTCGAGCAGCGCGAGTACTCGTTCATCGAAGGGCAGACTGCAAGCGTAACTGTACAGCGCACGGGCGGCACCGACGGCGAAGTCAGAGTCCTGCTGGAGACCTCCGACGGCAGCGCAGTCGCCGGGCGTGACTACACGACCGTCAGGCAGGACCTGGTATTTGCAGAGGGTATCCGAGCCTTCAGTGTGCAGATTCCGATACGCGCAGACGACACCGATCCCCAGCCGACGCGAGAGTTTTTCGCCTCGCTGTTTGTGCCCACGGGTGGTATCGGCGGCGCGACCATCGATCCGTTCAGGGCCCAGGCAACGATTACTATCGTCGATAACGATGTCAGCTACCGGGTAACGGACTCTGTGGGAGGTGAGTTCGATCGACTGATGGACTTCGGTATCCTGGAGTACGGTGACCTGGCAGAAGGTACCGTCACGATCGAAAACAGGGGCGAACCCACCCTCGTGTTCGATTCGATCCAGTTTGTGCGCACGCCCGCGGACGATCGCTTCCGCGAGGTGGGACGGACCTGCGGGTCGTTTCTCGATCAGGACCAGTCTTGCACCGTCACGATCAGGTTCGCCCCGGGCAGCCTGCCCGATGCGACGCCGGTCACCGCCCAGGGCGAGGTGGTTATCACGCCGACTTCGGGCGCACCCACTGCAGTGACTGTCATGGGCGCCGCGCCGCCGCGCGCGAACGTGAGCCTGCGCTTTGCCGACGTCACGGCGGTCAATCCGGAACCGGGCGCGTCAGTCCCCTTCCAGATCATTGCGCGTAACGGCGGACCAGCGGATGCCGAATCCAGCACCGTCACGATTGCGCTCC
>CAYLNP010000089.1:0-4587 GCA_964384925.1 uncultured Woeseiaceae bacterium
ACCGGCCGGGCACGCTTCGGGCCGGACGTAGAATGGCTGGCAGAGGAGCGCATCGACTACAAGGTCTCTGTCGCACGCGCGCCGCTGTTCGACGCAGCGATCCGGCAGTTCTGGCCCGGTCTGCCGAAGGCTGCCCTGGTACCTGCGGATGCAGGTGTGCGGCCCAAACTCTCCGGGCCCGGAGAACTCGCCGCCGATTTCATGATTTCCGGACCGGCCAGCCATGGCATTCCGGGGTTGGTGAATTTGTTCGGTATCGACTCCCCGGGGCTGACCTCCTCGCTGGCCATCGCCGCTCATGTTGCGGGACTGTTAACGGGAGAGAACGCCTCGTCTGTGTAGAACGGACATGCCCAATCGTTGCGCATATCCTTATGTCGATTTGCCATTGGCCACGCGACTGCCAAACTGGTGTGCTACGCGTCTTTCCCGATGTCCGCTCAGGAGGCCTGAGGATATGAGACCCGCAATCACCGGCCACGTCGTCACAGGCGCGGTCGTCGTCGGGCTGGCTGTGCTGGCCTTCGCCCCTGGCGCTGCGTCCCAGCAGACGCCCGCTGCGCCGGCCCCTGCGCAGCTTGCCGATCCATCGCCTGCGCCTGCGACGCCCCCAGCCCTGCTGGCCGCCGCCTGCGCAAACTGTCATGGCTATGAAGGGCGCGGCGCCTGGCCGATCGCCTCGATCGCCGGGCGGCCCTATCGGGAGATCTATCAGCAGCTCGATGCCTGGCGACGCGGCGAAGCCATCGACGATGCCACGGTGATGACGCGGCTGATGGCCGGATACTCGGAAGCCGATATCGAAACGCTGGCGCGCTGGTTTTCCGCGCTGCCGGCCAACCCGGAATGATTGCCATGCACGCACGACGGAGAGTGTTCTCATGAGCAGGATTGATCTTGATCGCCGCCGGGCGCTGCAGCTGTTCGGCGCCGCAGGCGCTGCCGGTGCCGCTGCCGCTGCCATGCTCGGCGCGTGCACACAGGCATCGCCTCGTACCGGGTCCAGTGCTGCACGCGGGGCCCAGGTCGTCGTGGTCGGCGGCGGCTTTGGCGGCGCCACGGCGGCAAAGTATCTCAAGCGCCTGGAGCCGGGCATCGAGGTGACGCTCGTCGAACCGGTGGAACGCTTCTACACCTGCCCGTTCACGAATCTGTACCTGGGCGGGCTGCGCAACTACGAGTCGCTCGGTCATGGTTACGATGAACTGCGCGAGCTCGGCGTGCGCGTGGTGCATGCGCTGGCCGACGACGTCGACGCTGCCGCACACACGGTGCGTCTGGCCGGCGGCCAGACGCTCGACTACGACCGCCTGATCCTCTCGCCGGGCATCGACATCCGCTGGGGTGCGCTCGAAGGCTATGACGAGGCCGCCGCGCAGCGCGCACCGCATGCCTGGAAGGCCGGTGAGCAGACGCATCTGCTCAAGCGCCAGCTCGAGGCGATGGACAATGGCGGTACGTTCATTCTGGTCGCGCCGGCCAACCCGTTTCGCTGCCCTCCTGGCCCTTACGAGCGCGTCAGCCAGGTGGCGCACTACCTGAAGACCCACAAGCCGCGTTCGAAGATCCTGCTGCTGGATGCCAAGGACGGGTTTTCCAAACAGGGCCTGTTCATCAACGGCTGGCGCGAACTCTATGGCGACATGATCGAGTGGGTGGGTCTGTCCGCGGACGGCCGCGTGGTGCGCGTGGACGCCGGGCGCCTGGAGGTGGAGACCGAGTTCGGCACCGTCCACCGCGCCGATGTGCTCAACGTCGTGCCGCCGCAAAAGGCCGGCTTCATCGCCGATCGCGCAGGTGTGACCGACGACACCGGCTGGGTGCCGGTGAATCCGCGCACTTTCGAATCCGCACAGGTGGCCGACGTGTATGTGATCGGCGACGCAAGCCAGGCGGCACCGATGCCAAAATCCGGCTTCTGTGCCAATGCCCAGGGCAAGGTCGCAGCCTTTGCTGTGGCCGCCTCGCTGGCCGGTGACCCCGCGCCCGAACCGGTGTGGGCAAACACCTGCTACAGCATGCTGGGGCCGGACTACGGCATCACGGTGGCCGGCGTGTATCGCGTCATCGACGGGCGGATTGCCGAGGTGCCGGGCTCCGGCGGTGTGAGTCCGAGCGATGCCGATGCGGGTTTTCGCCGGCGCGAGGCGCGCTATGCCTCTGCCTGGTACGAGGCGATCTGCCAGGACACATGGGGCACGGCCATCGGCGCGCCGCGACGAACATGAGCCTGGCCTGGGGTGCCGTGCTGATCGGCGCCCTGTTCGGTGTGGTCGGGCAACTCAGCCGCTTCTGCCTTTACGGCGGCTTGCGCGACTGGTGGCAGGGCGGCGAGCGCACACGCATTCGTGCGTTTGTGCTCGCGCTGGCGGTGGCCCTGCTGGGTACTCAGTGGCTGGCCTCGCAGGCGACCCTGACACTGGAGCGCACGATCTATCTTCAGGCGGGACTGTCGCTGCCGGCGATGTTGCTGGGCGGTGTGCTGTTCGGCTTCGGCATGGTGCTGGCCAAGGGCTGCGGCGCACGATCGCTGGTGCTGCTCGGCGGCGGCAACCTGCGCTCGCTGGTGGTGTTGCTCGCGCTGGCGGTGAGCGCCTACATGACGCTGAGCGGCGTGCTGGCACCTTTGCGCACGGGGCTTGTCGAACTGCTCAGTGGTGGTGAAGCCGCGCAAGCCATGACGCTGCCTGCGCTGTTGCAGGGGGGCCTTGCGGACACAGCGGTGTCGCCCCAGCTCGGCCGCTGGATCGTTGTCGGCATCGTCGCCGCAGCGCTGCTGGCCTTTGCGCTGCCGGGCCTTCGTACAGCACCCATGACGCTGCTCGGCGGGGCTGCGATCGGGCTATTGATCGTCGCCGGCTGGTATCTCACAGGGCACCTGGCGGTGGATGACTTCGAACCGGTGCCGGTGGAGTCGCTCACGTTCGTCGCCCCCATCGGTGAGTCGCTGCTCTACGTGATGCTTGCCAGTGGCATGACGGCGGAGTTCGGTGTCTTCACCGTCGCGGGTGTGTTGCTTGGCGGCAGTGCAGCGGCGCTGCTGAGCGGGCGATTCGCGTTGCAGGGTTTCGACTCACCGCGCGGCATGTTGCGCCAGATCAGCGGCGGGGTGCTGATGGGCGTTGGCGGTGTACTGGCGCTGGGCTGTTCCATCGGCCAGGGACTGACAGGATTTTCCACGCTCGCGGTGCCCTCGCTGATCGCCGCGGGCGGCATTGTACTGGGCGCGCTGGCGGGGCTGCGTGGGCCACTGCGAAGCGTGCTGTCCTGAGAGGTGTGTGATGAAGCTGACTTCACAATTCGTGCTGACGCGCGTGGTCGTGGCGCTGGTGCTGGCAGGCGTGATGCTCGCCGCCACCGTGCTGCCCGCTGCCGCGCAGAGCGCCAGTGACGGTCCCTGGCAACGCCTGCCAGCGGCAGCGGCGCTGCTGGATGGCGCGCAGGTGCGCACCAGAGGACTGACGCTGGAACTGCCCTTGGTGTCCGAGGACGGCAGTGCCGTGCCGCTGAGCGTGTCGGCGGATGTCCCCGTCACGGAGATTCATCTGTTCGGTGCCGGCAATCCGTCTCCCGAGATCGCCGTGCTGCGCTTTGTTGATGCGCAGATCCAGCCGCGGGTGAGCACGCGCGTGCGTCTGAATGAAACCCAGCAGGTGATCGCTCTGGCCCGCGCGACTGATGGCGAGTGGCTGGCAACCAGTCGCGAGGTGCGCATCACTGTCAGCGGCTGTCTAGCGCGCTCAGATGGAGTGGATGCCGCTGATGAGATGAGCACCCGCGTGCGCGCACCCGGCACTCTGCGCGCAGGACAAAGTGGTGAACTGCTCGCGATGATCACCCACCCGATGGAAACCGGCCTGCGCGATGGGCCTGATGGCACGCCGGTGCCGCGGCGACTGATCGAGCGCGTAACCCTCGATTATGCCGGCACGCCCACCTTCGAAGCCGAACTGTTTTCTGCCGTGTCGGCCAATCCGTTCCTGCGTCTGCACCTTGCGCCGGAGGCTGCCGGCGAGGTGCTCATACGCTGGATCGAGGATGGCGGCCGGGCCGCCGAGGCGCGCGAGGCGGTGGCGGTACGCTGACGGCAGGCGCCGCCCGACCGGCGCCTGCCGGCTATAATGGAGCGCTTTGCCATCAAGCCTCCGCAGGAACCCAATGACCGTCCGCACCCGCTTCGCCCCCAGTCCCACGGGCGTGCTGCACATCGGCAGCGTCCGTACCGCCCTGTTCTGCTGGCTCTACGCCCGGCGCCATGGCGGCGAGTTCATCCTGCGCATCGAAGACACCGACCGCGAGCGCTCCACGCAAGCCTCGGTGGACGCCATTCTCGATGGCATGGCCTGGCTGGGGCTGGCGCACGATGAAGGCCCGTTCTATCAGAGCCGGCGCTTCGATCGCTATGCGCAAGTTATCGACCAGTGGCTGGTTCAGGGCAAGGCGTATCGCTGCTACTGCACACGCGAGGAACTCGACACCATGCGCGCCGAAGCAATGGCACGAGGCGGCAAGCCGCGATATGACGGGCGTTATCGCAACGGCGGCTGGGATGCGCACGGCAGCCTGGAAAGCAATCACCGCAAGCAA
>CAYLNP010000089.1:4597-9934 GCA_964384925.1 uncultured Woeseiaceae bacterium
GGCGGCGAGCCACGTCCGGGCGTGGCTCCGGTCATCCGTTTCAAGAACCCCCTCGACGGCCAGGTGATCGTCGATGACGCGGTACGCGGCACGGTGGTGTTCGACAATAACGAACTCGATGACCTGATCATCGCGCGCTCGGACGGCACGCCGACCTACAATTTCACAGTGGTCGTCGATGACGCAGACATGGCGGTCACGCACGTCATCCGCGGTGATGATCACCTCAACAACACGCCGCGGCAGATCAATATGCTCGAAGCGCTGGGCCATCCGGCACCGCGCTACGCGCACCTGCCGATGATCAATGGCAGCGACGGTGCCAAGCTCTCCAAGCGCCATGGTGCGATCAACGTGCTCGACTACCGGGACATGGGCTTTCTGCCCGAGGCGCTGCTGAATTACCTGGTACGACTGGGCTGGTCGCACGGTGACCAGGAGATCTTCTCGATCGAGGAGATGACCGCACTGTTCGATCTCGACGAGGTCAACTCGGCCGCGTCGACCTTCAACTTCGAAAAGCTCCAGTGGGTCAATCACCAGCACATCATGGCCACAGACCCTGCGCGGCTTGCCCCGCTTCTGGCCGAGCAGCTGCGCCGCCAGGGCCTGGACCCGAACGACGGCCCCCCGCTGGAGTACACCGTCGCCGCGCTCAAAGAGCGCGGACAGACCATGCAGGAGATCGCGGAGCGGGCCCACTGCTACTACCGGGAGTTCGAGGCCTACGACGACAAGTCCGCGAAACAGCATCTGCGCGCTGCCGCACGCGAGCCCCTTACAGCGCTGCGCGAGGCGCTGGCGAACGTGGCGGACTGGACAGAGCAGGATACTCAGTCGGCCGTGGAGACGGTCGCCGAGACGCTGGCACTGAAGATGGGCAAGGTCGCCCAGCCACTGCGCGTCGCGCTGGTCGGCCAGGCGGCCTCGCCGGGCATCGGCACCACACTGGTGCTGGTGGGCCGCGATCGCGCGCTCAGGCGCATCGACAGGGCGCTTGGCTATCTGGCCACGCTGGGCTGAATGGACAGGCCGGGCCGTCCGTGACCGGGTCGACATTGACCGGACCCGGCACAGTCTTTATATTCGCAGGCCAATCTCAAGATCGGGCGATTAGCTCAGCGGGAGAGCACTGCCTTCACACGGCAGGGGTCGCTGGTTCAATCCCAGCATCGCCCACCAATCACACCAAGGAAAATCAGCCGGCAGGCGCGCGTGCCCGCGGTCTGGCTGCAGACGCACATGAAAGTTGCTCTATTCGGAGGTACCGGGTTCGTCGGCAGTTACCTCGTCGACAGCCTGCTCGCGGCGGGTCACGTGCCCCGGCTGCTCGTCCGTGCAGGCAGCGAATCGCGCGTCGAGCAGCGGGAGCGCTGCGAGCTGGTGAGCGGTGAGATCGACGAGCACCAGGCCGTCGCCGACTGTCTGGCGGGCTGCGATGCCGCAATCTTCAACATCGGCCTGCTGCGCGAGTTTCCCGACCGCGGCATCACCTTCGAGGCGATGCACTACCGTGGCTGTGTGACCGCCATCGACGCCGCTGCCTCGGCCGGCGTGCAACGTTTCCTGCTGATGAGTGCCAACGGCGTGGCTGCGCAGGGCACCGCCTACCAGACCACCAAATACCGGGCCGAACAGCACCTGGCGGCGAGCGCACTGGACTGGACGGTGTTCCGGCCCTCGGTGATCTTCGGAGATCCGCGCGGGCGCATGGAGTTCTGTAGCCAGTTGCGGGCGGAGATGATCGACATGCCCATCCCCGCCCCGCTGTTCCACGAGGGTTTGCTGCCGCTCAATGCGGGGCGCTTCAAGCTCTCGCCAGTGGCCGTCGAAGACGTGGCGGCGGCGTTCGTGCGCTCTGTGCCGATGCCCGAAGCTTGCGGCAGGGTGTTCCACCTTGGCGGCACCGAGGCTTTGGAGTGGCGCGAGATCATTACCACCATCGCACGCGCCTGCGGACGACGAAAGCTCATGCTGCCGGCGCCGGCCTGGGCCGTGCGTACGGTGGCGGCAATGCTCGAATCGCAGCCATGGTTCCCGATCACCCGCGATCAGCTGGACATGCTGATGGCCGGCAACGTCTGCGATGGCAGCGAGGCCTGGAAGCTGTTCGGCATCGCGCCGCGGCGCTTCGATGCCGAGTCGCTCGCCTACCTGGCGTCAGGGCCGGGGTGAGCAAGGCCGCCGGCGAGCACCGATTGCACAACTCCGCTATATTCATCCGCCCGCAGAAGCAAAAGGAGTTCCCGCCATGGGTCTTTTCAATTTCATCTCCACTGCCGGCGAAAAGCTGTTCGGCGGCAGCACGATCGACGAGGGCAAGGTCCGCGATCACATCCTGTCCCTGGGTCTGAACCTCGACCCGTTCTCCGTGGTGGCCAACGATGCCGAGAAAAAGGTCTGGCTGATCGGCTACGCAAAGAACCTGCAGGACAAGGAAAAGGCCATCGTCGCTGCGGGCAACATCAAGGGCGTGGAAAGCGTCGAGGATCGCCTCAAGATCGGTGCCCCACCCGCCCGCGCCGCAGGGCAGGCGACAGTGGCTGACGCGCCGGAGCCCGATGCCTCCGAGATCCCCGATTCGCAGTTCTACACGGTGAAATCCGGCGACACGCTCTCGAAGATCGCCCGAGAGTTCTATGGCAGTGCCAACAAGTATCCGGCGATCTTCGAGGCCAACAAGCCGATGCTCAGCAATCCCGATCGCATCTATCCGGGTCAGGTGCTGCGCATTCCGAAGGCTTAGCGCGTCCCGGCATCCTCGTCGCCCGGCGCATCGATCACCTCGCGCAGCTTGCGGGCCAGATCCACAAGCCGGAAAGGCTTGTTGAGCAGGTGCACACCGCGATCCAGCCGACCTTGGTGCACGATGGCGTTGTCGGTATAGCCGGACATGAACAGCACTCGCAGTCCGGGATGAAGCTTCAGCGCCTCTTCCGCGATCTGTGGACCGGACATGCCGCCGGGGAGTATCACATCGGAGAGCAGCAGATCCGGCGGCTGCCCGCCGGCAAGTTGTGCGAGCGCCTCCTGGCCGGCTTCGCAGGCCGTGACGTGGTAGCCCAGGGACTGCAGGCTCGTCACGACATGGGCGCGTACCAGCGGGTCGTCCTCGACAACCAAAATGCGCTCGTGGCCACCGTCGATCGCGCTCACGGCACTGGGCCGGTAACTGCTTTGCTCGATGCCCTTGCCGCGGGGCAGCAACATCTTCACCGTCGTGCCTTCGCCCGGCTCGCTGTAGATGCGCACCTGGCCTCGCGACTGGCGCACGAAACCGTACACCATCGGCAGGCCAAGACCGGAGCCGCGGCCCTCCTCCTTCGTGGTAAAGAACGGCTCGAAGGCCCGCGACAGCGCCTCCTCGGACATTCCCTGGCCGTTGTCGGAGACCGCGACCATCACGTACTGCCCTGCCCGCATGTCGTTGTCGCGCGCGTACTCTGCGTCGACGGAGACGTTTGCCGTCTCGATCGTCAATCGCCCACCCGCAGGCATCGCATCGCGCGCATTGAGCGCCAGATTCAGCAGCGCATTCTGCAGTTGGTTGGGATCGACCTCGGCCATCCACAGGCCCCCGCCGCGGACCAGCTCGATGTCGATGTTCTCACCCAGCGTTCGGCGCAGGATGCTCTCGGTGTCCGCCGCCAGCGCGTTGACATCCACATCGCGCGGCTCCAAAGGCTGCTTGCGGGCGAACGCCAGCAGCCTGTGGGTCAGCTCGGCGGCCCGCACGCCGGCGGTGCGAATCATGTCGATGCCGCTGCGCACATCCTCGGGCAGCTTCGATCCGCCCTCCGTGATTGCCTCAGCACTGCCGATGATCACCGTCAGCAGGTTGTTGAAATCATGCGCGACACCTCCGGTGAGTTGTCCTATCGCATCCATCTTCTGCGCCTGCCGCAGCCGCTCTTCAGCCTCCACACGCGCAGAGACATCCTGGAAGTAGGCGGTCAGCCGTCCGGCATGCGGAAACGCCCGCACGTTGTAGCAGGCTTGCAGCGAGGGAATCTTGAGTTCGAAGGCCACCGGTGTGCGCTCTTTGGCAACGCGGCGAAACTCCCGCTCCAGCGTACTGCCGCGCATCATGGGTAAGGCATCCCAGATGACCTTCCCGATCAGCGAATCGGCGCTTTGACCGAGTACACGCTCTGCTTCGGCGTTGAGATACGTGAACCGCCAGTCTTCATCGATCGCATACATCGCATCGGAGATTGACGAGAGAATCCGCGCAATAGCCTCACGTGCCTCGGTGACCCGCGCCAGCGCCGCATCGCGCGCTTCGGTCACCAGCAGCTTGTCGACAGCAACCCCACTGACCGAGGCCAGCTGCACCATCTCGCTGGCGTCATGATCGCTGAACTGGCCCTGTTTTCGGTCGAAGAGCTGAATCAGGCCGAGGTTGTCGCCGTGCTGATTGACGATCGGCACGGCCAGCCAACCGCTGGGCACCGGGGCGGCACCATGCTTGCGGCGCAGCGACTGCCACACCGGGTTCTGCTGAAGTTCCTCGCGCGTCATGCGCGCCGGCGCGTTGTCTTCACAAACCAGCCCGTAGAGCCCTGATCCATCGGGAGGCTCCTGGTAATCCTTCCAGCGCGAGTACGCATCCGACAGACTCATGGCGGTAACGCGCTTGCTGTAGTCGCCGTCGCGCACCACGCTGACCGAGGCATGATGTGCGCCGATGAGTCGCCGCGCGGCGTCGGCCACATGCTCGACCAGAGACTGGATGGATTCCGCACGCACCAGGTCCTGGGAAGCCTGGGACATCACCCGCATGCGCTCGACGCGCAGCTCCTCCCACTCGCGCTGACGCTGCAGATGACTGACGATCAGATAGGAGGCCATCATGAACAGCAGAAGTGCGGTGAGGACGACCAGGAACTGAAAACCGCGGCGCTGATGCCAGCCTGCAAGCACCTCATCGACACCCAGTCCGACGATGACCACCGCCGTCCCGCCAGGCAGCATCCGGTACGCGGAGATGCGCCGCACGCCGTCCGTGCGATACGGCCCTTCGAGACTGCCAGCCCGACCATCGGCGACGACCTCCCGGAACAGCGCCGAGTCTCCAAGGTCCAGACCGATGGCCTGCGCCTGAAACGGACTGCGCGCGATCTGGATGCCATCGCGATTGAACAGCCCAAGAACACCGTCCTCGCCGAGCCGGATTGCATCGTAGAATCTCAGCAGATAATCCACCGACAGCACCGCTGCGGCGATGCCACCAAAACCACCGCCGGGCTCGGCAATGCGGCGCGTGACGGTCACACCCCAGCGCTCACTACCATCGCTGCCATCGAGCTTGCGCGGAAGCCCGACGCACAGCCCCTC
>CAYLNP010000090.1:0-9921 GCA_964384925.1 uncultured Woeseiaceae bacterium
TCAGGCAGCCAGCACCATTCCGCCGGTGACGTTGAGTACGCAGCCGGTCATGTAGGCGGCATCCGGTCCGCAGAGGAAGCGGATCGGGCCGGCGACGTCTTCGGCGGTGCCGCGGCGGCGCAGCGGGATGGCCTCGAGATCACCTCGCGGAAACTCCGCGGTCATGTCGGTGTCGATCAGGCCCGGCGCCACGGCATTGCACAGGACGCCGTGCGGACCGCCGTTGCGCGCGATATGCCGGGTCATACCGATCAGCGCAGCCTTCGATGCGCTGTACTCGGTGCCCACGATCACGCCGCCCTGGTACCACGCCATCGAGCTGACGATGACGATGCGCCCGCGGCGCTGCGCACACATCGGGCCCCACACGGCGGCAACACTGTTCTGGGTGCCGTTGAGATTGACGTCGATGACGCGTTGCCATTGCGCCCAGTCGCCGGCCACGGTGCCTGCGGGGCAAATACCGGCGTTGGCGACCAGCACGTCGATGCAGCCATGGGCAGAGAGAATCTCCTCGACGATGCTGCTGCACGCATCGCGGTCGCGGATGTCCAGCGGGCGGCCGTGGGCGTGGCCACCGGATTCACGCACCGCGGCGAGCGCCTCGTCGCAGTCCAGCACATCGGTCAGCCAGACCGTCGCGCCCGCCTGCGCCAGCGCGATTCCCGTCGCAGCACCGATGCCGCGTGCACCGCCCGTGATCAACGCAACCTGCCCTGCGAGCGGTTGTCCGAGCCCGTTCATGTTCACGATGCTGCCCTCCAGGCGTTCATCAGCCCCTGATCGACCACAGCTAGGATAGCCGACGAGCATGCGGTGCACTCTGCGGATGAGATAGGATCATGGCGCTGCGCTGACAGGCAACGCGCCTGCGCGCAACGTGCACACCTCGCCATCACCGGAAGCCTGAAACCATGCCTGATGTTGCCCCGCCGAGTCCCGAGGCACTTGCCGACCAGCTTGCGCGCATCCGCGAGCGGCGCGGCTATCTCCTGCCCCATCACGGCCTGCTGGCCATGGCCTCGCCGGTGATGCTGAAGACCTACGACGAGCTCTACGCGGCCTTCGCGCTCACGAGCGCGACGCTGTCGCGACACGATCACGAGGCGCTGTGGCTGGCGATCCTCACCGTCAACGAGCAACCGGTGGCCTCACACCATGTGGCGCGCTTCCGCGAACAGGGCGGCTCGATGGCGACTTTCGAGGCCGTCGTCGCCCTCACCGCACTGACCTCGGGCTTTCCGCGCTGGCGCTTCGTGGCGCAGCACTGGCAGGCGCATCTGCCGGAGTTCTCGGCGCGCAGCGCGTGGCTTGCCGCATTTCGCGACGTGGCCGCACCATTGCCGACGAACCTTGCCCACTTGGTCTCCATGGTCGTACTGATCTGCCGCGACGCATGGGACGGGCTGGCCTGGCAACTCGTGGCGGCGTATGCGGATGGTGTACCTGAGCAGGCGATGGCCGAGGCCGTCGCGCTGACGATGCTGCCCTCCGGCGTGCCGCGGCTGGTCGATGCCGCGGCCGTCTGGCGCCAGCTGATACTGCGCGGAGACGTGGACGCCTCGCCAGGCTTCCGCGCCTGGGCGCAGACTTCCGGCCAGGGCGGCTATGATGAGGCGGCCGGCGCGGATAGGCGGTGATCGGCCGTCGGCGGGCAGGCCTGCAGAATCGATACCCGCAGCGGCACCGGCGTCGGCTCGCGTTGTGGTTGCGAGGTCACGGCGCAATTCGGCCGAGGTGGTTCCAGCGAATCCCGTACCCGGCGACAGGGATCACGAGAATTCGACTTGTTGCCGTGTATTTTTCTCGAAAGACCAGCGAACCGTCCGCCGCGGTAGTGAACACCAATTCCCTGCGGATTGTCTGCGCGCTCCCGTCGATGATCTGCTCCAGCGGAGGCGGCTTGATGAACAATCCACCCGCCTCGCATCGGATCACCGCATTCTGGCGGGTGAATTCCCGCGAACGCGTCGACGCGTTCGCCACAAAGACCTCGATGTTGAGCCACTGGTCCTGGCGCTGCGAGATCTCTACCCGGTTGGGTACCGGGAACAGCCTCTGAAAGCCGGAAAGCTCATGCAGGATCCTCAGTGCCCGTTCCGACTGAAAGTCGCGGGGCGCGTCGGCGTCGGTGAAGCCGAAATGCCCTGAAACATCCGGACAGGCTCCAACGGCAATGCTGGTGCGAGCAGGCCAGGCGGCAGGATAGCGCTCGACTTCCAGGCATCCGGACACGAGCACCAGGACAGCCAAGATTCCGACATACTTCATGACAGGCGCGCCCAGGGGCTTCGCAGGCCGGATGGGACAACTCTACGCCGAAGCTCTGGCAGTACGCAACGGACCGTTGCGGGAACGCCTGCTAGCGCCAGTCACCCTCGAGCGCGATGAGCTCGTAGCTCTGGTCAAGGCCATCCGAAGTCAGCCGCACCGGTACGCAGTCCTCGCCCGCGGCCCAGACGTCAAAGTCGTCCACGCCCGGCACACTGATGCGGATATGCCGGGCCGTGAACCGGCCCGCGGGCACCGTCACCTGCTCATCGCCCAGGTCGGTAATCTGCGAGGTGCCACGGCCGCGCTTGATCAGCGTCGGGCCGGTGCTGCCATCGGGCGTGGTCGAGGTGGTGAAGCTGGTCAGCGGCATGGCCCCCGGCTCGCCCGTCCACAGTCGCAGGCGCCCGACCGTCCAGGCGTCGTTGTGCAGAGAATGCGTACCGAACGACTGCACGGGTTCGGCGGTTTCGCAGAGCTGGGAGATTCGGCCCTCGACATCGGTTTCGCCTTCGCACTCGGCGTGATGGGAGCCGAACAGGTACCACGACGATCCTCGACGTTGTTCGGCAACGGTCAGGCGCACAAAGGCATCCACGGGGCGCCACTGCCCATCCACCGCGAGGATCACGTCGCGGATCAGTGCCCGTTCATCCATCTCGCACTGCGCGCGCAGGATTCGCCCACTATCCGGATGGACAGTCACGCTGAAGAACTCTCGCCCGGTCTCCTGATGATCGGCCGTCAGGTAGAGCATGTGACCGCGATAGCTGCGCATGTTTGGCGACTCCAGTAGTGTTCCCCGGCGCGAGTCTCCGTGACCCTCGGCGTTGAAGTCAACGCGGGTCGCGGGCAACCCGGGACCATGGCTGTGGGTATACTTGCTGCGCCCAGACCAAGTACGTGACCTACGCAGGTCCGCGAACGGGAGCCGTAGCATGAGCGACGCAGGGACTCAGACACCCCACAATTCGCCGATTCGGCGCACCTGGCTGATGCGCGCGCTGGACTGGATCGAACGCATCGGTAACAAGCTGCCTGATCCGGCGGTACTGTTTCTGCTGCTGATGCTGCTCACCTGGGTGATCTCGGCGCTGCTGGCGCCGATTAGTTTCACGACCATCGACCCGCGCAGCGGCGATCCGCTGGTGGTCAACAACCTGCTCGCGGGCACGGCGATCACGCGGTTTTTTGCGGACATGGTCGGCACCTTCGTGAGCTTCCACCCACTGGGGGTGGTCCTGGTGGCGATGCTCGGCATCGGCGTGGCCGAGCACACCGGGTTCATCAACGCCGGGCTGCGGGCTCTGCTGTCGTTCACCGCGCGATGGCTGCTCACACCGATGCTCATCACGGTGGGCATCATTTCGCACACCGCCGTGGATGCCGGCTACGTGCTCGTGGTGCCGCTCGGCGCGGTGATCTTCTATGCCGCAGGCCGGCACCCGCTGGCGGGTATCGCAGCGGCTTTCGCAGGCGTTTCCGGCGGTTTCTCGGCCAACTTCGTACCCTCCGCACTCGACCCCATGCTTCAGGGCATCAGCCAGGCGGCAGGCCAGGTGCTCGACCCGACGCTTGTCCTCAACCCGCTGAACAACTACTTCTTCACGGCCATCTCCTCGGTGCTGATCATCGGTCTGGGCTGGTTCATCACCGATCGCATCGTCGAGCCACGTCTCCGGGATACCGCAGTCGATGGCGACATGACCGAGATGCCGAGCATGGAAGGACTCGCACCCAACGAGCGGCGGGCGCTGCGCTGGTCGCTCGGCGTCATGGGTCTGGGGCTTGTGATCCTGTTCGCCACGGCCCTGCCGGGCGGTTCGGCCTGGCGCTCACCCACGGGTGACATCACCGCATTCAATGCCCCGCTGATGCAGTCGATCGTGCCGCTGATCTTCCTGCTGTTCCTGCTGCCCGCCGTGGTGTACGGCTACGTCGCCGGTACTGTCAAAGGCCACCGAGACATCATCGAGGGCATGAGCAAATCGATGAGCGGCATGGGCTATTACATCGTCATGGCGTTTTTTGCCGCACAGTTCATCTATGCGTTCTCGCAATCCAACCTTGGCGCACTGCTGGCAATCGAGGGCGCGAACTGGCTGCGCAGCGCCGGGCTGGCGCCGCAGATCACCATTGTCGGCGTAATCGTCATTACGGGGCTTGTGAATCTGCTGGTGGGGTCGGCCTCGGCAAAATGGGCGCTGCTCGCACCGATCCTGGTGCCGATGCTGATGAGCCTGGGGATTTCGCCGGATCTCACGCAGGCGGCCTACCGGGTCGGCGACTCGACCACCAACATCATCACGCCGCTGATGCCCTACTTTCCGCTGATCGTCGTGTTCTGCCGCCGCTACGTCACGGACTCGGGCATCGGCACGCTGGTGGCGATGATGCTGCCCTACTCGGTGGCGTTCATGATCGCCTGGACGGCGTTTCTGGTGCTCTACTGGACGGTGGGCGCTGCCGTGGGCCTGCCGCTGGGTATCGGCGCAAGCTACGAGTACGCGTTACCGTAGCGGCTGACCTGGCGGTGCGCGCCCGCTGGCGCGCCGCCGGGCAGGCGCAGCCTCAGGGCAGCAGTATCGTCGAGCCGGTGGTACGCCGCGCCTCGAGGTCGCGATGTGCCTGCGCGGCCTCTGCAAGGCCATAGCGCTGGTTGACTTCAATGGACACGTGGCCGGCCTCGACCACGCCGAACAGGTCACTGCAGGCCTCAAGCAACCCCCCGCGCGTATTGATGAAATCGAACAGCGTCGGGCGCGTCACGTACAGTGAGCCGCGGCCGGCAAGCTCCAGCGGCGAGAACGGCTCCACGGGGCCTGAGGCATTGCCGAAGGTGACCATGACGCCGTGCGGCCGCAGCGCATCCAGCGAGGCCTTGAAGGTATCCCGGCCGACCGAATCGTAGGCAGCAGCAACGCCTTCGCCACCGGTGAGTTCACGCGTGCGCGCGGCGATGTCTTCATCGGCCATGATGATCTCATCACAGCCATGCGCCCTTGCCAGCGCCGCCTTCTCCGGCGTGGAGACCACGCCGATCACGCGCACGCCCAGGTGGCGTGCCCACTGCGCGGCGATCAGGCCCACGCCGCCGGCAGCGGCATACAGCAGCACGCTGTCGCCGGACTGTACGCGGTAACTCCGGCGCAGCAGGTACCACGCCGTCAGACCCTTGAGCATCATCGCCGCCGCGGTCTGGTCATCGACCGCGTCCGGCAGGCGCACCAGGTGTGCGGCCGGGGCAAGCCGCTCATCGCAGTACGCCGCAGGTGGCCGACTGACGTAGGCGACACGATCGCCCGGCGCGAGGTCCGCAACACCGGCGCCGAGCGCCTCGACGACGCCTGACGCCTCCAGGCCGATACCACTGGGCAAGGGCAGCGGATACAGACCGGAACGATGGTAGGTATCGATGAAATTCACGCCGATGGCGGCATGTCGCAGCCGGACCTCGCCTTCGCCGGGATTGCCGACCTCGACATCGACAAGTTCGAGCACCTCCGGCCCGCCACAGCTGCTGAACCTGATTGCCTTGGCCATCGTCATGCTCCCTGCACGCCTGCCCTGAGTGGGCCGCGATTGTAACAGCCGACCCACGCGGCGCGGGCGGACGGTACAATCGGTGAGCGGAAAACGGGCCACAGCGCAGTGACCGGGAACGGCGCCGCCAGCGGCGCCGCCCAGCCAGGGGAGGTGATTGCATGGGACGCGTGGAAGGCAAGATCGCACTCGTCACGGGTGCCGCGCAGGGTCTGGGTCTGGCGATCGCGCGGCGCCTGGTCGCGGAAGGCGCGAAAGTGGTGATGAGCGACATCAACGCCGATGGCGTTCGCGCGCAGGCCGAGGCGATCAACACGGAACGCCCGGGCCGCGCAGCAGGGTTGGCGCAGGATGTCGGTGACGAGCCGCGCTGGCAGGAAGTCGTGCGCGAGACCGGCGAAATCTTCGGCGGACTGCATATTCTGGTCAACAATGCCGGCATCGGCCTCACCGGCACCGTGGAACAGACCAGCTACGCCGACTGGCAGCGACTGCATCGTGTGGATCTGGACAGCGTCTTTCTGGGTTGCAAGTACGCACTGCCACTGATGCGTGCGTCCGGCGGGGGCGCGATCGTCAACATCTCGTCGATCTCCGGCATCATCGCAGGCCACAACCTGGCCGCTTACAACAGCGCCAAGGCCGCGGTGCGTCACCTGTCGAAATCCATTGCGCTGGGCTGCGCCCGCGACGGCAGCAACATCCGCTGCAACTCGGTGCATCCGGTGTTCATCGACACACCGATCATCGATGGCCTGCTCGGCGCCGCGGACCGCGGCGAGGCGCTGGCCAAGCTGGGCCGCCAGGTGCCATTGGGTCGCGTCGGCGAAGCCGACGACGTTGCATGGGCCGTGCTCTACCTCGCGTCCGAAGAATCGAAATTCGTCACCGGCGCCGAACTCAAGGTCGATGGCGGCATCAGCGCCATGTAGGGCCCTCAGGCATTCTTGCATCGGGAAATCAAATGACTTCAACCATAGCCATCGTCGGCGCGGGCCATGCCGCGGGCCAGGCGATCGTCAGTCTGCGCCAGTATGGCCACACCGGACCCATCGTGCTGATCGGCGAGGAACCTTACCTCCCTTATCAGCGGCCTCCCCTGTCGAAGAAATTCCTCGCCGGCGAACTGGAACTCGAACGGCTCTACGTGAAGCCGCCGCAGTTCTATGTCGACAAGGACGTGGATGTGCGCCTGGGTGCGCGCGTGGCAGCGATCGAGGTGGAGACACGCCAGCTCAGGCTGGCCGACGGCAGTCTTGTGGCGTGGGATCAGCTGCTGCTGACGCTGGGCAGCCGGGTCCGCGAAATGCGCGTACCCGGCGTGGATCTGCCCGGCGTGCACTACCTGCGCACGATTGATGACGTGCACGCGATCCAGCCGGCATTCGTGCCCGACAGGAAACTCGTGGTGGTCGGCGGCGGCTACATCGGCCTGGAGGTTGCCGCGATCGCGCGGTCACACGGCCTCGACGTCACCGTCGTGGAAATGGCCGACCGACTGCTGGCCCGCGTCGTATGCCCCGAGATCAGCGCGCACTACCGTGCGCTGCATGTGGGCGCCGGGGTGCGCCTGCTGCTGAACACCGCGGTCAGCGGCTTCGCCGGGAACGGCCATGTCAACCGGGTGATCACTAGCAGCGGTGAGCTCGAGGCCGACCTCGTGATCATCGGCATCGGCATCGTGCCGGTGACGGACATTGCCGAGGCCGCGGGGCTCACCTGCGATGACGGGATCAGTGTCGATGCGCACGCACGCAGTTCGCACGCGGATATTTTTGCCGCGGGGGATTGCACGCGTCACCCGAATAGCATCTTCGGCCGCGCGCTTCGCCTGGAGTCGGTGCACAACGCGCTTGAGCAGGCGCGCACGGCGGCGGCCAGCCTGTGCGGCGAGGCCAAACCTTATGACCAGGTGCCGTGGTTCTGGTCGGATCAGTACGACACGAAACTGCAGATCGCCGGGCTCTCCACGAACTACGACCAGGTGGTCCTGCGCGGTGTCCCGGCGAGCGGCAGCTTCTGCGCATGCTATCTGCGCGAAGGCAGGCTGCAGGCACTCGACGCGATCAATTCGCCACGCGATTTCATGCAGGCGAAAAGCCTGCTGGCGCGACTGCCGTTGATGGATCAGCTGCGCCTTGCCGACCCGGCTGTGCCGCTGCCCGAGGCGGTGGCACAAGGCGCATGAGCCTGGCCGTGGGCACGCGCCCGCCGGATGTCTACTCGGCGGCGACGGCCGTCTGCGGCTGGGGCAGGGAAAGCACCGAATACCACTCCACCCCGGTGGGGCCCACCTGTGGATCGAAGGCGCTGACACGATAGGTGCTCACCAGCTGACCCTCGACATCGGCCAGCTGGCCGGAGACGCCGAGCAGTCGTGCGGCGCGATCCGGGCGCGGTCCGGCGGCAGGGGTGTAGTGAAGGTCTCCCTGCCAGGGTTGCCTGCGCAGCAGCGCGGGCAGGAGGATGGCCTTGAACATCGGCCAGACGTTTTCGCGCTGCACGGCAAACGCCATGCCCGCGCCATCCACGCTGAGCAGCCAGACACTCTCGACGATGACGCCTTCACGCAGCAGATCGGTCTGACGCGAGTAGGCGCCCAGCCGGCTGGCCGTGCCGACCACCGTGCCGTCGGCATCGCGCAGCCACTGTACGCTGGCGACCATCGGGCGAATCATTTCTTCCCAGAGTTGTGGCACGGATTCCGGCCGTGTCAGCAACAGCCGATCACCACCGTGGGTCAGCACGGGCGCATCTTCGCTGCGCAGACTGGTGTGGAGTTCGCCTGTCACGCCGTGCGTCAGCACGGGCGCCGTGCCCGGCTCGACAGTCAGTGGATTGAGCCAGAGCACCGCCACGCTGAGCAGCGCCCCGAGCAGCAGACCTGCCAGAAACAGCATGAAGTATTTCATTCGGCGAGTACCGTCAGGGTGTCTAGTTCGATGGTGCCGCGCAAACGACCTTCCTCGTCCAGGCCGTTCAGGCGCCAGGTTTCCGTATAGGTCCCGGCGTGCCGCGCGAACTCGAAGCTCCCGCCCGACACTTCGCCGCGGCCTTCGCCGGCGGACGTATCGGTGCGACGCAAGGTGACCTCGCCGGTCCATGGCGCTCCGGCAACAAGCCCTCGCCGGCCGAGTTCAGCCGTCAGTCCGCCGGACGGCTCGACGTGGTGCAGCAGCAGACTGCCCCGGCCCGGCAGATACAGCACCCAGGCGGCGCTCGTCTCACCCTCGAGGGTCTGGCTGTGCCGGGCAGCCACACCAACCACCTCGCCTTCACGGTCGCGCAGCTTGAACTGCTCGACCTGCCCGTTGGCAAGCGCCTCGACGGGCATCTCCACATCGGCGGGGAAGCGCCCGGGCAGGCCGTCGGGTGCCCCTGAATCGAACACGCGGTCGCTGGGCAGCCGGATCACGAACTGCTCCAGCGCACCGCCGTTGGGCTGCACCGCAACGTGCGCGCGCAACCTCGGATGATCCACCCAATCAACGAGCGCGGCAGCCGCCAGCCCGCCGAACAGGCCGATCAGCAGACCAAGAATCAACACGAACCGGCTTGTTTTGGACATGGTTCAAGGACACGGGCCGCAGCCCGTCTCTCCCGCGGTCAATCAGTCGGGAAATCATGCCATGCCTGCAAACCTCGCAGGCCGATGCAACTCACAGTTTGCGCATCGGCTCAAGGCTCGCCGTAGTAGCTCGCCAGATAGGTCTCGAACGGAATCTGCGGTTGGGCTTCGATGTCGCGCTGCCGGGCCAGCGAGTCTGCCGAGGCAGCCATCAGGTGTGCCTCGACCTCCGGCCGCGGCGGCTGGGCGAGAAAAGTCTGGTGGTGGACCTCGGACATGCGCATCGCAAACTGGAAGAACGATTCGTTGCGCGCGCGCATCTCGGCGAGGATGCGTGCCGAGGGCAGCCGATCGGGCTCACGCAGGGCCTCGCGCTGCAGCATGACGGACCGGCCGTAGGCGCCATCACCTGCTACATCGAGCAGTTCTGCGACCGCTTCGACGCCATCCAGAATCTCACCGGCCCACACTGCGAGTGGAACCGTGCCGTCGATGCGTTCGAGTTCAAGCCCGGGCCGACGGCCCTCGCGTGCCACGCG
>CAYLNP010000091.1:0-9713 GCA_964384925.1 uncultured Woeseiaceae bacterium
CGACCATGTTCATGATTCCGCTGGCGCTGAGTTCGGCGACCACCGTGCGCGTGGGTCAGGCGCTGGGTGCGGGGCAGTTTTCGACCGCGCGCTTCCGCGCCAAGACCGGTCTGGTGATCTGCGCGTCCTTCATGACCTGTTCGGCGGCCGCGATGCTGGTCTTCCGCAGCGAGATCGTCGCCCTGTACACCACCGATGCCGCGGTCGCGCAGGTGGCCATCTCGCTGCTGCTGATGGCCGCATTGTTCCAGATTGCCGACGGCCTGCAGGTGGGTGCGGCCGGCGCACTGCGCGGCTATCGCGACACGCGTGTGCCCATGGCGCTGTGCCTCGTGGCCTACTGGCTGATCGGCTTTCCGCTGGCGTGGACGCTTGGGCTCAAGCTCGGCCTGGGCGCCCAGTTCGTCTGGGCGGGCCTGCTGGCGGGTCTGTCTGTTGCAGCCGTGCTGCTGGGCTGGCGCCTGACGCGGATCTGGCGCCGGCCGATCGCCGCGCGCCAGGACGAGGACGCCGCCGCCCCCGCGCGCGCCCCGGTATAGGGGCTACTGACCGAAGCTCGGCGCATCATCCCCAAGGTAGGCGTTTTCGTCCCCGGTGTTGGGACGACCGAGTACACCATTGCGGTGAGGAAAGCGCCCGAAGCGCTCAATGATGTCGTGGTGGAGTTCGGCGAACTCCGCCATGGTCTGGAAGGTTTCGCGCCGTGTGTCGTCGACCAGTTCCGCCAGTCCGTTATAGGCCTTTACGGCCAGCGCCTGAACCTTCAGGTTCTCCGCATGCTGCAGCGGCATGTAGAAAAACGCACGTTCCAGCGGAGTCAGGTGCCGGTCCAGCCCCTGGCGGATGCCGTCCAGCGTCAACGCCAGGGCCTTGCCGTCGTGGCTGAAGGCCGCGGCGCTGCCGCGATGAATGTTGCGGGGGAACTGGTCGAGCAGCAGGATCACCGCGAGGCGCCCGCGGGGGGTCGTGATCCAGTCGCGATGCTGACCGCTGGCGGCGCGCTCGACTTCATCACTGAAGGCTTCGCGGATCTCGGAGTCGAACACCTCGTCGGAGCCGAACCACTGCTTCATGCGGCTGTCCAGCCCCGGATCGTCGGCCTCGCGGCCGCGGAACCAGAACTCGAGGATGCTGCGTGCTTCCTCGGGAATATTCGCAGTGTCCTGTTCGTCCAATGCAGGTCTCCGGTTTTCGCGCAGCCTACCGGGGATGTTGCGTCCGCGAAAGCCCTCCGCCCGACGATGCGTTTGATGCCCGGCCGCTGCGTTACCATGGCGGCTGAGGTGTGCGCCGGCGCCGATCGGCACCTGCGCCACTGAACACGACTTCATCGAGGTTGCCGATGCACGCCACTGCGCTGTTCCCTGCTCCACTGCGCCGGTGTGCCCTGACCGCGGCTTCGATGGTGGCGATAGCGTTCATGTCGGGCTGTGCGCTGCTGCGCACCGATCTGTCGCCGCCACAGGCCACGCTGGTGGCCGTAGAGCTGATGGAGCTGGGCTTGCGCAGTCAGCGCTTCAATCTGGTGTTCGATCTGGACAATCCCAACACCGTCGCCCTGCCGATCAGCGAGCTGGGCTATCGGGTGGTGCTGGCGGGCAATGAATTCGCCCAGGGGCGCAGCGAAGGGGCATTCCACCTTCCTGCCCGCGGCCGGGAACGGGTGCGCCTGAGCGTCACCACCGACCTCCTGCGTTCTCTCGATCAGCTGCAGGGGCTGGTGAACGCCGGCGGACGGGAGGTGGACTACGAGCTCGAGGGCCGCGTGTTCCTGGACATGCCGTTGCGCCCGTCCCTGCGCTTCGCCGATACCGGCAGCATCGCGCTGGACTTCTAGAAGCCGCCCGCAGAGCGGATCGCGGGGCACGCGCGCCGTGTTCTTCCGGCGCGCTGATTGACCTTGTATACAATGCTGATTTAAGTTTGGCGGTCGCGGACGGTCGAGTCTGGCGCGCATCCACCGGCGCGGACGGCCCCATTCGCCCATGACGGGCGCCGCCGCTGCGGGTTCTTCAGGTTCCTGTACTTCATTCTCCAGACCATGCGAAATGGATATTTCGCTTGAGGGCGGCCATGACTCTGCTGACCAAGGACAGTCTGTACAGAGACAGCTTCGATCGCGACAGCTGCGGCTTCGGGCTGATTGCGCAGATGGACGATCGGGCCAGCCACTGGATCGTGGAGACCGCCATCGGTGCGCTCAAGCGCCTGACCCATCGTGGCGCGGTTGCCGCCGACGGCAGAACCGGCGATGGTTGCGGCCTGCTGCTCAAGAAGCCCGATGAGTTCCTGCGCCACGCGGCCGCCCAGGCCGGGATTCATGTGCGCAGCGTCTATACCGCCGGCATGGTGTTCCTTGACCCCGACGAGGCCGTCGCCGCGCACGCTCGCGGCGTACTCGAGTCTTTTCTGGTCCAGGGAGGGCTGGAGGTTGCCGGCTGGCGCTGCGTGCCGACCGATCCTGCGGCCTGCGGCGAGCAGGCCCTGAAGACGCTGCCGAAGATCGAGCAGATCTTCGTCAACGCCCCGGAGAGCATGGAGGTTGCGGAGTTCGAGCGCCGCCTGTTCATGGCGCGCAAGCGCGCGGAACTCGCGATCGAGCCGCAGGATGGCTGCTTCTATGTCTGCAGTCTTTCGGCACACACACTGTCCTTCAAGGGCATGGTCATGCCGGAGTTCCTGCCGGCGTTCTACCCCGACCTGCGCGATGAGCGCATGCGTACTTCGGTATGCGTGTTCCACCAGCGCTTCTCAACCAACACGCTCCCACAGTGGCGCCTTGCCCAGCCGTTCCGCCTGCTGGCGCACAACGGCGAGATCAACACCATCCAGGGTAACCGCAGCTGGTCGCTGGCCCGCAGCCGGACCTTCCAGTCGCCGCTGCTGCCGGATCTCAACAGCATCCAGCCGCTGGTGTCGATGACCGGCTCGGATTCCTCCAGCCTCGACAACATGCTCGAAGTCATGCTCGCCGGTGGCATGGACGTCCTCCAGGCCATGCGCATGCTGATCCCGCCGGCCTGGCAGACCGTCGACAGCATCGACCCCGACCTGGGAGCCTTCTACGAGTACCATGGCTTCCACATGGAACCGTGGGACGGCCCTGCCGGTATCGTGCTCACCGACGGGCGCTATGCCGCCTGCACCCTGGATCGAAACGGCCTGCGACCGGCGCGCTACGTGATCACGCGGGATCGCCACATCACCATCGCCTCCGAGGTCGGCGTCTACGAGTATCCGCCGGAGTCCGTGGTCGCCAAGGGCCGGCTGGGTCCGGGCGAGATGCTGGCGGTGGACCTGCGCAGCGGCGAGCTGCTCGACAGTCCAGCCATCGATGAACTGCTCAAGCGGCGTGCGCCCTACAAGAAGTGGCTGCGCGAGGGCGTGCGCTATCTGGACTCCGAACTCGTCGACGTCCACGTCGCCGCCGAGCCCATGGAGCCCACACAGCTGGCGGTCTACCAGAAGATGTTCAACATCAGCAACGAGGAGCGCCGCGAGGTGATCCGCGTGCTGGCCGAGAACGAACAGGAAGCCGTCGGCTCGATGGGCGACGACACACCGATGCCGGTGCTCTCGCTGCGCGTGCGGCCGCTGTTCGATTTCTTCCGCCAGCAGTTCGCGCAGGTGACCAACCCGCCGATCGACAGCCTGCGCGAGCGCATCGTGATGTCGCTGCAGACCGAGATCGGGCGCGAGTGGAACATCTTCGAGGGCAAGCCCGAGCATGCCCGGCGGGTAGTCATGAACTCGCCTGTGCTCTCGCAGCGCAAGCTGCGCCAGCTCCTCAACTCGCCGGATTTCGGCATCCGCCATGAGTTTCTCGACCTGAATTACCCTGAGGACACGCCGCTGTCCGACGCCATCGACGATCTCTGCGCGCGTGCCGAGGCGAGTGTGCGCGGCGGTACGCTGGTGGTGTTCCTGTCGGATCGCTATCTGAAGCAAGGCCTCATGCCGGTGCATGCGCTGCTCGCCACCGGCGCGGTGCACCACCACCTGGTGCGCGAAGGCCTGCGCTGTGACTGCAACATCATCGTCGAGACGGGGACGGCGCGCGATCCGCATCATTTCGCCTGCCTGATCGGCTACGGCGCCACCGCGGTGTATCCGTACATGGCCTACCAGTGCCTGCAGGACATGCGCCGCAGTGGCGAGATCCGCATGCCCGAGGGCGAGGGCCGGCAGCTTGGCCGGGCCTATCGTCGCGGTATCCGCAAGGGCCTGTTCAAGATCATGTCGAAGATGGGCATTTCGACCATCGCAAGCTACCGCGGCGCGCAGCTCTTCGAGATCGTGGGCCTGGCCGACGAGATCGTCGAGCGCTGCTTTGCCGGCACCGTCAGCCGTATCCAGGGTGCGGACTTCGCGGATCTGCACGAAGACCAGCTGGAACTGGCGCGTCGCGCCTGGAGTCCGCGGGAGGATGTCGATCACGGCGGGCTGCTGAAGTACGTGCACGGTGGCGAGTACCACGCCTACAACCCCGACGTGGTCGCCACACTGCAGGCCGCGGTGAAGACCGGCAGCTACGAGCACTACAAAGCCTTCGCGCGCCTGGTCAACGAACGCCCGATCGCGACCATCCGTGATCTGCTGCGCATCCGCCCGGCGGGTGAGGCCGTGTCGCTGGAGCAGGTCGAACCCATTGAGGCGATCCTGCCGCGTTTCGATTCCGCCGGCATGTCGCTGGGCGCGCTGTCGCCGGAGGCGCACGAGGCGCTGGCGATCGCGATGAACCGGCTGGGCGCGCGCTCGAATTCCGGTGAGGGCGGCGAGGACCCCGCCCGCTACGGCACCGAGAAGAGCTCGAAGATCAAGCAGGTGGCCAGCGGCCGCTTCGGCGTCACGCCTGAGTACCTCGTCAACGCCGAGGTACTGCAGATCAAGATCGCCCAGGGGGCGAAGCCCGGCGAGGGCGGTCAGCTGCCCGGTCACAAGGTCAACGAGATGATCGCGCGCCTGCGCTTCGCCAAGCCGGGTGTGGGCCTGATCTCACCGCCGCCGCACCACGACATCTACTCCATCGAGGATCTTGCCCAGCTGATCTTCGATCTCAAGCAGGTCAACCCCAAGGCGCTGGTCTCGGTGAAGCTGGTGGCAGAACCTGGCGTGGGTACGATCGCCGCCGGCGTGGCCAAGGCATATGCAGACCTGATCACCATCTCCGGTTACGACGGCGGCACCGGCGCCTCGCCGCTGACCTCGGTGAAATACGCCGGCTCCCCCTGGGAGCTGGGTATCGCCGAGGCCCGCCAGGTGCTGCGGGCCAACGGTCTGCGCGAAAAGATCCGGCTGCAGACCGATGGCGGCCTGAAGACCGGGCTGGATGTGGTCAAGGCGGCGATGCTCGGTGCCGAGAGTTTCGGGTTCGGTACTGCGCCGATGGTCGCGCTGGGCTGCAAGTATCTGCGCATCTGCCATCTCAACAACTGCGCCACCGGCGTGGCCACCCAGCACAACGTGCTTCGCAGCAAGCACTTCCTGGGTCTGCCCGAGATGGTCATGAACTACTTCCGGTTCGTCGCCGAAGAGGTGCGCGAGCTGCTGGCCGATCTTGGTGTGCGCAGCATCGAGGAGATCATCGGCCGCACCGATCTGCTCGAGCGCCTGCCGGGCCTGAGCGCCCGCCAGCGCAAGCTGGACCTGCAGCCGCTGCTGAGCCACGGTGGCCTGGCGCCTACCGCAGCGAACTTCTGCACCGAACCGCGCAACGAACCCTTCGACAAGGGTGAACTGGCCGAGCGCATGCTCGCCGATGTGCTGCCGGCCATCGAACAGCGCAGCGGCGGCAGCTACCGCTACGACGTGCGCAATTTCAATCGCTCGATTGGCGCGCGCATCTCCGGGGAGATCGCACGGCGCTGGGGCAACTACGGCATGTGTGATGCCCCCATCGAGCTGCAATTGCGTGGCTCGGTCGGCCAGAGCTTCGGTGTGTGGAATGCCGGGGGCCTGCGCATGGTGCTGGAGGGGGATGCCAATGATTACGTCGGTAAGGGCATGGCCTCGGGCGAACTGATCCTCAAACCCCCGGCCGGCAGTCAGTTCAGCGCGCGCGACACGGTGATCATGGGCAACACCTGCCTGTACGGCGCCACCGGCGGTCGCCTGTTCGCGGCCGGCCAGGCCGGTGAGCGTTTCGCGGTGCGCAACTCAGGGGCCGTGGCGGTCATCGAGGGTGCCGGCGATCACTGTTGCGAGTACATGACCGATGGCGTGGTCGTGGTGCTCGGGCGCACCGGCGTGAACTTCGGCGCCGGATTCACTGGTGGCTTCGCCTATGTCATGGATCTGGAGCGCGACTTCGTGGATCGCTACAACCACGAACTCATCGACATCCATCGCGTGACGCCGGAGACCATGGAGCAGCATCTGCACCACCTGCGTACGCTGATCGAGGAGCACGTCGAACTCACCGGCAGCGAATGGGGTGCGCAGATCATGGAAGACTTCCGCAGCTACCTGCCGAAGTTCTGGCTGGTCAAGCCCAAGGCCGCCGACCTGCACAGCCTGATCGAATCCCTGCGCCAGGCCGCCTGAGCCCCGCCTCGCCCGTCAACCAAAAGAGCAAGATGGCCAACAAACACCTGCAGTTCCTGGAGATCCAGCGTGCCGACCCGCAGAAGGCGCCGGTCGAGCAGCGCATCCATGATTTCCGCGAGATCTATGGGCAGTTCGACCCCCAGGGCGCGGCCGACCAGGCCGGGCGCTGCCTTGGCTGCGGCAATCCCTATTGCGAGTGGAAGTGCCCGGTCCACAACTACATCCCCAATTGGCTGAAGCTGATCGAGGAAGGCCAGCTGTTTCAGGCTGCGGAGCTGTCGCATCGCACGAACTCCCTGCCCGAAGTTTGCGGTCGGGTGTGTCCGCAGGATCGGCTGTGCGAGGGTGCGTGCACACTCAACGACGGCCTGGGTGCCGTGACCATCGGCTCGATCGAGAAATACATCACCGACGAGGCGGTCAAGCAGGGCTGGCGGCCGGACATGTCGCAGGTGGTCTGGACCGACAAGCGCGTGGCGATCATTGGCGCGGGGCCCGCGGGACTGGGCGCGGCAGACATCCTCGTTCGCAACGGGGTGAAACCCGTGGTGTTCGATCGCTACGATCAGATCGGTGGTCTGCTGACGTACGGTATCCCGCCCTTCAAGCTGGAAAAGGAGATCGTGCAGACCCGCCGCGAACTCATGGAGGGCATGGGCATCGAGTTCGTGCTCAACACCGAGATCGGCCGCGACATCGCCTTCGAGGATCTGCTGCGCGACTACGATGCGGTGTTTCTGGGTCTGGGTACGTACACCTACGTCAAGGGTGGCTTCCCGGGTGAGGGGCTGCCGGGCGTGCACGAGGCCCTGCCGTTTCTGATCTCCAACGCGCGGCGCACCATGGGTCGCGAACAGGCGCCCGGTGAATTCGTGTCCATGGAGGGCAAGCGGGTGGTCGTGCTCGGCGGTGGCGATACCGGCATGGACTGCGTACGCACCTCGGTGCGCCAGGGTGCGGACCATGTCATCTGCGCCTACCGGCGTGACGAGATCAACATGCCGGGTTCACGCCGCGAAGTGCGCAACGCGCGCGAGGAAGGCGTGGAGTTCATGTTCAACATGCAGCCGATCGAGATCGTCGGCAGCGAGCAGGTCACCGGCGTGAAAGTAGTGGAGACCCGGCTGGGTGAACCGGGCCCTGGCGGACGGCGTCGTCCTGAAGCCGTGCCCGGCACCGAGCGCATCATCCCGGCCGATGCAGTGATCATTGCTTTCGGCTTCCGGCCCTCGCCGCCGGCGTGGATGGAGCAGCACGGCATCGCGCTGCATGACAACGGCAGGGTACGGGTAAGTACATTGGGACAACCGCGGTTCCAGACTACCCATGAGAAGGTGTTTGCCGGGGGTGACATGGTGCGCGGCTCGGACCTGGTGGTCACCGCCGTGTTCGAAGGACGTGAGGCGGCGCAGGGCATTCTGCGTTACCTTGGGGTCTGAGCCTGAGCAGCCACTTGGGCCCTGCCGGGGGATAGCGCCATGAACGTCATCGAAGCCATCGAGGCGGACTCGCAAGCCATCGTCGCGCTGCGTCGCGATATTCACGCCCACCCTGAACTGTGCTTCGAGGAAGTCCGAACGGCCGATGTGATCGCCCGGACCCTTTCGGAGTGGGGCATCGAGATTCATCGCGGCCTGGGCAAGACCGGGGTCGTGGGTATCGTTCGGCAGGGCAGCAGCAAGCGCGCGATTGGTCTGCGCGCGGATATCGACGCGCTGCCGATGACCGAACACAACAGCTTCGCGCATGCCAGCCGTCATCCTGGAAAGATGCACGCCTGTGGCCATGACGGGCACACCGCCATGCTGCTGGCCGCGGCGAAACATCTCGCGCAGGATGCGCGCTTCGACGGCACGGTCTATCTGATCTTTCAGCCCGCCGAAGAAGGCGGCGGCGGCGCGCGCGAGATGATCAACGACGGCCTGTTCGAGCAGTTTCCGATGGACGCGGTGTTCGGCATGCACAACTGGCCCGGCATGCAGGCCGGACAATTCGCCGCATCACCGGGTCCGGTGATGGCCTCCACCAGCGAGTTTCGCATCACCGTGCGGGGCAAGGGCAGTCATGCGGCGATGCCTCACAACGGTGTCGACCCGGTACCCGTCGCCTGCCAGCTGGTGCAGGCCTTCCAGACCATCATCACGCGCAACAAGAAGCCGGTGGATGCCGCGGTGATCTCCGTTACCCGCATCAATGCCGGCGAGGCGCTCAATGTCGTGCCCGACTCGGCCGTGCTCGAAGGCACGGTACGCACCTTCAGCGTCGAGGTGCTCAACCTGATCGAGCGGCGCATGCGCGAGCTCTCGGAGCAGCTGTGCGCGGGCTTCGGCGCCGCATGCGAGTTTGGCTTCAAGCGCAATTATCCCCCGACGGTCAATCACGAAAGCGAAACAGCGTTTACGCGCCAGGTGTTGACCGGCATTGTGGGCGCCGAGAACGTTCTGCCGCAGGAGCCCACGATGGGCGCTGAGGATTTCGCCTACATGCTGCAGCATAAGCCGGGCTGCTACATCTTCATCGGCAACGGCGATGGCACGCACCGTGAGGCAGGCCACGGCATGGGCCCGTGCATGCTTCACAACCCCAGCTATGACTTCAATGACGCGCTGATTCCGCTGGGGGCGACCTACTGGGTGCGCCTGACCGAGGCCTGGCTTGCAGCCGGCGCTCAGCCAGGGTCAAGCGGGTGATGGATGCGGTGAACGATTCTTCCACGTCGGCCTGAGTCCTGGAAAATTATGAAACCAGACACCGTTTCATGGCTGTGCGCACTTGCGGCGGCCTGCACATTGCTTTTCTCGCACACGCTGCACGCAAATGATCCCACCCCATGCGATCTGCTGGCCGCTCATCCCGCGGATCCCGATGCGAGGGCGCCGGGGCAGCGCATGGCCGACATCGACGTCGCAGAAGCTCAGCGGCAGTGCCGTGCGGCACTCGAGGCCCATCCCGACGAACCGCGTGGGCATTATCAGCTTGCGAGAGTGCTCTACTACCAGGACGGTGACCTGGACGAGGTCGTGCGGCATCTGCGCATCGCCGTTGCGCATGGATATCGCCAGGCCATCTTCGTGCTTGGCTATCTCCACACGGTGGATGAACGCCTGGGCCTGGATCATTGCCGGGCAGGCCAGCTGTGGCAGCGAGCGGCGGCGTGGGGGCATCCA
>CAYLNP010000092.1:0-1110 GCA_964384925.1 uncultured Woeseiaceae bacterium
GGCGATGGCCGCCTGACTCAATCCAAAAACTCTCCGGATAACTCGGGGGGATTCACCGGTGTACTGATCCACCAGAAGATTCTCAAGCAGCTGTTCACACAGCGCTGGACTTCAAGTCTTCGGCTGATGCTGTCGGACGCTCACAAGCTGATTGGCGTGTGGGCCCTGTTGTTTCATGTGTTGATCGCCTTCACCGGCGCGTGGCTCGGACTGGCGCCGTTGGTCAGCAACGGCTTCCGGTATGTTGCTTGAGCGGAGCCGCTGAGCTTGCCTGAGCCGCAGCCCATGCTGGTCGAGCGCGCCGATCCGCTCTCCCTGGAACAACTTCTGGCTCACGCACGCGAGCGCCTGCCAAGCGTAGTGATTGAAAGCGTCCAGGTCATACGCTGGGATACGCCCGAAGCGGAAGTCCGCTTCTATTCCGGGCGCAGCGGTGCTGACAACGGCGTGCGTGGCCAGATCGCGCTGCGGGCAAGCGACGGCGCAGTGATTGCCGTGCAGGATCCACGCGATGCGGAGTTACTGGCGCGCATCGACGGCTGGATGACTCCGCTGCACTTTGGTGACTTCGGCGGCCTGGTGCTGAAGACGCTGTATTTCATTCTCGGTTTGACCCCTGCATTGCTGTCTGTCACTGGCACCTGGCTGTGGCTGGAGCGCACACAGCGAGAGAGAATGGCGTGAACTGGCAGGCACGCGCGTGGCGAGGACTGTATGGTGGCAGCTGGCTTGCGTTGCTGGCGCTTGCGCCTATGTGCGTCGTGCAGGGCTCGGCGTTACCGCTGCTCTCCGATGATGTCGGCGGAGGGCGCTGGTGGTGGTTGCTGTTGTGGCTTTGCCTTGGCGCAGTGGTCGCGCTACCGCGCGCGGATCGTCGGGGATGGGCGCTGGTCGCGTTCCTGACAGGCCTGTTGATGCTGCTTGGCGCAATACTTGGACTACCTTGGGGTACGCCACACCCGGACATCGGCTTCGCACTGGTCTTGGGCGGCCTTGGCGTCGTGTGCATATGGTGTGCGCATCGTCTTGACCGATGGCGCCCAGGCAAGCGGCGACCACTTCGCAAGCGGGCAAGCAGCATCACCACGCTGTCCCGTGGCGGCTCCGCCA
>CAYLNP010000092.1:1120-8454 GCA_964384925.1 uncultured Woeseiaceae bacterium
CAACAAGGCGCGGCTCTTTCAAGCTACCCTGGCATGACGCAGGACAATGCCGGCTGGCTCGAAGCGGCGACCACTTCGCGAGCGTGCAAGCAGGCCAGCAGGTATGCCGCCATGGATGCGGCACTGGCCAGTCTCTCTCGCATGGGCCGCGTGGGTTACCGCGCTGATCACAAGCTTTCTCGTTGCCATGCACGCAAATGGCCAGGATCGCCTGCAGTTTGGCGCCGCCTCGGTTGCCCTGCTGGTCGTCATGCTGTTGGCGCTTCCCGCCGTCGCTGCGCTGTATTGGTGGCCACGTCAATCAGCGCTGGTATTGGCGCTTTGCGCGCTCGCCTGTGTCGCTTTACAAATCAGTCTAGCCGGGCACACGCTCAGCGTTGTGGCGCTGGTGGCAGCGAGCGCAGCGGCGTTGGCTCACAGGCGGCGGCCGGCCGCGTCTGGAGGGTGCCATTGAACACATTGCTGCTGTGGGCCGTCGTGGCTTTGGCACCGGCGCAATGTGCGTGCTGGCACGCGTTGCGACTGGGCCACTTTCCAGGCAGCGCGCTCCAGCTGTCGAGGCACGAGCTGCGTGGACTCAGTTTCGTAGTTGCGGTGTCGAGTGCTGCCCTTGTGTGGATCGCAAGCAGCAGCATCGCGCTCCTGCTGACCCTCCAGGTTGCCGCTGTGTCAACCGCTGGCCTGATATACGTACCATTGGTGGCACATCGACCGCGATGGGCAGGCCTGGCGAGCCTTGGGGGCATCTGTGTTGCCTTGGTGTTGCTCACCGTCGCTTGGTATTCGGACTGGATGTCGTGAACAGCACCTGCGCAACTGATTTCACATGAGCCGTTATGCTGCAAGGCCAGACCTTCGCCTCCGGGGCTTCATGCCTCAGCGCTCGTCCGGCGTTGGGTGATGAGCGGCGAGGAACACGAGTGCAGGGGAGACCATGGGTTTCACATCGAAATCGCTCCACAATGCAGGGGTATGGGCTGGACGCAGAAACACTGCTAGACTATCGAATATGTTATATCGTTACGTTCCTTGCGAAGCGTCGATGCCTGGCTTGCTCGCCAGCCTGTGAATACCCCGGAGCCCCATTTCGCTACCGGCAATCTGGCACAGCTTTGGACGACTGCTCGCCTTCATCGACGTCGCCTTGGACCACGTTGTGGCTAAACTGGGCGAACAGTTATTGCGCCAAGCCGGCGAGTTGATGACCACCACGCGAGCGTTATCGGCTCAGACAGCCCACCGCAAGGGTATCGCCGGGACACTATCGAGGAGCCGCTGATGTGCTGCGCCTAGCGAAGAGTGTCCCTGCCCAGGCTCGCATGAAGGTCGAGGCCAGCTCTGATCGGATCCCCGTCACTTTGCTGACAGGTTTCCTGGGCAGTGGCAAGACGACTGTGGTCAACCACTTGGTGCGCCAGCCTGAGCTCGCCGACACGCTGGTCATCATCAACGAGTTCGGTGAGATGGCCCTCGACCACCTGTTGGTAGCCCATTGTACCGAGAATGTGCTGATGGAGATGAGCAGCGGGTGCCTGTGTTGCACGATTCGCTCTGATCTGGTGAAGACGCTGCACGACATCAATTGGCGTTTTGCGCGCAACGGCGAACGACAGTTCCGGCGCGTCCTCATCGAAACCACCGGGGTGGCGGATCCGGCACCGATCATCCACACCTTGATGAGTGAACGCCGCATCGCCGCTAAGTATCGATTCGACGGCATTGTGGCCACAGTGGCGCTAAACAACGGGTCGAACACGCTGGGCCAGCATGTCGAAGCGGTCAAACAGGCGGCGATGGCTGATGTCCTGCTGCTGACCAAAGGAGATATCGCCACGCAGGACGACCGCGCTGAACTGGCGCAGCGTCTGAAGGGTCTCAACCCAGCCGCGCCCCGGTGGGAGGTGCGCAGCGGAGAGATCGAGCCAGGGAAGTTGCTGAATCTGGGTCTATTCTCGCAACCGGGCAAGATACAAGCCGTCGAACGCTGGCTCAGGGAGGAAGCCGATGCCGATCGGGCTCTGCACCGGCCTTATGGTCAAGATCATCTACACCGCAGCGCAGGTGAAGACGATGGTCACGACGGCGTGAACCGTCATGGCGACCGCATTAGAGCATTTTGCTTCACGCTGGATGAGCCGATCTCGGAAAGGGCGCTGATTGCCTGGATGGAGCAACTGAAGCAACTTCTGGGAAACAACATCCTGCGAGTCAAGGGCATTGTGAACGTCTCGGGATCCGCTCAACCGGTCGTCGTGCATGGTGCGCAGCACACGCTTCACGCGCCGATTCGGCTGCCGGCCTGGCCGAATCAGGATAGGTGTTCACGCCTGGTATTCATCACACAAGACGTGACTCGAGGTGAAATCGAAGCGACGTTCGATGGTTTCCGGAAATTGCAGCGCAAAGCCCGAGGGCTGGTGCCATGATCGAACTGGGCAAACTACCTTGCGGTGCATGGCGAGGCAGAGGATCCGTTCGAGGTCACAGCAGATTGCCAGTCGTGGCTCGTTGACCAGATCGCCTTGATCGGATGCACGTGCGAGTGTCCGCAAGCCGCGGGCGCGTTCAGCTGTGATCAATCAGACCGTCTCGTAATGCCGCCGGCATGCGATGGACAGATCAGTCATGGATCGAATCGCCAGTAGCGAAAAATCGAAAAGTAATGTTATAACGTCATATCTTCAGCTAGAGTTTCGTTTGCCGGTTGGCCCATCAAGATCCCATGTCGACGCAGCGCCTCGTTTACGTCCTCCACTCCTGGACCGGGTTGATCTTCGGGTGGCTGCTGTTTGCGGTATGTCTCAGCGGGACATTGGTGGTCTACAAGTTTCCGCTGAAGGCGCTCGCAAATCCTGCCCTCGTTGCCGCGCCGCTGGAGGATAGGATCGGGCCGGACGCTGCATTGGCGGCGTTCCGAATGCAGTATCCGCTGTGGCAGCCCTCGGTGGTCGCGTTTCCCGCGGACATCTTTTCCATTCACCATTACACCGTCGTCGCAAGGACTCCTGAAGGCGAACAAAACCGGTTCTGGATAGATCCGTCAACCGCAAGGATCAGCATCAAGCTCGAGTCGGCTTTCGCCGACTTCATTCTGCGTCTTCATGCCAACCTGTTTCTCGGGCAACCGGGACGCTGGCTCGTTGGCCTGCTCGGCATTGTCATGCTGGTGTCGCTTGGCACCGGATTGTGGTTTCACTGGCGGCGGCTGCGGCGCGATCTGTTCAACCTTCGGCTCGGCGAGCAGGCCCGCAAGGCCTGGGGCGACCTGCACAAGCTGCTCGGTGTCTGGGTCTTGCCGTTTCATCTCGTAATCGCACTGACCGGCGCCTGGCTTGGCATCGAATCGCTGATCGGCATACGCGCCTCGGATTCCAACCCGATCGAGATCGTCGGTGCAGGTGCGGGTGATCCTCGTCCGATTGCGGAAATCGTCGATAGCGCTGTACAGCTGCGGCCGGATTTTCGGCCGACCCACGTCAACATGGCCAACTACGGCGCGGCCGGTGCGACGATCCGGGTGCAAGGCGACCTGCCCGGCTACCGGCTGGTGCAGCGCGGGCAGACCATGCTGGTGTTCGATGCCGACAGCGGGCGTCATCTCCAGACTGTTGATCGCATGGAGCAGGGCCTTGGCAGACGCGTGCTCGCGATGGTACGGCCATTGCATTACGGCTATTTCTGGCCGTTCTGGGGAGAGCTGCTCTATTTCATACTCGGTATTGGCACAACCCTGCTGACCCTCTCGGGCATGTTGATCTGGGCTGATCGCGACAGGCGCAGGGCGCCGCGCGTCCTCAGAGACGGTCCGACGATGATGGAACGCGCCAATGTCGGGGTGATGGGCGGCTTGCTCGTGGCGCTCGCCGGCATGGCCCTGGCGAACGCTGTCGCGCGAGTCCTTGGTACGGACGGGGTCGGTTTCCTCGGCAGCCTGAACCTGCTGGCGGGCCACCCGCCCGCGCCCGAACTGGTGCTGTTCCTTTTTTTCTGGGTTGCGTTTGGCGCGGTACTGGCAGCGCTACACCCGCTGACGGCCTGGGTCGCTGCAGTGTTGGCGACGGGCGCGATGCTGGTCGCGCTGCCGGTAATCGGCGCCATCGGCGCAGGCTCTCTCACCGACTATGTCGCACGGGGCGCCGGCGAGGCGACCGGCTACACGCTCGCCTGCTTTCTACTCGCGCTGTCCGGCGCGCTCACCGTCCGTCGCCTCGCGCGCCGGCCATATCAACAGGAACCGGAAAAATGCCTCACTATCGCCTGATCCTCATCGTACTGCTCGTAACCTCCACTTCAGCCTACGCCCAAAGCGGCGCGCAAGCTGAACAGGACACCTCCCGGACGACCGTCGACGAGATCATCGTTGTAGGCGATGCCAACCGAACGGCTGCAACCACTGCGACCCGGGTGCCAGTAGAGGCACTGGCGACGCCTTTCACCATTTCACTGGTGCCAGAGCATGTGATCGAGGCGTCGGGATCGCGCACGCTGTCGGACGCACTCCGCTATGCCGGGACGGTCGGCGGCACCGACAATTTCGGCAATGCGGGGGAGTTCTTCTCCTCGCGGGGCTTCCAGCTTGCCAATGGCCGAAACTACTTTCGAGATGGTCTGCGTTACCGTAAATTCGGCCAGGTACCGCTCTACGATATCGAGCGTATTGAGATCCTGCGTGGGCCGGCCTCCATCCTCTATGGTGCGCTGGAGCCGGGCGGCGTGCTCAATACGGTCAGCCGCTCGCCGTCAGACAGCTTCGCCGCGCGCGCACGGATGCGGGCGGGGGAGTACGATTATTACCAAGGCACCTTCGATGTCACCGGTCCGATTGCAGACGGACTGTCGGCGCGCGCCCAAGGGCTGTTCGAGGACGCCGGCAGCTTTCGCGACCTGGTGGAAAACCGCTCGACGGGCATCACCAGCACCGTCGATTGGCGGCCTGGTTCATCCACGCTGATCACGGCACGTACCTCGTGGTTCAAGGATCGTCGCACTGGCGATCGCGGCATCGTCATGGCCTATCGGGATGGCGGTCGCTTTCGCGACGCCCAGGACAGGGCATTCGACTTTGCCGATGTGCCGCGCTCGCGCTTTTTGGGCGAGGAGTTCGGCAACAATGAGTTCCGCGACATCAACCTCTCACTCTCGCTGCGCCAGGAGCTGGGGGAAAACTGGCAACTTCGCGGCGACGTCGTGCGCTCGAACCAGAAGGAGGAACGCGTCTATATCTGGGCGATCGGCACGGAACAGATCGTCGGAGCGAATGGTCTGCTCAACCGCCAGATCGGCGACTGGAATGCTCGGCTAAAAGGCACACTCGGACGCATTGAAGTGGCAGCCGAGCTGCGCACCGCGCCGCTCACCCACAACCTTCTGGCGGGAGGGGAAGCGGAGCGGTTCGATAACGATCGCACCAACGAGCGCTTCCAGTTCGCTCCGATCGATATCTATGCACCGACCTATTTCGCGAGTCGTCCTGCCAATGGCCCGCGCACGGTCAACGCACCGTTCGGCAGCCTGCTGAAGACGCGCGGGTTCTACATTCAGAACGTCATGGAGATTGGCGAGTATTTCGTGCTGCTCGCCGGTCTGCGCAACGACCGCATCACCGACGACAACACCTTGAACGGTGAGCGTCGCCTGGCGTCGAGCAGCTGGACGCCGCAGGTCGGCCTGGTCTGGCGGCCCACACCGTTCATTTCGCCCTACATCAGCTATACCCGGAGTTTTGTGCCGCAATCGGGAAGCGACCGGTTCGGCACGCCGTTCGATCCGCAGCGCGGCAAGCAGGCTGAGGGCGGGATCAAGCTGGATATCCGTTCCGCGGCCGCGGTCGTGACCGCGGCGGTGTTCAGTCTCGACCGGGACAATCTTACCGTGACGGATCCGGTCGACCCTGCCTTCCAGCGGCTGGCAGGGCTGCAGCGCAGCCGAGGATTCGAGCTTTCGATCGACGCGGCGCCGGTCGACGGCCTGCGTATCAATGTCGCCTACAACCACCTGTTTTCGGCAGAGTTCGTCAACGATAACAATTTGGCGGGCAACACTATCCCCAATGCACCCGAAAGTGCACTTGGTCTGTTTGCCACTTACGATGTGGGTGTGATCGAGGGCCTCAGCTTCAGCGGCGGCGTTACCCATGTTGGCGAGCGGTTCGGTAACTCCCGCAACCTCTTCTCGCTGCCCGCCTATACCTTGGTTGATCTGGGTGTGCGCTATCGCCTCGCCGACAAGCTCGAGCTGTCGGCCAACATCCGTAACCTGTTCGACAAAACCTACTACACAGGCTCGATCAACTCGACGACCATCGGCGTCGGTCAACCCCGCAGCGTCATGGTCGGTTTGAGCGTGTCGTTATGAGCCAAGCTCGCGCCCCCGACGGTCGCGTGCCGTGGCCTATTCAGGATCCCGTCCTGTCGATCTGCCTCACGTGTCGGGATGCACGTGAGGCAGACCGACGCCACATACGTGGCGGTGCGCGACTGGCCGATGCGCTGCGACGCACGTCATACCCGAAAAAAGCTGGGCTACAGTTGCGCGGCGTGCGCTGCATGAGCCAGTGCAAACGTTCTTGCGTGATATCCCTGACAGCGCCCGGTGCATTCACCTATGTGTTTGGTGATCTCGACCCCGAGGATGCCGCACACGTGCAGGCGATCCTTGACCTGCTACCGCTCTACCAACGCGAACCTGAGGGGTTCCTGGCCCGTAATGTTCGGCCGGAGCCTCTGCGCGCATCCATCCTGGGACGGTTACCACCTATCGGCTCACAGTCCTCGGTGGTGGTCAGCAGTCTCGATGAGCACTATGCGTCTTGCGACGCACGCAGCGGCAGGTGACAGAGCTGACCCGCCTCGTCGCCGATGAGCAGCCAGCGAAGATCGGCCGTCACGGCCATCGCACTGACAGCGACTCCGGTCGAGCCGCGTACAATGCGATCCTCGCCGCCGTGCCTGAGCTCGGCGAACAGGACCGCGCCATCCTCGAAGCCTGTGAATACCATGTCCGCGCCCGGCAGGCCGCCGATACAGGTTGCGAGCTGACCGCGGCCTTCGGCGACGGTGCGCGGAGGACGGTCCATGGGCCCGTCGCGGCCATCGAACGGCCAGCAAACCGCAAATCCTGCACCGCTGGTGGCGAGCCACGGCAGCGTCCCCACCCAACGCATGGCGTGGACCTTGGCGGGATATCCGGCCATGCGGAGGTCTGCGCGATCACCCAGGCGCCAACCGCGCAGCATGTTCTCCTGCATGGACGAGATGACGAAGCGCCCATCCGGGCTGAAAGTCACGCCGATATGCGAGCCTCTGAAGGCCAGTTTCACCGGTCGGTAGTTGCGC
>CAYLNP010000092.1:8464-9605 GCA_964384925.1 uncultured Woeseiaceae bacterium
AACGCGCCGAGCACGCACGCCAGCCGCTGGCGCGGCTGGCCGCAACATGCTCGACCCAGTACCGGTCGAACGTGGCGAGACATTCGCTGGAGCCATCCAGGGCTGTGCGTACCAGTCGACCGTCATCGCCGCCGCTGAGCACTGAGCCGGCGTTCCGGTCCGCACACAGTGCAAGGACTGCACCATGATGGGCCTGAATCACCCGGGCCGGCTTGCCTTCCTGGAAGATGCGCAATGTGCCGTCGCCATGCGCGGAGACCAGGGCATCTGCCTCGGCGACGATGGCGGTAACCGGCGCACCCGTATCGATCCGCTGCGCCTGCGCCTCCAGCAGGGTCGTCTCGAAGCGCGGCGGGATCGTCGTATTCAGAGTGCTCGACACGCCTCGAACCCGGCTTGCAGGTCCATCTCGTTCAGATTGCGGCCGATAAACACAAGTCTCGAATCGCGTGATCGGCTCTCCGGCCAGGCACCGATGAAGTCGCCTTCCATCAGCATATGGACGCCCTGCACGGCGTAGCGCTGATCTTCTCCGGCCAGCGCAAGGACCCCCTTGGATCGAAGTATGTCCTGTCCGCGTTCGCGCAGCAGTGCAGAGAACCAGTCCTGAAAGCGATCTTGATCCAGTGGGGCGTAGCTGCGCAGCGAGATGCTGGTGATCCTGTCATCATGTTCGTGTGCGTGGTCGCTCTCCAGAAAATCGGGCTCGATCTCGAGGATGCGCTGCAGATCGAAGGCCTGCTGTCCGAGTAACGCCTCCAACTCGGTTTGGCAGCGTTCGGTGCGCACAATCCGCGCCCATGGATTCATAGCGCGAATCCGCGCCTCAAGCGCCACCAGCGCGGCTTCACCCACCAGATCGACCTTGTTGAGGAGGATGACGTCGGCAAACGCGATCTGTTCGGCGGCCTCGTGGCTGTCTGCCAGTTGTGCAGGTAGGTTCAGCGCATCGGCCACCGTCACGATGGCATCCAGCCGGGTACGCGTAGACACGTCTCTGTCGACGAAGAATGTCTGCGCTACAGGTGCGGGGTCGGCGATCCCGGTGGTTTCCACCAAGATGGCGTCGAAACGCTCGGCGCGCTTCATGAGGCCCCCAAGAATCCGGATGAGATCGCCGCGCACGGTGCAGCAGATGCAT
>CAYLNP010000093.1:0-9502 GCA_964384925.1 uncultured Woeseiaceae bacterium
CATTCCCCTGCATGCCTACCTCGTCGGCCATCCGCATCGCGTCGGGTCGTTTGCCGATGCGCTGAAGTACATCACCAGCCATGAAGATGTATGGGTGACCACGGCGCGCGAGATCGCCGATTACTACTACGAACATTACTACGCCGGGATCTGCAAGCTGCTTGGCATGACCCCGGGGGAGGTGCGCGCATGAGCCTGCCTGCCGATTACCTGAAATACCCGTGGCGTCGCCACGGTATGGACCATGACCGCTATGGCTTTTCGAACCTGTTCGAGCGCACGCCCGTGGCCTGGCCGAACGGCGCGAAGGTGGCACTCTGGGTGGTGCCGGCGCTGGAGTTCTTTCCGCTAAATCCCGCGGGCAAGCCCTTCAAGGCGCCGGGCAGCATGGTCACGCCGTATCCCGACTTTCGCCATTACACTACCCGTGACTATGGCAACCGGGTCGGCATCTATCGCATCTTCCGCGTGCTCGACGAGCTCAAGGTTCCGGCCTCGGTGGCGTTCAATTCCGCGGTCGCCGAGCGCTATCCCGCGCTGCTGCAGGAGGTGACCCGGCGCGGCTGGGAAGTCATCGCCCATGGCGTGGACATGGATGTGCTGCACTTCGGTGGTCTGGAAGAAGCTGAAGAGGCGCGCCAGCTCGCCAGTTCGGTCGAGGCCCTGCGCAAGGCTTCCGGGCAGCCGGTGACAGGCTGGCTGTCGCCGGCGAAGAGCGAATCCTTCGCCACGCCGGATCTGCTTGCAGGCCAAGGCGTGGAGTATGTGTGCGACTGGGTCAACGACGACATGCCCTACGCGATGAATACCGCGAGCGGCACCCTGCATTCGATGCCGCACAGCACGGAGCTCTCCGATCGCCAGATCCTGATCGACTACCATTTCTCCGAGGACGAATACGTCGAGCAGGTCTGCGATGCCTTCGACTGTCTGTATGCGGAAGCCGGCGAGCACGGCGGCCGCGTACTGTCGCTGCCGGTGATTCCGTACATCACCGGGTTGCCGTATCGCATTCGCGCCTTCCGTCGCGCGCTGGAGTATGTGCTCGGCCACGAGGGCGTGTGGGCCGCCACGGGCAGCGACATACTCGCAGCCTGGAAGAAGGCGCACGCGTGATCATCATGCCGGCAGATCCCTCGGCCGGAACAGGAGAGGACTATGAGCGTGCGTGGCAGCCTGGCGATGCTGGGGATGGTGTGGCTGGCCGGCGTTGGTCTGCCGATGGGGCAAGCCGTGGCTGACCCGGCGGAGCCGATCCGTCATCCGATTCCCGGCGCGGATTTTCCGATTGCCCAGGCGGTGGAGATTCCGCCGGGCAACAGCCTGGTTTACGTCAGCGGACAGGTACCCACGCTGATCAACCCCGAAGCCGATCGCGCCAGCGTCGAGGCCTGGGGCGACACACGCGTGCAGACCACCAACGTGCTCGTACGCATTCAGGAGATTCTCGAACGACTGGACCTCGCGATGGGCGACGTGGTCAAGATGCAGGTCTTCCTCGTGGGCGATCCGGCGCTCGATGGACGCATGGACTTTCGCGGCTTCATGCAGGCCTACAGCGAGTTCTTCGGCACCGAAGCACAGCCCAATCTGCCGGCGCGCTCGGTGATGGAAGTGGCAGCGCTGGTGAATCCCGGCTGGCTGGTCGAGATCGAGGTCGTAGCCGTGCGCGGTGAGTAGGCGCTGGCATCGAAGCCCTCCCGGTTCTCGCCCAGCGGCAGGCGCACCTGAATGAAGCCACCGTTGTTCTCCAGGCGCGCCACGGGCGCGCGCTCAGATGGAGAAACCTTCCTCGCTGATCGGCAAGGTGCGGATGCGGTGCCCGCTGGCGGTGAACACGGCATTGCACACCGCCGGTGCCACCGGCGGCAGCACCGGTTCCCCCAGGCCTGTGGGCGGATTGTCGCTTTCGATGAAATGCACACTCACCTTCGGCGCCTGTGGCATGCGCAGCAGCGGGTAGCGATCGAAGTTGGTCTCTCGCACGCGCCCCTGTTCGTGGGTGAGTTTCTGGCCGAGCATCGCGCTTAGCCCGTCGATCACCGAACCCTCGCACTGGTTCTCCGCGCCGCTGCGGTTGATGACGGGGCCGACGTCGCTGACCACGGTGACTTCGTGTACGCGGATGCGTCTGTTGGCATCGACGCTGACGTCGGCGATTTCGGCCACATGCGCTGCATGACTGAAGTAGAACGCCAGTCCCAGTGCGCGACCCTCAGGCATCGCGCGGCCCCAGCCGGCTTTCTCGGCGGCCACTTTCAGCACGTCAGCCGCTCGGCCGGTGTGCAGCGCCCAGGTGTTGCCGGGCTCCAGCCAGCATGGCTCGCCGAGGATTTCCAGCAGGAACTCCAGGTGGTCGCGATTCCCGGCGACGGCCATTTCATGCAGGAAGCTCTGCAGCGCGAATCCGAAAACACTGGCACCCGGCGCCCGCCAGAAGCCACAGGGGGAGGTCCATGGCAATTGCGTGCGCGTCAGGCGGAAGTTTTCGATCAGGTGGCCGAGATCCTCCTTCGGCGAGAGATTGCCGCCGGGCACCGGCGTCTTGCCGTCGGCGCTGAAGGTGATGAAATGGTTCTGCCAGGCGATCGCCCGGCCCGCCTCATCGACACCGCCCTTGAGTGCATGGAAGCCACCGGCGCGCAGGAAGTCGTGCGACATGTCATCTTCGCGGGTCCACATCAGTTTCACCGGTCGGCCAACCTGCCGGGAGATGGCGGCCGCCTCGCACACCGGATCATTGACGAGCCTGCGGCCGAAGCCTCCGCCCATGCGAACCTGATGCAGGGTGATTGCATCGGTATCGATCTTCAGGGCACTGGCGACATTTTCCACCGCGCGCTGCGGCGTCTGGCTTGGCGCCCAGATCTCCAGCGTGCCATCGGACTTGTACCAGGCCGTGCAGTTCTGTGGTTCGAGCTGTGCGTGCGAGGCGAAGGCGTAGCGGTAGAGCGACTCGACCGTATGCGCAGCCGCGGCCATGGCAGCCTCCACGTCGCCATTGTCGGCCAGGGTCTCGGCACCGTCGGCACCGGCCAGCTCATCGGCGCGCGACTGGCTCTGCGACCAGGTGTCGCGCGCAGCATCGCGCTCGTCCCAGTCCACGCGCAGCTGGCGGCGTGCACTCAATGCCGCCCAGGTGTCTTTCGCGACGATGGCCACACCGGACATCAGCTCGGTGACCTCGCCATTTCCGTCGATGACGAAGGCGTCATGCACGCCGGGCAGTGCACGGATGTCCTCGAGGTTTGCCGAACGTACCCTGCCGCCGATGGCGGGGCACTTGGCAAACACCGCGTACAGCAGGTCCGGAGCCTGGTGGTCGATGCCGAACAGCGGCTGGCCTGTGACCAGCGCATGATTGTCCACACCGGTGATGTGGCTGCCGATGAGCCGAAACTCCTCACGGGATTTCAGCCGCAGCTGCGTGGCATCCGGGACCGGCAGGCGCGCGGCATCCTCGGCCAGGGCCATGTAACTGATACGCCGTTCGCCGCTGGCATCGATGACGTGGCTGTCGCGCGTGCGCAGTTCGCTGGCGGGCACCTGCCAGCGCTGCGCGGCGGCTTCGACGAGCATGGCACGGGCCACCGCGCCGGCCTGACGCATCGGCATCCACACGCGCGGTACGGATGTGGAGCCGCCGGCGAACTGGCGACCGAACGCCGCCTCGTCGACACCGGACAGGCGCACCTCGACATCCTCCCATGCCGCATCGAGTTCTTCCGCTACCATCATCGGCAGCGCGGTCTTCACACCCTGGCCGGCTTCCGGCTGGGTGGCATAGATCAGGATGCCCGTGGCGGAGATCTGCAGATAGGCGCTCGGCGAGAAATGCCCGGCGCGCGCAGAGCTCTGGGCGCGCGCATCACTGACGGAGAACTGCAGCATCAGGCCACCGCCGGCCAGTCCCGTGAGTCGCAGGAAGTCGCGCCGCGCAAGGCGGGTGGTCAGAAGCTGCCGGGCAGGTACGACTGCCATATCGTGCGCGATGTCGTCGAGTCCGTGCCGGGTGAAGCCGCTGTGCATGTGGGCGCTCATGATGCTGCTCCGGTTGTGGTCGCGTTCGCCGTCGCCGTGGCTCGGGCCGCGGCGTGAATCGCCTTGCGGATACGCACGTAGGTACCGCAGCGGCAGATGTTGCCGGCCATCGCCGTGTCGATGTCTGCATCGCTGGGATCGGCATTGCGCGCGAGCAGCGCGGCCGCACTCATCAGCTGCCCGGTCTGGCAGTAGCCGCACTGCGCCACGTCGTGGTCGATCCAGGCCTGTTGCAGCGCGTGCAGCGCGCCGTCGGCGGCGGCCAGACCCTCGATCGTGGTGATCGACTGTCCGGCCAGCGCGCTGGCCGGAACACTGCAGGCGCGTATCGGCGCGCCTGCGACATGCACCGTACATGCGCCGCACTGTGCGACACCGCAGCCAAAGCGCGTGCCCACCAGCCCGAGGCGATCGCGCAGCACCCACAACAGCGGCATGTCGGCGGGCACGTCTTCCACCTCGTGGAGGCGGCCATTGATGTTGAGTTCGAGCGTGGACATGGGGGCTGTCTCCGTGGACGAGTCGCCCCATGATATAGAATCCCGCGCCATCCGCCACGCCCACCGGTGCAGAGCTTGCAGGTGTCATACAAGCCTGTCAGCCTCGCTGACCGTGACCACCAGTGAGATGGCGATGCCCGCGAACGCGCCCGGCATTCACGTCGTCGGTTCGATCAATATCGACCACGTCTACCGGCTTGCCCACCTGCCGGTTGCCGGCGAAACGCTGGCTGCGCAGGCGTACTTTCGCACCCTGGGCGGCAAGGGTGCGAATCAGGCCATTGCTGCGGCGCGCGCAGGCGCGCAGGTGTCGATGATCGGGGCTATCGGCGAAGACGGCGGCTGGACGCGCGATGCGCTGGCGGCAGAAGGCATCACGGTCACAGGTATCAGTGAAGTTGGTGCGCCGAGCGGCCATGCCCGGATCGAGGTGGATGCCCGCGGCGAGAACCGCATCATCATCCACGGCGGGGCGAATCGCTGTCTGGTGCTGGATCAGGTTCGCGACGCGCTGGCCTCGGCGCGCCATGGCGACTGGCTTTTGTTGCAGAACGAGACCAACTTGGTGGCTGAAGTCGCGGCACTGGGCGTGTCACTGGGCATGCAGGTGGCCTACAGCGCAGCACCCTTCGAGGTGATTGCCGTGTCCGAGGTGCTGGCGTACGTTCATCTGCTGGCCGTCAACGAACTTGAAGCCACGCAGCTTGCCGGGCACCTGCGCTGCGACATTGCCGCTTTGCCGGTGCCGCTGCGCCTCGTGACGCGCGGCGCGTCAGGCGCGCGACTCTACGATCGCCAGTCAGTCGCAGAGCTTGCTGCCCATTGTGTGAATGTCGTCGATACGACCGGGGCCGGCGACGTGTTTGTCGGGTACATGCTCGCAGGCCTTGCGCAGGGTGTGAGTGCCGAGCGCGCATTTGCCACCGCCAACGCAGCTGCTGCGCTGCAGGTGACGCGCGCAGGGGCGGCGTCGGCAGCCCCGCGGGCCGCCGAGGTACAGGCGTTTCTCGAGGCCTGCAGCGAGACGCCATGAAACGCACGCCGATCATCATCGACACCGATCCGGGTATCGACGATGCCTTCGCGCTGGTCTATGCGCTCAACGCACCGCAGCTCGAAGTCGTCGGGGTGACGACGGTCCACGGCAATGTAGGCATCGAGCGTACCACGCGCAATGCGCTGGGCCTGCTTGAACTTGCGTATCCTGAAGGGCGCATCCCGGTGGCGCGCGGCGCGGCCGAGCCACTGCAGGGACAAGCGCCCGGCGACGCAGGCTTCGTGCACGGTGTCGAAGGCCTCGGCGACACGCCTGCGTTGACGCCGCGCACGAAGCCCCACGCGCTGCCGGCGTGGCAATTCATCTGCGAACGTGTGGCCGAGCGGCCCGGTGAAATCACGCTGTGTGCCATCGGACCACTCACCAACCTGGCACGCGCGCTTGCGCACTCGCCGAGCGTTGCCGAACAGGTGGCCGGCGTGGTGATCATGGGCGGGGCGCTGCGGGTGCCCGGCAATATCACGGCCCATGCGGAATACAACTTCTGGGCCGACCCTGCCGCTGCGGCCGCGGTGCTCGCAGCGCCCTGGCCGATCACACTGGTGGGCCTGGACGTGACAACCCAGGTGATCTGCTCGTCGGCATATTTCCAGAATATTGCGAGCGCCGCACCGCGCGTCGGCGGCTTCATTGCGCAGATCGCCGAGTTCTACATCGCCTTCCATCGTCATCATGCAGGACTGCCCGGCTGTCAGTTTCATGATCCCACTGCACTGATCGCGCTGACGCATCCGGCGCTGTTCGCGGGTGAATCCGTGAGTATCTCGGTGACGACGCGGGGCGAGCGTCGCGGGCAGGTCATTCAGGACGGATCACAGCACGTTGCAGGGCAGAGCGCGCACACGCAACGCAACGGTAACATCACCATGCTTACGCAGGTGGATGCAGCGCTCGTCAAGGAGGCTTTCATGCTAACTTTGGCCGCCGCCGATCAGAGTCGTTGAGGCAGCTGAAAGCACTTTATTCATGTTCGCAATCGATACCCTTGACTGTCATGCACCGGATGCCCCGCAGCGCTTCGTGCGTTCCCTGCGCGAAACCGGATTCGCGGTGCTCACGCATCATCCCCTGGATGCGCAGCTCATCAAGGCCTGCTACGACGGCTGGGCTGCATTCTTCGCCGACGACGGCAAGCATGCGTTCACACGCGATGTCACCACCCAGACCGGGTACTTCCCGTTGGGCTCGGAGAATGCACGCGGCCGCAGCATCAAGGACATCAAGGAGTTCTATCACATCTATCCCGGGGCCGATCTGCCCTCATCGGTCTCGGAGACGACGTGGGCGGTCTATGACCAGCTTGTCGAATTCGGCCGCGTGCTGCTGGGCTGGATCGATGCGGGCAGTCCCGACGACGTCCAGGCGCGCTACAGCGAGTCGCTTACGGGCATGCTCGATGGCAGTCGCATGAATCTGCTGCGGATCCTGCATTATCCGCCGCTGCCGCCGCGCATCGACCCCGGCGCCGAGCGCGCCGCAGCCCATGCCGACATCAATCTGATCACGCTGCTGCTCGCCGGCAGCGAGCCCGGGCTGGAAGCGCAGGATCGCGCAGGGCGCTGGCACGCCGTGCCATGCGATGCGGGCATGATCGCAGTCAACGTCGGCGACATGCTGCAGATGGCCTCTGGCGGCTGGTTTCCGTCCACGGTACACCGCGTGGTCAACCCGAGCAGCGGTGAGAACCGTTCGCGCTATTCGATGCCGATGTTCCTGCATCCGCGGCCGGAGGTGATGCTCTCACCGGAAGTCTCGGCCCATGATTATCTGGAAGAGCGTTTGCGCGAGATCGGGCTGAAGGCCGGCAACGGCTGACGCCCGCCACAGCCGCCTGCACATCACCCGCCCGCGGCTCTGGCACGCCGCACGGTTGCAGGCTCCCTGCGCTCGTCGAGCGTGGCCTGCAACCATCGCCGCGCTTCACGCCAGTCGACCGGCTCGCTGGCCAGCGCCGGTGCAAACAGCAGGATGTAATCGCCGTGCCGGTTGACGATGACGCCATGCAGACCGTCGATGCGCTCCTCGCGCAGCGACAGTGAGGGCCAGTCGATACTGGTGCCCTGGCGCATCGTGGTGCGCAGGGCCGATGCCAGGTTGTGAAGATCGGTTGCCAGCGCCCGGCAGCCGGCCTCCTTGCTGCTGCGATCCGAAATATCCGCGAACTCGCAGCGCACGCCCGCTTCGCTCTCCCAGGTGGGCGGATTGTGTTGCGACAGGGTCCAGTGGCCCTGCGGCGGAGCCGCGGCCATGGCAAGCGGCGCGGAAGGTTCCTTATCGTCTTCCTCGTCCGGACACGCATGCAGGCTGCAGAACTGTGCCGCCACTTCGCGTTCGAGGCGGACCTGCGCCGACAGCCGCGGCCACGAGACCCACAGCGCGCGACCGTCGATCAGCAGCAGGATCTGGCCCTGTCGGTCTGTGCGCAGCATGAGCGTCTCGGCGGTGAGCAGGGCCGCGCGAGCGCTGCGCAGTTCGTTGAGCAGCTGCGCTGTGGCCCGTGACCAGCTCGCGACCCGGCGTTGATCTGACGCGCGCTGCTGGGGCTCGAGCAGCGCCTGCTCGAGTTCGCCTTCGTAGGCTGCGGCGACCGCCTCGATGATCAGGCCGGCCAGCTCCAGGCGGACGTCTTCAGGCATTTCGCCCGCCCGGGAAATCAGGCTGACCAGCGGCGAGGGCTCGGCATAAAGCTGGCGTCCGCCCGTGTCTGCGGCAACGACCAGCTGCAAGCCGGCAAGCACCAGCACACACACCCATCCTGCAGGCCAGGTCCTCAAAGTGGTCAATGTCGATGGCAATGGCTGATTCCTGACGAGCGCGCCGTGCCGCCCGGGCGCCCCTGGTTCTGTCGAGTGACATATACTCCATCGACACAAATTTTTCGCGGAGGCACTGCCAGATGACTTTGAGCGCACGCTTCGGTATTTGGCTTCTGGCCCTGTGCCTTCTGTCCCCATCCGTTTCCGCAGAGGAGTCAGGCCCGAATATGCAGCGTATCAAGATCGCGACGGTAGGCACGCGCGATGTCGCGCAGACGGCCGCGCTGTATCAGCGCTATCTGGCCTACGAAACCGTGGAAACCGGCACCGTGTCCGAGGCGCTGGCGGCGAGCTGGGGCGCGCCGGCGGTGGCGGGTCGGCCCTATGCGCTGATGAAGGGGGAGAGCGGGGATGACGTGTTCCTGCGCGCCATCGAGGTGCCGGTACCGGAAGACTACCGTGCGATGACGACCTGGGGTTGGAACGCCATCGAGATCATCGTCGAGGACCCGGATGCCATATATCAGCGGCTTTCGGACAGCCCGTTCGCGCATGTCGGCGGCCCGGCCTTCCTCGGCGGTGGCACATCGTCAATCCGCGCAGTGCAGTTCGTGGACCCGTCGCAGGCGCTGTTCTATTTCACCACCGAGACCGGTGATCGAGGCGCCTCCACACTGCTGACACCGCGCGTGGCGGTCGACCGTCCGTTCATCATGGTGGTTGCAGGCCCGGACGCACGGGCGCTGACGGATTTTTATGTTGAGCAGTTCGGCGCCATCGAGGCGTTCTATATGGAAGGGCCGATCGGGATCATCGCCACCGCGCAGGGCAAACCGACGGATCATCCGTATCCGCTGGCGCTGGTGCGCCTCGGCGCCTTCAGCAACTCCATCGAGGTGGATGGCTATCCGCCGGGTACTGGTCCGCGACCAACAGGGGAAGGTGAGTTACCGCCAGGCGTTTCCATCACGTCGTTCAGCGTACGCGATCTGGATGCCGTGGATGCCTCGCTGTTCATCACCGCGCCCACGCGTCCCGGTGGCGAGGCCTATGGGGACAACCGCACGGCGACGCTGATCGGGCCTGCAGGAGAGTTGATCGAATTGATCGAGGAGCGGCCTTGAGCATCGGCGTACCTGCCATTACCC
>CAYLNP010000094.1:0-1657 GCA_964384925.1 uncultured Woeseiaceae bacterium
ACGAGAACTGATCCGTCAGCGCTGTGGTTTTCTCATGCCGGTTCGAACGGTTGGTGCGGATTTCGGTGAACGTGACCGCTCATTTCGCTAACAACGTGACCGGTGCCTCCACCCAATTGCGCGGGGTTTAAATTCTAACCGCATCGGTCACGATGCGGCTTCTTCCTCCGTGTTTTTCCGCCGCAGTGACTCGCCTTTCATCACGATTCGGTAGGCGTTGTGCACCAGGCGATCGAGCAAAGCGTCGGCCAGCGTGGGTTCGTTGATCCAGCCGTGCCAATGATCGACGGGAAGCTGACTGGTCAGGATGGTGGAGCGGCTGCCGGCGCGGTCGTCGATCACTTCCAGCAGGTCATGCCGGGCATTTTCTTCCAGCGGAGCCAGGCCCCAGTCGTCCAAAAGCAAGACATCGACCTTGGCCAGCTGTTGCAGGGTGCGCCCGAAGCTACCGTCGCCATGTGCGATGCGCAGTTGCTCCAGTAGGCGCGGGGTACGCAGGTACAGCGTGCTATAGCCTTGGCGGCAGGCCTGATGGCCCAGTGCGCAGGCGAGCCAGGTCTTGCCGACTCCGGTCGGGCCGGTCAGTAGGAGATTGTGCCGTTGGCGGAGCCAGTCACCACTGGCCAGGGTCGCGATCAGGCGTTCATCCAGCGCGCGGCCACGGCGGCGGTCGAGGTCTTCCAGGCAGGCGCCGGCGTACTTGAGCTTGGCCTGTTTGCGCAGCCGCTCTAGGCGCTTGTCGTCGCGCCAGGCCAGTTCGCGGTCGAGCAGCAGGCCCAGGCGTTCATCGAAGCTCAAGCTGTGGCTGGCCGGCAGCGTCCACTGCTCTTCCAGCGCACGGGCCATGCCGCCCAGCCGCAGTTGGTGCAGCTGGCTCAGGGTGTGTTGGGTCATCATCGAACAGTTCCTCTTGGGTGTAGTAATCGGCGCCACGGACGTTCTCGTGGCTACTGGGTTGCGCTGCCGGCGTCGCGGGCTTGGGCAGTGGTTGTTGGTCGAGCCCTTGCTTGAGCAGGTTGCGCACGGTGCGGCCGTTAAGCGCCCGTAGTTGCACGGCGCGGCTCGCCGCCGCCTCCAGGCGTGCGTTACCGTACTGGCGGGCCAGCGAGAGCAGGCCCAGGCAGGCGCGATAGCCCATCTCCGGGTGCGGTTTGTGGGTCAGTTGGTACTCGACGATCTGCCGGGCGTGCGGGCCGATTCGCTCGCCCCAGTCGAGCAGGCGCTGCGGCGTCCATTCGCGATGCGCCTTGTGCGAGGCCGGCATGTGTTCGCTCTGGGTGCTATAGGCACCGCGCCGCTGAAGCCGCAGGTGGCTGGCGACTCGCCGGTTGCCGTGCAGGACTTCCACGGTATGCGCGCTCAGCCGCACATCGACGCTCTGCCGGGCCAGGGCCGAGGGCACGCTGTAGAAGCCGCCGTTCACTTCGATGTGGTAGTCGATGTTGACCTTGCAGCGCTTGAAGGTCACCACCTCGTAGGGATGCAGCGGCAGCGGCCGCAGCACCGGTTGATCGAGCCGCTCGAACCACTCCCGGCGGCAGCCGTCGAGCTTCTTGAACGGGCGCTGGTTCAAGTCCTCCAGCAGCTCGGCAATCGCCTGGTTGAGCGCGTGCAGGCTGAAGAACTGCTGGTGGCGCAGCCGCGCCATGATCCAGCG
>CAYLNP010000094.1:1757-9044 GCA_964384925.1 uncultured Woeseiaceae bacterium
TAGGTGTAGTTCGAGGCCCCCAGCGCCGCGACGAAGATATGCGCCCGGCTGATCTCGCCGGTGGCTGGGTCGATCACCGGCAGCGTCGGGCCTGCGTAGTCGATGAACAGCTTCTCGCCGGCCCGGTGCTGTTGGCGCATCGAGCGTTTGAGGGTGCTGGCGTAGCGGCGGTAGTGCTCGACGAACTGGGTATAGCGGTAGGTCGGCTGCTCGGGATGGGCGGCGACGTACTCCTCCCACAGCAGTTGCAGGGTGACGCCCTTGCGCCGCAGTTCGCGGTGGATAGTGATCAGATCCGGCAGCACACGCTCGCCGCGGGTCTGGCGCACCTTGGCAGTTGGCAGCAGTGCTGCCGCCAGAGCGACCTCATCCAGCGCGGCCAGCGCCGGCCACTCCAGGCCTGTCTCGCTGGCCGCCGTGACGTACTTGCTGACGACGCCCTTGGACAACTGCAAGGCCCGAGCGATCTTCTCGTGAGAGAGGCCTCCCTCAAACTTGAGGCGCAGACATTCTTTGATATTACGCATGGCTACTCGCTGCGCCGCCATTCCTCTATTCCCCAAAACGGGCGAGGGTGACGGTCGCGTCAGGTCATGCGCAACGGGATGGAAGTATTTCGCTAAGCCGTGACCGACGATTTCGGTAAGTCGTGACCGCCTGTTTCGGAACAGGCTGGAAATCGGTCACGTTGATAGCGAAATGAGCGGTCACGCGTTAGCGAAATGGCCGGTCACGATCTACCGAAACGACCGGTCACGGTGGGCCGAAATACGCATGCTTTGCATTAACGGATCTAACACATACGTTTCTGAAATATACGCCTTTTGGAATGGCCGTGTTTATTACAGAGCCCAAAACGACTCAGTTGGATTTACCGTTAATCCCTCCACACGAATAGCTAGCAACGAGAGCAGTTGTAGTAATGTAACCGGCTATCGAATTGAACAACTAATCGGCTGGTGATTGCCAAATCCGGTCGCTGGTCTGAAGTAGGAAGAAAGCACACATTGAGCCTGCATCCGGCATATGGAGGAATAACGGCATCTATAACTGACCAGCCATATCTTAGAAACCTAGGATGGCATTCAGAGTGCGTTATTACTCGAACTGGAGATGCTCAAGGCAATCCTCTAAGAATGTTCCTTGCTGAGGTATATCCGTTTTGCGGGCCAGATATCAGCGGTAGATATCAATGGTCACTATCACTAACAGGGCCTGCTGATAGCTCAGTCTCGGCTCCTGTTATACAGATAGCTGATTGCCAATCCGGGGTGTGGACTTCACCAGGTGGAGATACCGCGCTTAAGGCACCTATCGGTTATACCTTGATGCCAAGTGGGGTGATATTTATGTGGGGTATTGCAAATATCACGTCCAATGGTTCAAGCGGGGTATCTGCCTTACAGACGGTAGTTAGACCTGTTCGATGCCCTACAAATCCAGGTCAGGTTGTTGCCACTCAAGACGCGACAGGTATAGGGACCATCGGTGGCAGTTACAGCGCAATAGTTGGTGACCTATCGCTAACGTCATTTTCGCTAGGGTTGGATGATAACGGCGCGAGTACAAGAACGCTTCCAGTTAGATGGCAAGCTACCTGTTGGTGACAGTCTTGCCAATCCGGTGCGTGGAAGAAACCCGGATCGGTGGCATATATCGCATCTACCGTCTGGTTCGTGTCATCACAAGATGGAGGCCCATACCCAAATTGTGAATCGCAAGCAGCTGGCAAAGACACCATTGGTTACTGGCTGTCATGTGGAAGTAGAGCCTGCCGATCACTAGGCTATACGGTTGGCCAGCTTGCTGAGAAAGAGGGAAATAACATGAGTGATGTGGCGATTCTTCAGTGCCATATGTGATTGCCAATCCGGGGTGTGGGCCAACCTGCTGCCGAACTACGCTCCCACCACTCCGTTTTACTGCAAGGCACCCGATTATGATGGATGCCAGTTAATGAGCGATGGTTTTGGTCATAACTACTGGTATCGCATAGACACAATCAATAAGAGGTTTTGCTCGTTCAATGGGGACATAAGTTACGGTGAAGCCGGAAGGTGTCGCTTGCTCAATACAGCACCTAATACATGGACGATATATACGGGAAGTGCCACGCCAGGCTCTGATGGGCAAATTTGCTATGTTAGCTGCTGGTAGAGTCACTAGATTGCCAATCCGGGGTGTGGTCGGCCGCTGGTGATGGCCCTGCGGTATTGGTAAATTTTGACGGAAGCAATTGTTTTCCGTATTGCCTCATGTATGAGCCACCGTATGCAACTTCGCTCGAACTAGAGCGCCACACCCCGGATTGGCAATCTAGTAATCAATCATTAGGAATAACAACAATCGACCCTTTAGCTGTATCGGTTCCAGATGCGATACAGAAATGAAAATTATGGGCTCCTTCTGGGAGTATTAGAGTGCATGTTGCAGAAGCGGTTGATCGAGTGACTGCGCCGGTGACGCCATTAAAGCCGCACAACTGACCTCCCGATCCGATCCCAGAAACTGCATTGCCGACCTTGCTGCTTATTAATGACATTACAACCAATGATCTCCTGCTTAGATTTAGGTTGTACGTCCTCTGTGGGTAAATCGAGAATGAACATAAATTTGAGCTATTCGAAAACCCACTCAAACCGAAACTATCGTCGTATGCAGATGGCAAGGGCTGCGTAGCCCACACGCCGGATTGGCAAGACAAAGTGAGGCCAGCAGCGTTGCGGCCTACAAGCCCATTCGGGCTACACGCAGTGCCCTCCGTAGCAACCCCACTGAGCTGCAAATACTCGCCAACGGTAGTCCTACCTTCAGACCTCAACGTTCCGCCCCGCATCTCCCCACCGGTATATACTGACTTGTTAGCGTAGGAGCGAACCCAGGTCGGATCGCTCATATACCAGCCGCCAACCCATTTTTCGTTGTACCAGCCGCTATCGCCGCGAGTGCGGAACCATCCTCCGGTATAGGTCTCCCCGGTAATGTCGGCAGTTTGCCCCCTGATCGTCCCGCCAACGGTAGCGTTGCCAGCAACGCTTGCGTTCCCTGTGATGTTTGCTGCCGCTGCGTTCACCGTGCCGGTGTTGTTGAGGTTGTTGCCGCCCATATCGATCGAGGTATTCATCCGGTTCACCTCGGGGTGCCCCGCTACCGAGTTCCGATAGAGGTAGTCGTTGGTCAGGGCACCATCATCGAAGAACAGCGCTGTCGCGAGGTGACCAGCCCCTGGGGAAACGCCGTAGGACGCCAGCGGCACCGCCCATCCACCGAACGAGCCTTCCACCTTGGTGGTGTCGACATTGGACACATAGCCGCCGCGGGCCCCCACCTGTTTCGCGATCCGACGAATATTGGTCTCGGAAATAGTTTCACCACCGGTAGTGACGACCAACGTCTGAAGCTTGTTAGGTGTCGGCTCGATAGCCAGAACCGAGTACGCCTGACCGAAGCTATTCCGATCCGAGACACTCCCCTGCAGGTATCCGGTGTTCTTCAACATCGTGGTTGTGATTGTCGCCGGCGTGGTCGGGCCTGCTGCGGCAACCACTGCGGCATAGTTGTCCTTGATGTAGGCTGCAGCTGCGTCGGAAATAATCTTCTGGTGATCGGCAGTAGTCTGCGCGGCCATGTTGTCCGCGTGGTCGAACATTGCTTGGGCACCGATCCCGAGGGCGGAGATCACCAGGATCAGCACCACAATCATTTCGAGCGCGGCAAAACCCTGCTGCTTTCTTTCGCCACGCAATACCCTGCCTCTCGCCTTCATTATCTTGTCCCTCCAAAAAGGTTTTCGGTGCTCCAAGAGGCCTGTCGGAGCTGTTGATCGATGTCTTGCTGGAGTTGGCCGAACTCACCCTTCCGGATCTTTGCCCGTATCCCCGTATCGTTCGCCCCGATAGAGAGCGTCTTGACCATCAGGCGCCCAGGCTGGCCTGGCTGCCGCTTGATGGTCTGCCAAATAATCGCGCTCAGGCCGTCTGCAAGCAGGTCGTTGTTGTTCGGCAATTCCGCGCACCAGGTGGAGATCCTCGACAGCGCATCTGGGATATCGCGACCGTGTACGGTTGCGATCACCAAGCGACCGTTGGTGCTCGCCGTCACTGCCTCGACGCCGGCTGCAGAGTCACGTATCTCGCCGATGAGGATCAGGTCTGCGCTGGCTCGCATGGTCTTAATAAGGTGCTCCCTGTACCCACCTGCCTTACGCGAGGCGGGCACTTGGATACATCGACCAGGGCCATGTAACCCGTTGAGAGGAGTCTCCGGCGGATCCTCGATTGCGATAGCCACGCCGCCGTGGATCATCAGACGTTCCACCACGAGCGATGCAGCGGAGGTAGTCTTGCCGACCCCCATCTCACCGGCGAAGAGAATCAGTCCTCGCGTGCCCTTGTCGAGCAGCAGTTTCACTGCGTGCGGAGGTAGGCCCAGAGTCGCAAAGCGGCGAATCTCGGCCTCTGGACGCCGAATGAAGAAGACGTTGCTGTTAGTCACGTCGGTCATCTGGGTGACTCGCAACATCGTGCCCTCATGGATCACCGCAAATTCGGACTCACCATGCGTTGCATAGCCTTCCATGCACTTCTGCCGAAGTGCATGTATGAGCTCTTGCATATTGTCCGGGACAGGGATCCGAGGCGCATGCGCCCCGGCTACCTGTTTCATGTCGCTGTAGCCCTCACCGATATAGAGATCGATCCAACCGAACTCATTCTGCGAAGAGCTATCTGGACCACTCATACCTATCCCCTTACTGCCGACAGCAGATTAGGTATTGCTCGCCCAGGTGATGGTGTTGCTGGTAGCACTACTGCAGCCGGAAGTAGCAGCGGCCTGAGTGACCTCACCGATGATCGCGGTACCAGAGTTGAGCCTGGTGGAATACACACCGCCACGAGCCAGCTTGGTGGCCAGAGTCATGCACACACCGTCGGGAATCACCGCGGAGGTCACAGTGAAGCCAGTGCCAGTCGATACTACAGTCACAGCACCACCCCAAGCGTTGTAGATCGCAGTGGAGGTCACTGTCATGTTCTTCGGCACAGCGTCTGCTTTGATTAATGCAGGTACCAGGTTCGTTCCGGACGCCCCGTAACCGGAAGATGTCTTCAGGTTCTTGGCTCCGGCCATGAGCATGTTAACGTTGGAAATTTCTTCGGCAGCCTCGTTGCTAGAGAACAAAGTGTCCCAGCGGCTCGCCGCCAGGGCCAGCAGCCCGATCACGATGATGAGTACCACGATCATCTCGATCGCCCCGAAACCCGCCTGCTTCTTTGCCCGCGCCGTGCGCTGGATGCTGGCTTTTACTGCTGCTTCTTTTTCCATAGCTACCTCTGTGGTTGGGATTTTGCTGTTGTTCACTTCGCTACCGCCTGAATCGCGTCCTGTATGCCTGACACCCCCGAAATCACCGTCATCAGAATCACCCCGACCGTGATGATCCCGCCGGCGATCGCCGCTTTCGCAGCCGACTGGATCTGCTTGATGCTCTTCTTCAGCCATCGTTCACCGAAGTTACTCAGTGCCTCCTCGAAACCGTCCTTGCCGGACAGGATCATGAGGAACTGCACCGCCTTCTTATCCGGGAAGTCATACCCGGCTTTACTCAGGGCAACGCCCAAGTTCCCGCCGATGCCCAGGCCGTAAAACGCAGCGTTGAGGCGTTCACGCAGCCACGGGCTTGCTTCCGCAGCCATCATGCGAAGAGCATCCTGCAGGGAGACGTTCGCCTGGACCATCACGCCGACGTTGAGCAGGAACGTCGAGCCGTGGAGCATCCGATACACTGACCAAGGCGGGAGTTTGTCTAGGTGAACGCGAAGTCCGCCTCGCAGGTACGGCAGTGAGGCGAAGACCATAAACAGGAAGGCCAGAATGCCAGCCAAAGTAATTGCCCCGTAATGGATGACGAACTGGGATGTGTCGTAGAGGAAGGCAGCGGCGCCAGACCAAGTCTCAGGATTCGAGGTTCGAGCCAGCTTTGGAACTAGCTTGGTCGACACCATCACCAGCATCACGCAAACCATGGCCATCAGAAACGTTGGATACACGGTTGCCAGCAGGATGGCTCCCAGAATGTCCTGCTTGGCCGTGATGATTTTCCCGCAATTATCGAATGAGGTTTTCAAGTCGCCCGAGCGCTCCCCAGCTGCGATCAGCGTGTACTCCTGGTAGGGAACCCATTTCGACAAGGCCTTGGAAAGCGGCTTCCCGTCAGCCACTTCGCGGTAGCAGTCGTAGGTCACTGCAGCGAGCGCACGCTTCGGCTTCTTTCCGTTCTCGCTGTAGATCTTGTACATATCCTTCAACGCGACATCGAGGAGCACCCGATTTTCGAGCAGCAGCGACAGGGCCTCGTAGAGCTCCATTCGCACAGCGCCGTAGAACTGCAGCCGGATTACCGCAAGATCCAGCCTGGCCATCAAATCGTGTAACTGCATTTCAGTCCCTCAAAGTGATTTCGTCTTCGTCAAGCGGGCAGATGTTGCGCTCGCCATGCTGCGGATCCACACAGCCCTGGTTCACCAGACGAATGAGGTGAGCGTTCTTGGTGATGCCGCCCATATGATCGACCCAATAGGCCCTGGCGTCGGCCTTCCCCATTTCGCGGAAAGCCTTCATGAAGCCTTTGTTTGGCATCATGACCTCCGCAACCACCGTCCGGCCGTATACGCCCGTGCCGTTGCAGTCAGCACAGCCAGGGCCGCAAACGTAGACGGTATCGGGTGTGCAGAAGCGCTCTACGCGCTCAATGATGTCGGCAGGCAGCTGGGCCTTGGCCTGTACGAATGGCAGCTTGCAGCTGTTACAGAGGGTTTTAACCAGCTCCTGGTTGATGAGCCCCGTCATCAGCATGGGATCCGTTAGGAGGCTCTGCTCGATCCCTAGATCCTTCAGGCGTTCGACAATGGCGACGAGATCGTTCGCGTGGAGCGTCGTCCACAACTGGTGACCAGTCATCGCTGCGGTGAATCCCGCCTTAGCGGTCGCGAGATCGCGGATCTCGCCCACCATCAGCACGTCAGGATCAAGACGAAGTGTGTTGGAGATCGAACGCGCCCATTCCTGCGATACCGCCTCGGCATCGTCCGAGTCGCAAAGGATCGGGGTTTGGATCGCCCGCCCCTTGCCAATCTCGTACTCCGGCGGGTTCTCGATTGTCAGGAGGCGGATTTTGTACTCGAACAGTTCCAGCAAGTCGCTCAACACTCGCTGCAGCGTGGTCGACTTACCCGAGCCGGTCGGGCCGGAAAAAATGATGATCCCCTTCCGACGTTGGATCATGCG
>CAYLNP010000094.1:9054-9361 GCA_964384925.1 uncultured Woeseiaceae bacterium
CTGGATCTGTTCCAGCAGATAGCCAAGCTCTTCCAGCGACCCACCGGCTGAGTTCCGCAACAACCGCATGACCATCAACGTCCCTTTGTCGGTCGGCCTGGTCGCGATCCGAGCGCCATACAAGCCCAAGGCCTTCACGTAGGACTGTTTCAGTCGGGCGTCCTGGGGCTCTAGATCGTTGTAGGTCGGATCCGCCACATCGCACATGGACTGATAGATCGTCGAAGCGATGGCCTGGCCGTCCTCCGCCCTGATCTGATCCTTGACGATCAGATCCCCATTCACCCGGTATTCGACAAGCGCCGTA
>CAYLNP010000095.1:0-9241 GCA_964384925.1 uncultured Woeseiaceae bacterium
CCCGGGTAAGGTGCCGTCACGTGTTGATCAGAGACGGGGATTTCCATGTCGGGGCTTGCAAGTCTGGACGGCAAGCGTGGCTTGGTAGTAGGCATCGCCAACGAAAGCAGTATCGCCTACGCCTGCGCGCGGGAGTTTCGTGCCCAGGGCGCGCAGCTGGCCGTGACCTATTTGAACGAAAAATCAAAGCCGTACGTGGCGCCCCTGGCCTGCAACGTGGAGGCCGAATTGCTGTTGCCGTGCGATGTACGCGAGCCGGGCGAACTGGATCGGGTGTTCGGAACCATCCGTGAGCGCTGGGGCACACTGGATTTTTTGCTGCACTCGATTGCGTTTGCCCCCAAGGAAGACCTGCACGGTCGCGTGGTGGATAGCTCCCGCGATGGCTTCATGATGGCCATGGATGTGTCCTGCCATTCCTTCGTGCGCATGGCGCGATTGGCGGAGCCACTGATGAAGGATGGCGGTTGCCTGCTGACGGTGAGCTTCTACGGCGCCGAGAAGGTGGTGGAGCATTACAACCTGATGGGGCCGGTCAAGGCCGCGCTGGAATCTGCTACCCGCTACATGGCAGCGGAGCTTGGCCCACAGGGCATCCGCGTGCACGCGCTCAGCCCCGGTCCGCTGAAGACCCGCGCCGCCTCCGGCATCGACCGCTTCGACGAGCTGCTGGAGCGCACCCGCGCCAAGGCGCCGCAGAACCAGCTGGCCGACATCGACGACGTGGGCGCCATGGCAGCGCTCTTGGTCAGTGACCGTGCAAAAACGCTCACCGGCAACATCGTGTATATCGACGCTGGCTACAACATCGTCGGCTGACCGGAAGTCCTGGTGGATTTCTTCAATTTCCTCGATCGCCAGATCATCTCGATCATGGCCATTCCGATTCGCGAAAAGCTGGACCTGAGCGACCGCCAACTCGGCCTGCTCGGTGGCATTGCGTTCGTTGTTCGGACATTTGCGAAGGAAAGATCACTCAAAAAGAGGTGGACTAGTTGCTTTTTGCGGCCCGATCTGGCGCGGCATTCCTTTCGCGGCTCCCCGGGGGCTGAAGCCTGGAGTGAGTGCCTCGTCAGCGATTGATCCGAGCAACGACTTCCCCGTGGACCATCGTATCGATCCGCGGAAAAAGCGCCCCAGGCTGGCTGGGGGGCGGTGTACTTGCCGCATCCAGCCGTGACAACTGCTCAGCGGAAACACCGGCCTAACGATGCTCCAGGATAAAGCTCGCCACGTCGTCGACCACGCCCGGCGCCAGCGGCAGGGCCTGGTCGAGATAGGTGGCCATGTTGGCGGCGCGGTCGGCGGGGGCGAGCTTCAGCACATGGTTGACGCCGTCCCACACCACCAGCCGCGCGGTCGGCTGGGCCTCTGACAGGGCCCGGGCGTCGGTCATGCTGACCTGGATGTCCGTGGAGCCGTGGCCGATCATCACCGGCCCGGCGTACTCCTCGATCAGGTCCACCGGATCCAGGCCGATCCAGGAGATCAGATACGGCTGGACCGATGGGCGGAAGAGGGCCGCCAGCTCTGGCGGGGCGTCGGCGACCGGGCGGCCCGCCTCCAGGTCATCAAGGGCGGCGAAGGCCGGGGCGAGAAGGGCTTGCGGCAGGCCGGCCTGGAATTGTTCGCGCAGGATGACCCTGGCCGGACGCCCGGCGCCAGCCAGCAGGACCAGGCCGCAGACCGCCTCATTGCCACCTTGCGCCGCGGCCAAGGCGACCTGGGAGCCCTCGCTGTGGCCCATCAGCCAGACGCAGGCGCGGTCCGTGACGCGCGCGGCCTCGATGGCCCAGGCGCGGGCGTCGTCGACATAGGTCTGGAACGTCAGGTCCTGCTCCGCGATCATCGCCGGAGCGCTGTCGCCGACGCCGCGCTTGTCGACACGCACGGTGGCGACGCCCTGTCCGGCCAGACCCTCGGCCAGCAGGCGGTAGGTGGAGGCGACGAGGCCTTCGGGGTTGTTGCCGTCGCGGTCGGTCGGACCCGAGCCGGGCAGGATGACGGCGACGGCGCGGGTCGGGCCAGCCGGCGTCAGCAGGGTCCCGTGCAGAGGCGCGGGTTCGGACGGCAGGACGACCGGCGTGGAGGTCGCGTCCATCAGGGCGGCGGCGAGGATGAAGCTCAACATGGCGAGTCTCCGGAGGGCGGGATCAGAAGGGCTGGCGGTCGGGGTCGGTGCGCCAGACGCGCCGGCTCTCGACCCCTCGGGGCGAAATCGGGCGTGCTGCCCAACCCTGTAGGGTCATCGTACCGTAGCGAGGCAAGACGGGGGATCGGCACTAATCGCCCCCATCCCCTTCTGAGCCGCCGTCCGCGTCGTCCCAATCGGGCCGCGGGTCCTCATGCGAGCGCCGCTCCCGCCCGTCAAGCTCGGTCCAGACGTAAACGGTCACGCCACTTGCGACCTCTGTGCGCAGGCTGCGCCTGCGCCGCAAGTGGCGCCACGTGCCCCAAACGAACAGGAAGGATGGTTGCTGTGATGCGGTCGGTGGCTGGCTATCGGTCGTCCGTGGCGAGGCTGCCCCCAATGATCCTGATTTCACGTTGCGGGAACGGAATCTCCATACCTTCGGCCTGAATCATTTTCCAGATTGAGTGCATGAGGTCGGCGCCGACACGGTTCTCGCCGTCATCGATGCCATTCATCCAGAACTCGACCAGGATATCTATCCCGGAGTCGCCAAAGGCCTTGATCTCAGCATCGGGCTGGTACTCGATGCTCAGATCCGGGCCGTGCAGTACCTTCGGGTGGTTGCAGCAGATTTCCCGAATCCTCTCAAACAGCAGGTCGAGATCGGTCGAGTAGGCAACCTGGAAGTCGAGCGCATAGCGCTGGCGCTTGTCCTTGTGCGTCCAGTTGGTGTACGAGCTGGTGATGAACTGCTCGTTGGGCACCATGATGTCCTTGCCGTCGTAGGTCTCGAGGATGCCGTAGCGCATGTTCAGCTCGCGCAGCCAGCCACTGCGGCCGTCTTCCAGTTCGATGAAGTCGCCGGGTGTGACCGAACGATCAAGCAGGATGATGATGCCGGAGATGAAGTTCGACGCGATCTGCTGCAGCCCGAACCCTATGCCGATACCCAGGGCACCGCCGAAGACGGTGAGCGCGGTCAGATTGATGCCCATTACCTGCAGGATCAGCAGGAAAATCACGAGGAACAGCACAATCTCGAAAAGTTTGGCTGCGATCTCGCGAGCACCCGGATTCCAGCCCTCGCGCGAGCGGATTACCGATTTGCCGGCCGAGTTGGACACAGCGCCGATCCAGAACAGCAAGGCGCCGAAAATCAGCGTGCGCAGCAGGTCCCACAGGGAGAAGTTGAAGTTGCCGAGTACGAGTTCCCGCCCGTCCAGCAGCGCGATGACCGGCGCGAGCCAGCCCAACACGTGCAATATCGCAATCGGCACGCCGACCCATCCAAGCAGGAACTTCGCAGTCGGATTCTGCACCAGGCGCGAGATCAGCGAATAGAAGAAGACGATCGCGGCGATGCTGCGGGCAATGACGATCAGCCAATTCTCGCCGAAGCTCATTTCCGCGATATCGGCGGCAGCGCCGAGCGTTATCAACGCCAGCGCCGGTTGGACCAGCGATCCCGCACGATGCAGCGCACTTCGGACCTGCAGCAGCGGGCCGTCGGTTGGGGCACTCCTGAAAATGCCGATCCTGTGCTTTACCAGCAGGCTCAGGAGCGCGGATACGACCAGCGCGACGACGATCACGCCGAGCTGACTGTAGAAAAGCGGTGATGTGGCTGCCTCCTCGGCCGAAGACCAGACGACCGTCAGCCTGGCATTCAGGTGCCCGAACCACGTTTCGACCATACCGCACAGTCTCCGCTACTCAAGCGAGCAAGACATGGAGTATGGCCTCCATCCGCTTTAGTGAACAGACTACATGAACACGTTTGCGTGTCGACGCTGCCATCGAAGACATGGCGAAGGCCTGTGCGACCTATGAGGTGAACTGCAACGCAGATGCGGCTTGCCGCCCACGCTTCATCACTGCATGATCGCCCCGATGAGCGCCAACGAGCCGAACGCCAGTATTGGCACGCCTGTCAGCCAACCCGCCAGCGCACGTTATCGCGCGCTCGTGCTCGGCATGCTGTTCCTGGTGTATTTCTTCAATTTTCTCGATCGCCAGATCATCTCGATCCTTGCCATCCCGATTCGCGAGGAACTCGACCTGAGCGACCGCCAGCTCGGCCTGCTCGGCGGTATTGCCTTCGCAGCGCTGTATTCGACACTCGGTGTGCCGATCGCCTGGCTGGCGGATCGTACCAACCGCACGTGGATCATCACCGCCTCGCTTGCCGTATGGAGCGGCTTTACCGCCGTGTGCGGAATGGCCACGACGTTCTGGCAGCTGTTCCTTGCGAGGGTCGGCGTAGGTGTCGGTGAAGCCGGCGGTGTGGCACCTTCGTATTCACTGATCTCGGATTATTTCCCGCCGGGCAGTCGCGGCCGCGCACTGGCCATCTACTCACTGGGCATTCCGCTGGGCAGTGCCTTTGGCGTGATCGCCGGCGCGCAGATTGCCGGTGGCGCCATCTCCGAGAATCTCGACTGGCGTGCCGCCTTCATCATCGTAGGCCTGGCCGGCGTCATCCTTGCACCGATCTTCAAGCTGCTGGTGCGAGAGCCCGTGCGTGGCGGACTGGATCCGGCGCCGGCACGCGCGCCTGGTGCGCCGGTGATGCCGGCAGGCAGCGTCGTCCCCAAGCCCACGCTGCGACAGGTGTTCAGCCTGCTGTTGACCAAGCCGTCGTTCTGGTTCTTGACGCTGGGGGCGTCATGCTCCTCGATGATGGGCTACGGGGTGTTTTTCTGGCTGCCGTCGTTCTTCGCACGAAGCTTCGAGCTGAACATCATCCAGACCGGCTGGCTGTTCGGCTCGATCCTGCTGATCGGTGGCAGTCTCGGTATTTTCATGGGAGGCGTGCTCGGCGACTGGCTTGGCAAGGCACGCAAGCGCGCTTACGCACTGGTGCCGGCCGTCGCCTTCCTGTTCACGACGCCGTTCTATATCGCCGGCGTGCTGGCGCCGACACCTTTGCTCTCGGTACTGCTGCTGCTGATCCCAACCGCGCTGGGCCTGGCCTGGCTTGGCCCGACCCTGACAGTGTTCCAGCACCTGGTGCCGCCCTCGATGCGCTCGGTGGCCGCCGCGATCTTTCTGCTGATCAACAACCTGCTGGGCATCGGCGTCGGCGTCTACGTGCTCGGCGAGCTCTCGACGCTGCTCGCACCGAGCTTCGGCGCAGAGTCGCTGCGCTATTCGATCATGCTGGGCGCGACGCTATACCTGGTGGCCGGCGTGCTGTTCCTGCTGGCCGCGCGCACCGTGGAGCGAGACTGGGAGCGCTAGGTGGGCGTAGCGTGCTGTCACGTGTGCCCGGAGGCTGAATGTGAAACTCCTGAATTTGGCTATACGGTCACGAATTTGCGGGCGGCGATGGGGTATGGTCGCAGCCATGCGGGCGCGAACGCGGCCTGGTGGGGAGGTTTTTATGAAGGCTCATGCGCTTCTTCTTCTGCTCTTCGGACTGCTCTGGGTCTCGAGCGCAGCGGCCAACAAGGTCCAGACGCTGTCGGTCGCGAACCCGCACGGCTTCGACCAGGCGCCGGAACTGGTGGTGTACTCCACCACCGGTGAGCGCTGGACAACAACGGACACCAATACTACCGCCACCCTGGCGGTCAACCTCCATGCCAAATGCCAGTGGGAGGGTCGCGGGAACAAGGCCTACAAGGGCAATATTTCCGCGCCAGGCCTGGTCCTGGTGGGTCAGCGTCAGCCCGCCAACTTCATGATTCCGCACGCCGCCCACGCGTCGGGCCTGTTTCGCTGGAACGGCGGCGGCAGCCAGACTATCGATCCGGTCAAGGTCTGCAATGACGAACTCGCAAAGCGCGTTGCGAACGAGCCCGGCAAGACCAAGTATCACTTTCTTGCCGAGGGGTTCCGTGTCAATGCGCCGGCAGCGCTGCGCGTCAACTATCAATTGACGTGTAATCCCATAGGCCTGGGCTTCGCCGATATCCGCACCCGATCAGCGATGGTCAATACGGTCGTCGACTGCACCGCGTCGCCACTGGCAGCCGCGAAAGTGCCATCCGACAAACCCAGGCCGGCACGCGCAGCACCGCCACCGCGGGCGGCACCGCTTCTGCAGGCCGCCTCGTTTGAAGCCGAGCCCGAGGTGCACACCGGCGACTGCCCTGCGACGATCAGGTTCAACGGGACGATGACGGCGAACCGGGCCGGCCGCGTGACCTATGAGTATGTCAAGCACGATGGCTCGAGATCGCCCAGATACACGATGAATTTTACGGAAGCCGGCACGCGACCGACGCGCGCCTGGCAGACCGAGGTCGCGAAACCTGCGCCCAGCATGACGTTGAGCGCTGCGAACACCGGGGCATCCAATGACATCCAGGGGTGGTACCGACTCGATGTGATTTCTCCGGCGCCGACCGGGCAGATCGTCGCCCACTATCGCGTCATGTGTGGTGCCGACGCTGAGGACTCGCCCGCCGACCTTCAAGTGCAGCCGGCGGAGCGTCAACCTGCGGCGCCCCAGCCTGAGGTCAGAAGGCTCGAGCAGCGGCCTGCCCGTGCGGGCAGACCGCCGGAGAGCGACTGATTCCGCGACGCCGGGCCCTGATGACGCGAACGCTCCTTGCGGGGCTCGTGCTGTGCGCGCTGGGCGCCTGCGACGTATTCACGGATTCCGCCACGCGGCTGGCCTTCGACATCGAGCGCGGCATCGGCGGTCTGGGCAGCCGCGAAGGCGACGAGATCGTCATCCTCCATCGTCCGACGCTCGAGACGCCGGGCCGAGACGGCCAAGTGAGGGTACAACTCGACAAGGTCGGCGCGCTGATCGTGTGGTACTCGACCGCGGACGGCACCGTCCTGGAGAGCGGGGGAACAAGCTTCCACAGTCGCTTCGTCGACACGCCGCAGACCTGGATCGTGGAGCGCGCGGAAGGCACGGAGTTTGCGATACGCGTTCAGCGGCGTGGCGGCCGTGCGGTGATCGTCGGCGTCGACTGACCAGCGCCTTACCGGGCGGTCAACAGCGAAACTCCGGTTGAACTCCGCGGTGACGCTGAGTAGTCGTGCTCCCTGTTGATTTCGCGATCGTCACCCTTTAGCATCACCCTTACATGAGTAAGGAAAGGCGCTGGCAATGGCACGCGTAGAGTCGAAAATTACCTCCAAAGGGCAAATCTCGGTGCCGGCAGTTGTGCGGCAGCGCCTGGATCTAGGGCCTGGATCACGCATTGAGTGGGTAGAAAGAAACGGAGAGATCATAGTACGTCGGGCCTCCCGGTTTACGTCCCAGGAGATCCATGAGGCAATCTTTCGCAATGAAGTGCCTGCCGTCTCCGTCGAAGACATGGACAGGGGGATCAAGGCCCGCATGAAAAAGAAACATGCAGGCCGTTGATACCAATGTCGTCGTTCGCCTTATCGCCCGGGACGACGAGAAGCAGACTCAACGCGCGGAAGATTTCATAGCAGGCGGCGCTTGGGTGTCCTGGCTGGTCCTTGCGGAGACGGCATGGGTACTTGAATCCGCCTATGGGCTCACGAAAAGACAACTCCATACCGCGATATCAATGTTGCTCGAGCACCGGCAACTCGTGGTCCAGGATACGGATGTGGTTCGCTTCGCGCTGGACGCCTACAAGGCAGGTAGCGGTATAGGTTTCACCGACTGTCTGGTCGTTGCCGTTGCAAGAAAGAACGGACACACGCCGGTCGGAACATTCGATAGGAAGTTGGCAAAGCTCTCCGACGCGGAGGCTTTATAGCAAATGAGTCTCTTACAGGCCGGAAGCAAGCGAGGCGCGCGCGAAGACACCGGTCTTGAGCTGCGCGTGCGCTGCCTCGTCCAGCAGTTCGACGCGGTTTCGGCCACTCACTTTCGCTGAATAGAGCGCCTGGTCGGCAAGCTGCAGCGCGCCGTCCGGACGGCGGTCCCTGCTGGGCTCGACGACGGCAACACCGATGCTGATCGTGACCGCAGCGCCTGCGTTCGGCGTCCGGTCGGTGATGGCGCGCTCGCTGACCGCGCCACGCATCCGATTCGCGAGGGCCTGGGCGCGGCTCGCATCGATGCCGTAGAGAATGACCACGAACTCCTCGCCACCGTATCGCGCAAGAAGGTCGAGCGGACGCGACACCAGCGGTCGGAGTGCTTGGGCAATCCCCTCCAGCGCCCTGTCGCCAGCCTGGTGGCCGTAGTTGTCATTGAAAGCCTTGAAGTGGTCGACATCGATCAAAAGGATTGCAATCGACCTGCGATCGTCGATGGCCTGCTGCCAGACGCGGCTGAGGTGTTCATCGAAGACCCGCCGGTTCTTCAGTCCCGTCAAGGCATCGTAGTGCGCGTGTGTTGCCAGCAGATGGCTCTCGCGAAAGCTCCTGCGTGACCACTTCTCGAGCTGCTGCGCGGCGATAGCGCATCCGATTGCGGCAACGACGAGCAGCAGACTCGAGCGCAGCAGGGTCGGGATAGCCATCTCGAAGATCGTGGCCGATACGACGAAGGACGTCAGGGTAAGTGCGACCGCGACAATTGCTGTACGAAAACTTACGCCAAGGAAGAAAAACGGACCCAGCACCATGAACGGCAGGAGCATCAGTAACTCGGGCTGGCCGGACGAGGCGGCGGCGCCGATAAGCGCACCCGCAAGGGCGTTGCGCATCGGCACCACGATCGTCGCCACCGGCAGATAGCTGCGCTCGAACGCCGGGCTCCAGGCAATCACTGCCAGAGCGATCGATGCCACGAGCACCGCGGTGACGCCGACGAGGTGGGCCTGGTGCCAGACTCCCCCGAAGAGCAATTCGAGTCCCCGGAGAACCCCGAGCAGCACCGCCAACGTGCACACCACCCGGATGAGGGTCCGGTTGTCCCGCAGGCGGGCACGGATAAATTCCGCCTCGAACTCAGGACTGAAAGTGCGATTCACGGTGCCATGTCGCAGCGCGCCCCCATCCGGTGAGTTGCGATAGGTACGCAGACTGGTCTGGGGCCGCATCATGCTGTCACGATACGGTCAGTTCGCTCTCGCCGATGTGACGGGTTACGCACAATGTTGCGGGCTTCCGGTCGGCAGGGCAATGTGGATTCGCAGGCGCTATACTCCCGCAATGATGCTGACGTTGGCTCTACCGGCAAGAGCGAACTGGTGAACGACACCCCCATGTCCGCGCACG
>CAYLNP010000096.1:0-9219 GCA_964384925.1 uncultured Woeseiaceae bacterium
GCATCTGCACGCAATGGCACGATCGCGACGAATTCCGGAGCATCGACCGTGTCGGTGCTGATGTCGTGGATCCTCGGTACATCCCGGCCGGCGAGCATCCAGGCGGCAAAGTTGAGCATCAGGCCGAGCCCCACCACCAGCGCCAGCCCTGCAGCAAGCGCCAGGCCGCGACTTCCCCGTCGCAGGTTCCATATCGTCGCAACGGTACCGAGCAACACGCACAGTACAGCACCGATGATCGCGACGAGCAGCATCATGAACGCCACGTTCAAGGACAGCACGCCCGCGCGGTGGGCCGGGCCTGCGATTGCCAGAAGCAGGCCGGTGAACGCCAGCAGGAACAGGGTTGTCCAGCCACAGATCAGGGCGCCGCGGGACGTGGGGGCTGTAGTCATGCGCTGATTCTCCACAGGCGGATGGACATGAAGCAGTGCGACGATACGCCGACGTCCGACGGGCTGCAATTCGCCCTGAGCTGTCAGAGGCGTTTGTGCAGGTGCTCACGAAAGCTGCGGATACGCTGCGCATTGGTGCCGACATCTGAGCGGCCCACGCGGGATTTCGAGCGAACATCCACGATGCTGCCGCCGGCCGCGGCGCGCACCCGGATGACCACGTCATCCTTGAAGCCGAAGTAGCGCGTGGTATCGGTCGCCTCGATGCGACCCTGGGCCGGCACCTCGGCCACCAGTTCCCACCCCATGTGCCGAACCACCTCGAGCGCGGCGTTGAAGGCTTGCGCCGGTGGCGCGTCCAGCCGGATCGGTTCGAGGTCCGGGTAAGCCGCGCGCTGCTGCTCGGCTGACTCCGGGCCGGCATATTCAACCGGATTCGGTGCAGCCGCCCGCAGCGGCGCGATCTCGACAAACTCCGGCGGATCCTGAAGATCGGTCGATATATCGTGAATCGGCGGCACGGACTGGCCGGTGCTGCGCCAGCTCAGGAAATTGACGCTCAGCGCGAGACCGAACAGCAGGCACACCACACCTGCCAATACCATCGCCCGGCTGCCGCGCCACAGATTCGCGATGGTGGCGGCCAGGCCCACCACCACGCACGCGACTGCGCCAAAGAAACACCAGCGCAGCAATGTGAAGATCGCCATGCGGATGTCGATCCACCCCGCCCGATAGGCAGGCCCGGTGTAGGCGACCAGTGCCAGCGTAATGACCAGCGCCGCGATGGCCAGCCAGCCGACAGCCAATGGCCAGCGTGCTGCGCTACGGGTGGTCTCGGATGGGCTCATGGCGGAAACTCCGGGCGATTGCAGGCGACACAGGAACATACTCCGCTGCCATGGCGGGGGCAAATCTGCCGATGCTCACAGTACACTACGGGCAACCGCGCACGATGGGAGTCGTTAATGAGCACTGACCAGGTGATCGTTTTTGCCGTGCTGGCGATGGCGCTGGTCATGTTCATCTGGGGTCGATTCCGCTACGACCTGGTCGCGCTGCTGGCGCTGATGGTTGTGGTCCTGACAGGTGTGCTGCCGATCGATCAGGCGTTCAACGGCTTTTCCCATCCGGCGGTCATCACCGTGGCGGCCGTGCTGGTGATCAGCCGTGCGCTGCAGAACGCCGGTATCGTCGATGTCGTGATTCGCGTGCTGGCCCCATTCAAGGGGCGCGTCACGCTTCAGCTGGTCGCGCAGACGCTGGTGGTCGCCGTACTTTCGGCCTTCATGAATAATATCGGCGCCATGGCCCTGATGCTGCCGGTCGCGTTGCGTAACGCGTACCGCGAAGGCTACTCGCCGGCCAAGGCGCTGATGCCGCTGGCGTTCGGCTCCATCCTTGGCGGCATGGTCACGCTGATCGGCACGCCGCCAAACATCATCATATCGACGTTCCGGACCGAGGCGCTTGGCGAGGGCTTTTCGATGTTCGCGTTCGCACCGGTGGGCGGCGCGGTGGCGGTGCTGGGTGTGTTTTTCGTCGCCCTCGTCGGTTGGCGACTGATTCCCGCCGAGCGTGTAGAAGGTGACAGCCGCGAAACGCTTTTTGACATGACCGACTACATCACCGAACTGCGTGTACCAGAAGATTCCAAGGTGTCGGGCAAGAGCATCGACGAGATCGAGCATCTTGTCGATGACGATGCGGTCATCGTGGGTTGGGTGCGTGGCGAATCACGCCGGCTCGTCCCGCACGGCTACGAGCAGGTGCGCGACGGCGACCTGCTCATCGTGGAGGCCGATCCTGCGGCCCTGAAGGAGCTCATCACCGCCACCGATCTGCTGCTGGAGGAGGAACACGAGTTCAGCCGCGAGGATCTGGGCTCCGATGAGGTCGTCATCTACGAGGCGATCGTCGGCACCGCCTCGTCGATGCGCGGCAGGACCCCTGCGACCCTGCGGCTGCGCACGCGACATGGCCTGAATCTGCTGGCCGTCGCGCGGCAGGGCCGCAAGGTGAAGCGCAGGCTCAGTCACGTGAAGTTTCAGCCCGGCGACGTGCTGCTGCTGCAGGGTCCGGAGGAGCGCGTCCAGGCAGCATTGGGTGAGTTCGGTCTGATGCCGCTGGCCGAACGCGACGTCAACATCAGCCGGCCTCGTCACCTGATGGTGTCCACCGGCATCTTCCTTGCGGCGATCCTGACCGTGGTCGCAGGCGTGCTGCCGGCGCATATCGCGTTCGTCGCGGCCGTGGCGGCGCTTGCCCTGCTCAACGTGGTCAAGCGCGACGAGCTCTACTCGGCTGTCGACTGGCCGGTCATCGTGCTGCTGGGTGCGATGATTCCCGTGGGCACGGCGCTGGAACTGAGCGGCGGCACGGCGCTGCTGGCTGACGGCATGCTGGCGCTGACGGGCAACATGGGCGCCGTCTGGGTGCTGGTCATGCTGATGGTTGGCACGATGTTTCTCTCCGATGTCATCAACAACAATGCTACTGCGGTGCTGATGGCGCCGCTGGCGCTGGATCTGGCCGAGCGCCTTCAGGTGCATCCCGACCCGCTGCTGATGGCGGTGGCGATCGGCGCGTCGTGCGCGTTCCTGACGCCGATCGGTCATCAGTCGAACACGCTGGTGTTCGAGCCGGGCGGCTACAAGTTCGGCGACTACTGGCGCATGGGGCTGCCGCTGGAGGCGCTCATCATCGTGGTCTCCGTGCCGCTGTTGCTTGTCGTATTTCCGCTTTGAGCGCCCGGTACAATCTCTACCCTGCAGGCCGGCGATACGACAGGGAGTTGTGATGGAAACACTGGCATTCATTGGCCTGGGGGTCATGGGCGCGCCGATGGCTGCGCACCTGGCGGCGGCCGGTCACACGGTGCGCGTCTACAATCGCACCGGCCAGCGCGCGCGCGACTGGGTGGTGCTTCACGGAGGTGTGTGTGCGGCCACACCGCGGGAGGCCGCACGCGGGGCGCAGTTCGTGTTCGCCTGCGTCGGCGATGATCCGGATGTCGAGGCGGTTGCCCTGGGCGCCGATGGCGCCTTCGCCGGCATGTCCGCAGGCACGGTATGGGTGGACCATACGACCGGTTCCGCGGCGCTCGCGCGTCGCCTTGCCGCCGAGGCGACGGCGCTTGGCATCGAGACACTCGATGCGCCCGTCTCCGGCGGCCAGGCGGGCGCGCAGCGTGGGGAACTGAGCATCATGGTCGGCGGCCAGGCCGACACGTTCGCGCGCGCCGAGCCGATCATGCGCGCCTATGGGCGGGTCATCAAGCGCCTCGGTGATCACGGTGCCGGGCAACTGACGAAGATGGTCAACCAGGTCTGCATCGCGGGTCTGTTGCAGGGGCTTGCCGAGGGACTGAATTTCGCGCAGCGCGCCGGCCTGGATATCGAGGCCGTGGTCGAGGTGATCTCTCGAGGAGCGGCGCAATCCTGGCAGATGGACAATCGCCACGCGACGATGGCCGCGGGCGAGTTCGATTTCGGCTTTGCCGTGGAGTGGATGCGCAAGGATCTGCGCATCTGCCTGGAAGAAGCGCGCCGGAACGGCAGCGCACTGCCCGTGACTGCACTGGTCGAGCAGTTCTATGCCGATGTCGTGGCCATGGGCGGGCCACGCTGGGACACCTCCAGCCTGATCGCTCGACTCGAGCGCAGGGAGACAGGCCATCCGGTCGCTGACAAGGGAACTGCACTGTGATGAATCCAATCCTCACCGACCTTCTGCATGTGCTGGAACTCGAACGCATCGAGCAGGACATTTTTCGCGGCGAGAGCCGTGACATCGGCGCACCTCAGGTCTTCGGCGGCCAGGTGCTGGGCCAGGCCCTCGCTGCGGCCAGCCAGACCGTGGACGGGCGCATCGTGCATTCGCTGCATGCCTACTTTCTGCGTCGCGGCGACTTCAACGCCTCGATCGTTTATCACGTCGATCGCTCGCGCGATGGCGGCAGCTTCAGTGCCAGACGCGTAGTGGCCATTCAGCATGGTCGGCCGATCTTCACGCTGTCGTGTTCGTTTCAGGCGCCCGAGGAGGGTATCGAACACCAGGTGGACATGCCGCCCGACGTACCCGGGCCTGACGATCTGGTGGATGTGACCGAGCTGTATGCCGACAAGCTTGCCGATATCCCCGAGAAGCTCCGTCGCTTCCTCACGCGCAAGCGCCCGTTCGCGTTTCGTCCGGTAGATCCCGGAAATTTTCTGCAGCCCGGCAAGCGCAAGCCGTTCAAGGCGGTGTGGCTGCGTGCTGTCGATGCGCTCCCCGACAATGAGCAGCTGCACCGGGTGCTGCTTGCCTACGTTTCCGACTACGAGCTGCTGGGCACGGCGACGCTGCCACATGCTATCCGCTACGACCGTGAGAATGTGCAGATGGCCAGTCTCGACCATGCGATGTGGTTCCACCGGGAACCCCGGGTGGACGAATGGTTCCTGTATACCTCCGACAGTCCCTCGGCGCAGGGTGGACGCGGACTGGCACGCGGCATGTTCTTCAATCAGGCGGGCACACTGATCGCCAGTACCGCGCAGGAAGGCCTGATCCGCGTGCTTGATCGAACAAAGGCCGCGGACTGAATCCTCATGGGACACGCTTTCACCGACCCTCCGGAGGCCGCACCCTCATCGGTCGATCGCCACAGCGCGGGCGAGCGTGTCGTGGCGCGCCTGCAGGGCGTGATCCGCGCGGACCGGATGATGACCGACCCGCTCATGACCTACGCATGGTCGGGCGATGCCAGTGCCTACCGGCTCATCCCTGCCGTGGTCGTGTTCATCAACAGCGAAGACGAGGTCCGCGCCGTGATGGCGGCCGCGCGCGCTGAATCCCTGCCGCTGACGTTTCGCGCGGCAGGCACATCGCTGTCCGGGCAGGCGGTCACCGACGGCGTGCTGGCCGTCCTCGGTGACGGCTGGCGGTATCTGCGCGTGCATCCCGGCGCGCAGCAGATCACGCTGGGCCCGGCGATCATCGTCGCGGAGGCCAATGCGGCGCTGAAACAGTACGACCGCAAGATCGGTCCCGATCCTGCCAGTCAGGCCACCTGCAAGATCGGCGGGGTGGTCAGCAACAACTCGTCGGGGATGTGCTGCGGCGTGGCGCAGAACACCTACCACACGATGGCCCGGCTGCGCATCCTGCTGACCGACGGCACGGCGCTGGACTCCGGCGATGCGCAGAGTCGCGAAGCCTTCCGCGAGAGCCATCCCGCGCTGCTGCAGGGGCTTGCCGCGCTGCACGACGAAATCATGGCCGATGCCGAACTTGTCGATCTGATCAGACGCAAATATCGCATCAAGAACACGGTCGGCTATTCGCTCAATGCGCTGGTCGACTACGACGATCCACTGGACATGCTCGTGCACCTGATGGTGGGCTCGGAGGGCACGCTGGGATTTGTCTCCGAGATCACCTACAACACCGTGCCCGAGCACCCGTTCCGCTCGACCGCGCTGGTGCCGTTTCCAGATCCTCATTCGGCGGCGCGCGCAATCATCCGCCTGTCCAACAACGGGGTGCAGGTCACGACCGGCGTCACCGCAGCCGAGTACATCGAGCGCCGCGCGCTGGCGACGGTCGAGCACCTGGCGCCGATGGCCCCGCTGCTGCCGTGGCTGACCGAAGATTCCCCGGCGGTTCTGATCGACGTGACCGCGCCGACCAGCGACGTGCTGGCGCGTGAGGTCGCCGTCACCGTCGGGCATCTGCGCGCCGAGGGCGCAACGCATATCGACTTCTCGACCGACGCGGCGCGCTCGGCGGCGCTGTGGGACATCCGCAAGGGCTTTTTTGCCTCCAGCGGCGCGATGCGTCCGCCCGGCACCTCGCTACTGACCGAAGACGTCGCGGCCCCCATCGACCGGCTCGCCGATTTCGTCATCGACATGCGCCGACTGCTGGATGACTACGGCTACGCCGATGCCGTGATCTTCGGACATGCGCTGGCCGGCAATCTGCATTTCCAGATGAGCGATGACTTTGGCAATGCGGATGCGGCGCAGCGCTTCGATCGTTTCTCACAGGCGCTTTCTGAACTCGTGTCGGTGCGTTATGGCGGCAGCCTGAAGGCCGAACATGGCACGGGACGTGCGATCGCTGCGTTCGTCGAGGCGGAGTGGGGTGCGAAGGCCTACGCGCTGATGCACCGGATCAAGGCGCTGTTCGACCCCGAAGGTCTGCTCAACCCCGGCGTGGTGCTCAACGCCGATGCCCAGGCGCACGTCCGGGATATGAAGATGATGCCGCTGGTCGATGAGCACATCGACCTGTGCATCGAGTGTGGTTTCTGCGAGCCGGCGTGTCCCAGTCATCACCTGACGCTGACGCCGCGGCAGCGCATCGCCGTCACCCGGGAACGTGGTCGCCTTCGCGCCTCTGGGGAAGACCCGGCGCTGCTGGCGCGTCTGGATGCAGACTTCCAGTACGCCGGGCTGGATACCTGTGCGGCGTGCAACCTGTGTGCGTTGCGCTGCCCGGTGGGGATCGAGACGGGCACGATGGTGATCGGCGAGCGCGGCCGTCGGCGCGGGGCGGGGGCGCGGGCGCTGGCCGCGGCAGCAGGTCGAAGTGTCGGTGTCATCGAACGCGGCATGCGCATGGGGCTGGGTGTGGCTGACGCTACGCGGGCGGTGCTGCCTGCCAGCGCCGTGGCAGGCGTCACTGACGCGGCACGGCGCCTGAGCGGGGGACGCGTGCCACGCGTGTATGCCGCACTGACGCGCGGACCGGGCGCGCCACCTCAGACCGCCGGGCACGCTGTTCACCCGGCCGGCGGATCTGCAGCGCGCGGTGCAGTGGTGTATTTCGCGGCGTGTGCAACGCGCCTGTTCGGTACCCCCGACACGGCCTACGCATTGCTGCCGGCACCTGCAGCGATGGTCAGGCTGCTCACGCGCGCAGGCTATGAGGTCATTGTCCCTGAGGGGCAGACCGGGCAATGTTGCGGTCAGCCTTTCCATTCCAAGGGCTTTGCCGAGCAGGCAAGCCGGCTGGGTGCCAAGCTCGCGCAACGACTCGCCTCGCATGCTCGGGGCGACGCGATCCCGGTGATCACCGATGCCTCCACCTGCGTGAAGCATCTGCGCGAGTTTCATGGCGCGCTGGCGATTGAAGACGCTGGTGTGTTTCTTGCGGACCGGGTCCTGCCGCACCTGCAGGTCACCCGCCCCCTCGCGCAACTCGCTGTTCACCACAACTGTTCAGCCCAACGGCTGGGTGCACAGGCCAGCACAGAGGCGATCGCCCGGGCCTGCGCACACACCATTGCGGTGCTGGGCACGGTGACCTGCTGCGGCTACGCAGGCGACAAAGGCATGTTCGTGCCGGCACTCAACGAACATGCGACACGCTTCGCGACGCGAGCGATCCCTTCGGGATGTGATCTGGGGGTGTCGACGGTTGCGACCTGCGCATCGGGCCTGAGTGAGCACACGGGCGTGACGTTCGTCTCGCCGGCCAGCGTGCTGGAGTACGTGACCCGGCCCGACTAGTTCAACGCGTCGAGCTTGCGGCGATAGGATGCGCGCAGGGCGGCGAACGTGGCATGGGCATGCGCACGTTCAAGGCTGACTCTTGCCGCTTCACTGTTACCTTGCGTCTGCATGATCCTGGCGCGAAGGAAGTGAAATTCATGTTCGACATCGCGCATGCGGATGGCGCGATCGATTGCGCCCAGTGCCTGGCGGGTGTCACCAGCCGCGAACGCCTGTTCAGCCTGCAGAAAGTGATGGTAGGGGTTTCGCTGCTGATGTCGGTGGATGCGGTCCCGATAAATCTGCGCGAGATCCGTCTCACCACGCTGCCCATAGAGGCGAGCCAGGTTGCTCATGGCGACCTTGTAGTGCCGGTCAGCACGCAATGAGCGATGGAAAGCCGCTTCGGCGTAATCGTCGACACCTTGACGCTGATACAGCACACCCAGATTCGCCCATGCGGAAGCTGAGTCCGGATCTGCACGCAGCGCCTTGATGAAGTACACGAAGGCTGTGCGCGGCTGGCCATCCTGCATCGCAGACACTGCCAGGTTGTTGTAGAACAGCGCATCGATGACATGGTCGGCCACGACCTGCTGAGGATAGTTGCCGCTGTAGTCGGGCAGATTGAAGTCCACGACCTGGTCGAGTTGAGCGCTACGATCGAGGCCGCTGCTGAGGATGCGCACGTTGACGTGCTGACTCAGTACCAGCGATCCGCTATCGCTGCTCCACATCGGGGGGATGTCGACGACCTGATAGGCGACTCTCAGGCCCGCCTCGCGGGCCAGGGCCACGAACAGATTGGTGAAGGCGAGGCAATTACCGGTGCGCGAGTGGAAGGTCTCGCTCGCCGTCGTGGTGCGCGTGGACTGATAGTCCAGTGACAGCAGCCCGCGGCGACGCATCTCCCAGAACAGCCGCTGGACGCGCGAATCCGGTGAGCCGGCGCCGCGCACGGCCGTGGCGACGAACTCGCGCATCGCGGGATCGAGACCCCGCAGATCGGCGTCGGGCTGCTCGTCGGCGGCGATCGGCCGGTCAAACAGTGCCTGGCCGCTGACGAGCGCGGCATCGTTCGGCAACTCGCCCGGGCGCGGGATCGGCAGGGTACCCGCGCAGGCAGCCAGCGCCAGGGCCGGAATTGCCAGGCATGTGACCGGCAGCCATTTCGGCAGCATCGTCAGCTTACCTCGACAAACCCACGTGAAGCGCGACCTCTACTGTCGCGCAAAGCGGCCGCGAGATCAATGGTTGGCGGTTTTGCCCACACGCTGCACCATCGCCATCACCGCGCGGATCTGGGCGGCATCGCGTCCTGCATAATCATCGCCGCTGTAGCC
>CAYLNP010000097.1:0-9083 GCA_964384925.1 uncultured Woeseiaceae bacterium
CGCGAACGCCAGCGTCAGTGCCCCGCCGGCGTGCTGGCCCAGACGCCTGACCGGCGCGTCGGCGGCAGGCTCGAGCAGATACACCCCGCCATCGGCACCGGCGACCGCCACCGCGCGGCCATCGGCCGCCCAAGCCAGCGCGACTACGTGCTCGCCCACATTCAGGCGTGCCTGTGGCGGTACGTGCGTGCTCGATGCGCCATCGGTCTGGCGGGCACTCGCTTGACCAACCGGGGCGGATCCGCTCACTTTGGCCGATCCGCTCATGCCAGGCAGGCCTCGAATCCGCTGCGCAGCGCGCCGCGATCAAGATTGCGGCCGATGAAGATCAGGGTGTTGTGCCGCGGCGTGTCACCCCACAAACGATCAGCGCGGCTATCCATCAGCATGTGCACGGCCTGAAACACATGCCGGCGTGGGTCGCCCCGCAGGCTGAGCACACCCTTGCAGCGAAACAGGTCTTGCCCTTGATCGCGCAGCAGTTGGCTAAGCCAAGCGCTCACCCGCGCCGGCTCAAGATCGCCCGGCTGCGAGATGCCGACCGACGTCACGCTGTCGTCGTGCTCGTGGTCAGGCTTGAACTCGCGTTGGCCGAGCGCGACCACCCGCGTGTCACCGTGCTGCAAGGTGAGCTCGAATTCCTCCGGCAGATGTTCGGTAAACAGCGCGTAGTGGCCGGCTGCCGCGATCTGCAAGGGGAACTGCGCAGCGCTGCCGACGTCCAGACGATGCAGCCGACCTTCGACGATTGCCTCGTCGCATTCGGTGACCGGAACTTTGTCGGAAAACCGGCGCAGCGCGTGCTCCACAGAAGACTCGAATGCGGCCGGAGATATGTCGTCAAGGCGGAGCAGGCACAGCTTCATGGTCGGGTCTGGGCCGGCGGCGGTGCTGACGACATGTAAATCCGCTTCCAACGCAAACATGCCGCCCCACTCGAACGGATACTCCGCCTTCAGGAACTGCGGATCCACCTGCAGCGCGCGCTGCAAGTCAAATCCGCCCACATCCAGCACCTGTTCCAGCGGCAGTGCCGCCTGCTGCGTGCGCACGATCCTGGCCTGTCCATTCATCCCGCGCAGGCGAAGCTCCAGGCGCGCCAGTTGCGCTTCATCGGCGAGATCAGTCTTGTTGAGCAAGATCACGTCGGCAAACGCAATCTGTTCGTGCGCTTCCATCGCATGATCCAGCTGACCCTCGATGTGGTGGGCGTCAACCAGCGTCACGATCGCATCCAGCTTCAGGCGCTCGCCTACTTCGTGATCCATGAAAAACGTCTGCGCGACCGGGCCAGGGTCGGCGAGGCCAGTGGACTCGACTATGATGTAGTCGAAGCGCTCGCGACGCTTCATCAAGTTGCCGAGGATGCGAATCAGGTCACCACGGACGGTGCAGCAGATGCAGCCGTTGTTCATCTCGAAGATTTCTTCCTCAGCGCCGATGACAAGCTCGTGATCAACGCCGATCTCGCCGAACTCGTTCTCGATCACCGCAATACGCTTGCCGTGGTGCTCGCTGAGGATGCGGTTGAGCAACGTGGTCTTGCCGGAGCCAAGAAATCCGGTGAGGACAGTGACGGGCACACGGGAATCGGTGGACGTGGTTGACTGGGTTGCCATCGGGAACACCTCGGTAGCGAAAATTCACGCCAGATCGATATCGACCATGGCCAATACACGCGGCGCATCGACGCCGGCCGGAGGAGATCGATGCAGCAGCCCATGGCCGGGCTGATCGGGGAAGCGGTTGCCCTTCATCACGGCGACCGCGCCGCCGGGAATCTCCTGCAGCGCCGACTCGTCGCGGACCTGGTCGTTGGTTTTGCTTGCCAGTCCGTGGCAGTGGAACTCGGTTGCCGGCAGCCATTGCGTGCCTTGCCCCCGGTAGGCGCAGATCAGGCGCAGCGCGACGTGATCGGTATGGAATTCTTGTACGACTTCGCAAGCTCTCGTTTCGATGCACACACGCAGCGGAGCCCGCGGCGCAAGGTCGCGCGCCAACGTCAACAGCAAGTGCAGGTCGGCGCGCCAGGGGTCGTGCGTCGCCAATGGCGTCCTGAGAAAGCCCTGCAGCGCTTCATCCAGTGCACGATCCGTGGCTGCGGCGGATGTGGCGGGAGCAAGCGTAAACCGCTGCTGGCGTGGCATGAGCACGCACAGTGCGGCCATGCGCCTCTGGATCGACATCGGCAGATTGCGCTGCCAAATCGCCAGGCTGATCTGCGGGTCGCGAATCGAGTGCAATACTTCGGGCGACGATCCAGACGCAAGTCCGGGGTGGATCACCTGAGGTGCCCGAGCCTGCTGAGTTCGGCTCGTTCCACCAAAGCGCTCGGTGTGCCCACGTCTGCGCAGAGCTGGATCTGTCATGTGACGCTCCCCAATTCCAAGACTCGACTCGAGCGCCGTGGGGCTGGCAGCGTCTCTTGCTCCACCGGACGCGCGATCCTTCTCCGAGCGGATGGGATTTTGCGCAGCGGAAGTGACTTCGTGCCGGGTTGAGCAAAGTCCTGCTCCGAGTCGTCGATTGGGATTTCCATCTCGCCTGCAACGTCAATAGGAAAGGACTGGCTGGCCGCGCTCCAGCACGAAGCGGCGCTGCGCAGCATCGAAATGCACGCCCTCCGCATCGAAGGCACGCGCGATCGCACCGTCGGCCACCAGAGCATCCGGGGTGTCGCACGTGAAGCGCTTGCTACCTTCGAGCAGCCATAGCGCATCGGCCAGCTGCAGCGAGAGGTCGAGATCGTGGCTCGACAACAGCACAATGCAGCCCGTCTCGCGCGCATGTCGGCGCAGCATCGCCACGATCTCGACCCGACCGGGCAAATCGAGGAACGCAGTCACTTCGTCGAGCACCAGCAGCCGTGGCTGCTGCGCCATTGCGCGGGCAATGAGCACACGCTGGCGTTGACCATCGGACAGCTGATCCATCGCCGCGTCGCGCAGCGCCTCGGTGCGCGTACGGCGCAGAGCCGCCTCGATCTGTGTGTGGTCCTCCGGCGACAACGCCCCGTGCCAGCCGGTGTGTGGATGGCGTCCCAATGCGACCACATCGGCGACGCGCAGACCGGGGCTGGCGACACGTTCGGTGAGCACCACTGCAACCTGCTGAGCGCGGCGTGTCGCGGGCATGGCGGGGAGATCCTGGCCGTCGAGGCAAGCGCGCCCCGCCAACGGCCGCTGCAGGCCGACGATGCTGCGCATCAACGTGGATTTGCCGACGCCGTTGCGGCCGAGCACGCAGTGAAAGGCTCCTGCCTTCACAGTGAGATCAATCGGCGCCAGCAGCGGTGAGCCGTGGCCTGGATAGCCGATTTCCAGGGACTCCAAAACCAACATCAGGCAACCCCCCGCAACGGCCGGCTGCCGACCAGCAGGGCGATCACCACTGGCGCTCCGATAATCGCGAGCACGGCGTTCAAATGCAGAAAGTGTTGTTCCCACGGCGCATTCACGATGGCGTCGGCGAGCAAGGCAAGCAGACCGCCGGATAGCGCCGCCACCGGAATCAGCGACAGCACCCGCGCACTGCCGGCCAGCGCACGGGCGAAGTGCGGCACGATCAGCCCGACAAAGGTGATTGGACCGCAAAACGCGGTGACTGGTGCCACCAGCAGGACGACCGACAGCAGGGTCAGTCGTCGCAACAGCGGCACGCGGGTGCCGAGGCTGGCGGCATAGGTCTCGCCGAGTAGCAGTGCAGTCAAGCCCTTCGCGACGGCGACCGCTACGAGCAGGCCGAGCGCAACCAGGCCTGCAAGCAGGGGAAGATCCGAGCCCGTGGTGGCGGCGAACGTGCCGTCGTTCCAGCCGGCGTAGACGCGGCCGCCGATGCGGTTCGCGAAATGCATGATCACGCTGACCAAACCCTGCGCGGTGAACCAAAGCATCAGGCCGACCACCAGCAGGGTGACGGTGTCGACCCGACGCGCCAACAGCACCATCGCCGAAGCAGCCGCGGCGACGCCCAGCGCGGCTCCCAACGTGAGGCTCACGCCTTGGAAGCTGGTCAGGAATCCCAATGCTGCGGGGCCAGCAAACGCGGCAGCCGTCACCAGCAGCGCCACGCCTAGCTGGCCGCCGGCGGTCAGTCCCAACGACCACGCGTCCGCCATGGGATTGCGGAACAACGACTGCATCAGCACGCCGCCCACCCCGAGCGCAGCACCGGCGATCAGGGCAGTCAGCAGGCGCGGCAAGCGCAAGTCAGCGACGATGTGCCGATGTACAGGGTCGCCTTCACCCATCAGTGCCAGCAGCACCTCACCGGCACCCAGTGACACCGTGCCATGGCCAAGCAGCAGCGCGACCGTCAGCAGAGTGACGACCGCAAGGCACGTCAGTGCGATCCAAGAACGAGTTGTCGTCGACGACGCGCGCGTCATGGCTGCTTCGACTCCGCTTCGAGATAGACGAACGGCGCGTCGCGAAGCGGCGGATGCAGCATGCGCACAAGGTCGCCCAGCATGCGCTCGGGGCGAATCACGGCGGTTTCGTAGTAGTCGAAGGCATCGGCTTCCGGCTTCACCCCGCCAGTGATGGCGAACACGCAGCCCTCCTGCACGGATCGGAACTGCGCCATGATTTCCGGGCGATCAAACGGCTTGGAGTGAGTGTCGCGGGCAATCCAGCACTGCGCATCGCGGCCGCGCTCGATCAACGATTCGGTGCTGAGGTAGGTGAACGCATCCAGACGCGGATCATCCGGCTCCTCAAGGAGGTTGCGGCCGTTGGCGTCGCGCAATAGCTGCGCCTCGGCGTTGCGCACGGTCGCCATCCAGCGATTGCCGCCGGCGAACCAGGTCGACATCACGCTGCGTGTCGGCTGCGCGGCGGCGCGCGCCTTCAGCTCTTCGACCTTGCCGAACACCTCGGCAACAAAGGCCTCGGCCTCGGCCTCGCGACCCGTCAGTGCACCCATGAGCCGGATGTACTCGACCTTGCCGAGGTAATGCGGCTCGGCATCGAGAAACATCGGCACCACCGGCACACCAAGCGATTGGATGCGCTCGAAGTGCTGCACATGGTCGAGGTCACCCAGCGCCATCACGAACACATCAGGGCGTGCGGCGAGCAGCGGTTCAATCATCGGTGGCATGTGCCAGCCGTAGCCAACCTGGGCCACCTCGCCGCCGAGCGCCTTGGCGCGCAAGGCGTCGTCCCAGCTCTTCGCTCCGCCGACTGCAACGATGCGATCATCGATGCCAAGCTCGCGCAGCATGGCCTCGAAAGGCGCGAGGTTCAGTGCGATACGCTGCACCGGGGTGCGCACGACGATGGCGTCGGCCAGCGCGGCGGGCAGGGTCGGAACGGGGCTATCCTTTGGCACCAGCACCACATCGATTCGCTGTTCGGGGCCCTTGGCGGACCCACCCCATGACACGATGTTGGCCCGCAGCGCCACCACCCGATAGGCACCGTGATCGACGATGCGGAAGGTGCGTGCGTACTGCGCGGGAACCGCATGTCCAGTTGCCGGGGCGACAACGACGGGCAGCGTGTCGACATGACCTGCCGCCGTCGGCGGTGTCTGCTCACCGCAGCCACACAGTCCCAGCGCGAGCGCCATCGGCAGGCATCGCCCGACTGCGACGACACCGGTGAATCCGATCTTCATCAGAACGGCACGGTCAAGGTCAGCCGCGCCTGCCGCGGTGGACCGGGCATGGCATAGGTCGGGGTGGTGCGCGTGCCGAAGTAGTACTCGTAGTCCTGGTCTAGCGCGTTGGTGACGGCGACATCCACTGCCACGCCGCGCCAGGAATCCGGCTGGTAGCGGGCACCAAGGTTTAGCAGCTGATAGCCGCCGTCGCGGAACTGGTTGTTGAGCGTGTAGAAGTAGTCGCCATAGCGCTCGACACTCGCGCGCAGCGAGAGCGCCGCGCCGATCTGTTGCTCGATCGAGGCGTGGAACAGGTTGCGCGGGATGCCGGTCGGCGTGGTGCCGGAAAGATCGATCGGCCCACTGAAGGTCGAGAGAGTGTAAGACTTCCACTCCGGGTCGATCAGGCTGTAGCCCAGCCCAAGTCGGGTGCCTTCGCGCGGCCGGACGTCGAGCGACAGCTCTGCGCCGCGGCTGCCGTAGAGGTCGCCGTACGAGATCAGACTGCCAGGTTGGGTAAAGTCGTTCTCGGCATCGGGATTGGCGATGATCTGCCGACGGTTCTTCTGCTCGGTTTCGTACAGCGCAATCTGGAAGGCAAGGCGGTCGTCGAACAGCGCGCCCTTGGCACCCACCTCGATACTGTTGATCGTGGTTGGCCGGCTCTCCGGCCGTGCGTATTGCACCGGGTCCCACTCGAAGGTCGCGCCGAAGTTCGAGTTGAAACCACGCCCGTAGGCCACGTAGACCTGTCCCCACGAGGTGCGTCGTGCCAACGCCGCTTTCGGCGAAAAGGCATCGGCCTCGCCATCAAGCCGGCCGCCATCAGTGACGTCGGGAATGGCTTCGAACACGGCCGTGCGGCGGAAGCGGTCGTAGCGCCCGCCGACGGTCAGGGTCCAGTCGTCGGACAGCGTGATTTCGTCCTGCAGGAACATGCCGGCATAGGAGTTGCGGAAGCTGTCGCGGGTGAGCGGATCGTCAAGCACGAAGCAGGGGTGGTCGCGATTGAGCACGGCACCCGTACGAACATCCACTTCGACCAGATAGAAGGTGAAACCGCACTCTGGCGTGAAGCCGTTCTGACCGCTCCAGCGAATGTCTTCGCCGATGCGTGAGCGTTCGCCGCTGATGCCGCCAATGAGCCGATGCGCACCGATGGTCCAGTTGAGTGTCGCCTCGCCGAACTGCACGGTCTGGGTGGTATCGCCGCGGAATCCGTTGTAACCAACCACATCACGGGAGAGATCGACGCCGAAAGGGTCGAAGAAGTTGAGGAACACGCCGCGCTCCTGCCGACGTGCGCTGGCGACGACGCTGAGTTCCAGATCGTCATTGAACTGATGCAGCAGCCGCAGCGCTCCGAGGGCGCCGTGCTGATCGTTGTACGGCTCGCCGAACCCGAGGAATCCCGTGCGGCCAACCGCGCTGTCGATCACCTGCCCATCGCCATCAAGCGGCAGGCCGTTGGGCAGTTCGCTCTCGCGGTCGTTGACGTTCACATATCCGATCAGTCGCGTCGCCGCACCAATCTCCCGTTCGCCGCGCAGAAATAGGTTGCTGATGTCACGGCCGCCCTGCTCGCGCCAGCCGTCGTAGTGCTCGCGCGAGGCCGTCAGCAGAAAACCGCCGCCCTGCTCACCCACACGACTGATCGCCGCCTCGCCGCGCAGGAAACCATCGCTGCCCACCGCCAGCGTGACGCGCTGGCTGTCGTCGCTGGGCGCGGCCGTGATGTAGTTGGTTGCACCGTACAGCGCACCGCGACCGTACAGGGCGGAGACCGGCCCCTTGACGATTTCGATGCGCGCGACGGCGTCGTAGGGCACTTCGTTGAGCTGAGTTTCCTCATACAGCCCAATCAGCGGAATTCCATCGACCAGGCTGAGTGAGCCTTCGGTGCCGGTGGATCCGCGGAACGACACGAAGGGGAATTCATCGCCATCACCTTCACCACGGCGGAAGAACACGCCGGTGACGCCGCGATATTCATCACTGCCGACGGTGAACCCATCACGCCGCAGTTGCTGCATGTCGCGCACCACCACGGAGGCCGGCACGTCTTCGATGGCCGCCTCACTGCGTGTCGCAGTCACACTGATGGCGTCGAGTGCCTGGGCGTCGGCCGGTGACGTGCTGTTCTCGGCCACCGAAGTCAGCGGAACGGTCGAGAACAGCGCGGCGCACAAGGCGCGGGAGAGCGAAGAAGGGATCAGGTGTCGATTCACGGAAGGTCTCAGCAAGGATGGACAAGTGGGAAGTGCGCCCGGCGCGTGCCGCAACCGGCTGACAGGGACGGCGATGTCGGGCGGTCTGCGCTCATCGCAAGGCCTCGGCTGGCAGGCTGGCAGCCACCGAACGTGCCGCCGGCAATGCGGCGAGCAGGAGGACAGCGAGCAGGCCGGACGCCAGCACGGGCAGCAGCAGCCACATGCTCGTGGGCGGTAGCAGCATCAGGCTGGCACTCGCGCGATCGAGCGCCAGCAGCAGCGGCAGGCCGATGGCGAGGCCGAGCACGAGCACGCGCAGCACCTCGGCCAGACTTTCGCGATACAGCCGCTGCGCGTTGGCACCGAGCGCCGCGCGCACCGACAGGTCACGCCGGCGCTGGGTGGCCCACAGGCGGGACAGACCGCCGATGCCCATGGCCACCAGGATCAGCGCACAGACGGCGAAGCTGACCAACAGCACACCGAGCAATCGCGGCTGCCACAGCTGGCGCTCGCGCAGCGACGACAGGCTCGCTGTCTGGTAGATCGACTGTTCGGGATCGACCGTCGCCATGGCCGCGCGCAGCTGCGCATCGCTGGGTGCCGGCCCCGCGTGGGCCAGCACGACATACAGGTTGGGATCCGGCCGCTGCCGCACTGGCAGATACAGCATCGCCGCGGCGTCCGGGCCGCTGAGATCGAAGCGCACGTCGTCGACGACGCCCACGATGGTCAGCGTTTGCAGGGTTCCGTCTGCGGCCGGCTGCAGGATCCGCGCGCCGACCGGGTCGCGTCCCGGCCACAGGCGCAGGGCCATTCCGTGATTGACGATGGCAACCGGTTGCGTCTCGGCCACGTCGTCCACACCGAAGTCGCGGCCGGCGACCAGTGCAATGCCGGCGGTGGCAAAGAACCCCTCGCTGACGCGCGCGACCAGCGGCCGCAGCCGGTGTGCGGCCATTGGGTCCTCCGCCAGGCGAATCTCGACCGCCTGTGCGCTGCCGTCGGCCGCGGCCTTGTCGGTCGCAGCGGGCAGGCGGCTGCTCCAGCCCACCCGCGTGACGCCCGGCATGGCGGCGAGCTGTTCGCCGAGCTGGTCGTAGAAGCGCGTCGTCGCGCCGGTGCGGGCGTCGTACTTTGCCCATGGCAGTGCGACGCGAAAACTCAGGCGTCCTTCGCTCGCGAAGCCACTCGGATGACTGAAGGCTCGCAGTGCGTCGGTGGCAAACTGCGCGCCCGCGCCCACCAGCACGAACGCCAGCGCCACCT
>CAYLNP010000098.1:0-9076 GCA_964384925.1 uncultured Woeseiaceae bacterium
CCTCGGCTTCGATGCCGCCGACACCCCAGCCGAGCACGCCGAGGCCGTTGATCATCGTGGTGTGCGAATCGGTGCCGACCAGCGTGTCGGGGTAGGCCATGCGGCCCTTTTCGCCCGGCGCATCGAATACGACGCGCCCGAGGAACTCCAGGTTGACCTGGTGCACGATGCCGGTGTTCGGCGGCACGACGCGGAAATTGTCGAACGCCTTCTGACCCCAGCGCAGGAACGAATAACGCTCCTGATTGCGGCTGAACTCGATGGCGTTGTTGCGCGCCAGCGAGTCCGGCGATCCGTAGCTGTCCACCTGCACCGAGTGGTCGATGACCAGCTCCGCCGGCGACAGCGGATTGATGTGCTCCGCCTTGCCACCGAGCTTGACGACGGCTTCGCGCATCGCGGCCAGGTCGACCACCGCCGGCACGCCGGTGAAGTCCTGCAGGATTACCCGCGCGGGCGTGAACGAAATTTCCTTGCTGGGGACGGCCTTGGGGTCCCAGTTGGCCAGCGCGAGGATGTCCTCGCGCGTGACGTTCAGTCCGTCCTCATGACGCAGCAGATTTTCCAGAAGGACTTTCAGCGAGTAGGGCAGGCGTCGGACGTGGCCCTCGGTGACCGCATCCAGGCGAAAGATGGTGTAGTCCCGGCCGCTGACCTCGAGGCTCGAGCGGGCTTGGAAGCTGTCCTTCATGGGTGTCCTCTCATGGGTTTGCGCGTTCAGTGCGCCATTGTATCAGGCACTGGCAGGCCAATTCCTTCGCGTATGACGCCGCCGCCGAGACAGACATCGGCGCTGTAGAACACCGCATACTGCCCCGGGGCTGCGCCGCGCTGTGGCGTGTCGAACACGCACGCCAGATCGCCGTCGTCGGCCCAGCTCAGCGTCACCGGCAGCAGCGCCTGGCGATGGCGGAAGCGTGCGAGTGCCGGCATCGATACGCCGGCGGCAAGTGCTGCGGGCAGCTGATTGATCCAGTGCAGTCGATGCACGCGCAGCGCGCGACTCAGCAGTCTGGGATGGTCAGCGCCCTGCACGACCACCAGGGTATTGTCGGCGACCCGCTTGGCGGCGACGTACCACGGCGCATCCTGTGCGTCTGCCATGCCGCCGATGCCCAGGCCGCCGCGCTGTCCGAGTGTGTGAAACGCCAGGCCCTCGTGTTGGCCGATGACGCGACCGCGTTCGTCCTCGATAGGCCCGGGCGGGACCTGCAGATGCTCGGCGAGAAACGACCTGAAGGGACGCTCGCCGATGAAGCAGATGCCGGTGCTGTCTGCGCGGTCCCAGTTCGGCAGTCCGATCTCGCGCGCCAGCGCACGTACCTGTTCCTTGGTGAGATCACCGAGCGGAAACACAGCCCTCGCGAGCGCGCGCTCCGGTACCGCATGCAGGAAGTACGTCTGGTCCTTCTGCGCGTCGGCGGCCAGCAGCAGCTGCGTATGACCGTTTTCCGTGCGCACCTTTGCGTAGTGGCCTGTTGCCAGGCTGGCGGCGCCAAGTCTGCGTGCATGGCGCAGGCATTCGCCGAACTTGATCTCGCGATTGCACAGGACATCCGGGTTTGGCGTGCGGCCGGCGGCGTAGTCTTCGACGAACTGCCTGAACACACGTTCGCGATATTCATCCGAGAAATTAGCATGGTGCAGTGTGATGCCCAGCCAGTCAGCGGCCTTGCGTGCCGCCTGCAGGTCTTCGGCCGCGGTGCAGTAGCCTGCGTCGTCTTCCCAGTTGGTCATGTGCAGGGCTTCGATGCGATACCCCTGCTGCAGCAGCAGCCACGCGGCGAGCGCCGAGTCGACGCCACCCGACAGCGCGACCATGACCAGCTCATCACCGTGTGCGGGTGAGGGCATGGCATTGAGTACCTGGCTGACAACCGCCGCGCCCGCCATCAGGGGCACCGGGGTCAGTGACCGGCCGCCTGGCGCGGCTGGTCGGTTGACCGGGATTCGACCTGCGTCAGGCAGTCCAGGGGATAGCGGATACCTGCGAGGTAGTCGTCGATGCAGCGAAGCACCATCGGACTGCGCAGACGCGAGGGCTGGGTCGCGATCTGCTCGCGTGTCAGCCATCTGGCGTCGAGGATGCCATCGTCGAGGCGACGCCCGGCATCATGGCCGCGACAATGGCCCAGAAATGCCACGCGCAGAAAAGTGCGGTTCTGGTCGGGTGCCTGCCACAGGTAGATGCCGGTGACCGCCTCGGGTTCGAGTGCCCAGGCGGTTTCCTCGAGAGTCTCGCGGATCACCGCCTCGACGAGAGATTCCCCGTGTTCGATGTGGCCGGCCGGCTGGTTGAGCACCCGCAAGCCACCCACCAGTTCCTCGACCATGAGGAACCTGCCCGACTGCTCGACGATGGCAGCGACAGTGACATCGATTCCGGTGTTCATGGCCGGGGATTATAGCGGGATTGGCGGGCCGGACGCTGCGCGTGCCGACTAAGCCGGCAAGCGGCGGGGAGGCTAGAGCCGCAGTTCGCGCAGTTCCTGCGCAGGCTCGCAGGCGACCCAGAGTTCTTCGAAGCGCGTCAGGTACTTGCGGGCCACTGCCGGTTCGAAGGTGTCCGACAGGCCTTCCCAGCGCGAGGCATCGGCCCGGAACATCAGGGCCGAGTCGTCGGCGATCAGGTAAGCCTCTGGATAGACACGCAATTCTTCATGCAGGTGGCGGAACTCGATATAGCTGTTGAGGCGTCGACCCATGGTCACGAAGCGATGGCTGATCTTGATCGCACGCGATGGTTGCGCGATGAGCACGCGCACGCGCGTGAAACTGCGCGACAGCACGAACCGCTTTGCCGCCTCTAGAAAATCGTCGTGGGCGTAAATCTGGGGTTCGAGGTCGTGCGTGAAGATCGACAGCATGCGCTGGGCCACGCCGGTGACTTCGACGACAGCAGCGCGCACTTCCTGCTGGCTGGCAAGGATGCGACGTTGGCTGCGGCGGATTATCTGTTGCTGGGTCATTTCAGCGTCAATTGCATCTCGATGTGAGCGATGCCGGCCTCCACAAACTCCTCGCCGAATGGCACAAACGCCAGTTGACGGTAAAAACCAAGGGCCTGCACCTGGCTGTGCAGCACGAGCCGCTCCATTGCCTTGCGCCGCGCCAGCAGGATCAGCGTGGTCATCAGCAGCTTGCCGACGCCGGCACCCCGATGCTCCTGGAGCACGGCAACGCGTCCCACTCTACCGGAGGGGTGCAGGCGCGCCGTGCCAACTGCGTCACGTTTTGCGTGCCATGCCAGCACGTGGGTGCAGATCGGATCGTGCTCGTCCCATTCGAGAGCTTCAGGCACCCGCTGTTCGTCGATGAACACGCGGCGGCGCACGTCCATCAGGGGCGCGCGGTCGCCGTTCCAGTCGGCCGCCGTCACGGCATATTCGCCGGCACTTGCCAGCACCGGACTCACGACTCGAGCCATTCCAGCCACCCTCGCCTGAACAGCTCGGCAAGCAGCGGATGGACGACCTCCTGGGCCGCCGATCGCGGCACGACTGCGGCCGTGACGCTGCGACCGGTGCCGGCGAGCGCCGCGGCCAGAGGGCGGCAGCCGCGCGGCAGCTCGAAGCGCTCACCGTTGACGAACAGCTCGGTACGCGGACCGCGCCGCAACCATGCCGCGCGGGAGGCAGGGTTCAAGACCAGCGCGCGCCCGCCGGCAAGGCCCTGGGCTATCGCTAGCGCGTTGGGCGCAGCCCTGCGCCGCTGCGGCTGGAGCCACGGCTTGACCTCGGTGACCAGACGGCCCATGGCGCGGCCAAGGGCGCGCTGTTCGTCGGGCAGTTCGGCCAACATCCGCTGCAGCCTGCTCAGCACATGGACATCGAGTTCGCCGTCGCGCGCGTCAGCGGGCGAAAGCCCGGCGTCGGCATAGCGCGGCAAGGCCGCTCCGGCCAGTCGTTCGTCCAGCATCACCGCAGCCAGCTCACCGGCATCGGGGGCCCGAAAGCCCAGCGACGCGGTAATGCAGGGTGCGTCGGCTTCACCGGCAATGCCGAAGTGCGGAATGCCGGGCGGCAGGTAGAGCACATCGCCCGGGGCCAGTTGCCAGCGCTGTCTGGCCTGGAAGTGCCGCAGTACCGGCAGCGGTGCGCAGCGCAGCAGCGTCGGGTCGTGCCGGCGACTGCCAATCCTCCAGGCCCGAACGCCTTGTATCTGGGCGAGGAAGACATCGTACTCATCCACATGCGGGCCTACCGTACCGCCTGGTGCTGCGATGCTGATCATCACATCTTCGCGTCGCCAGCGGGGCAGGAAATCGACCAGTTCGAACAGCCGGGCGGCCGGCTCCAGGAGGCTGTCCGTATCCTGGATGAGCAGCGTCCAGTCGCGGGCAGGCAGTGCGCTCAGCTGTGCCGCACTGAACGGTCCGCGCGCCAGCGTCCAGGCGCGATGTCGGCGGTGCTGGACAAGACGCGATTCGATGTGGGCTTCAAGGCACAGCCCGGCCAGCGTGTCGACATCCGGAAGGGCGAAAGTCTTCGGATCAAAGGCGCCCCGCAGCAGTCGCGGGCGCCGTTGCCAGTCCCGTCCGAGAAACCCCGCTGCGTCCAGGCCCTGCGGCCAGCGCAAGCCTTCCGACACTCAAGCCTCGCGGGCCAGGCGGCGTGCCAGCCCGATGTAGCTGGCCGGCGTGAGTTCGAGCAGCGCCTTGCGCGCGTCATCAGGGATATCGAGGTCCTCGATGAATCGATGCAGGGCTTTGCGGTCGATCGCGCGGCCGCGCGTCAGCGCCTTGAGCTTCTCATAGGGCTCGGGGACGCCGTAGCGGCGCATAACGGTCTGGACCGCCTCACCGAGCACCTCCCAGCTGCCGTCGAGATCCTCGGCGATGATTTCGCGATGGCATTCAAGTTTGCCCAGGCCCTTCTGCACCGCGCGAAAGGCGATCAGGCTGTGCCCGAGGGCGACACCGAGATTGCGCAGCACGGTGGAATCCGTGAGATCGCGTTGCCAGCGTGACACGGGCAGCTTGCTCGAGAAATGGTCGAGCAGCGCATTGGCGACGCCAAGATTGCCCTCGGCGTTTTCGAAATCGATCGGGTTGACCTTGTGGGGCATCGTCGAGGAGCCGACTTCACTGTCCACGGCACGCTGGCGGAAATAGCCGATGGAGATGTAGCCCCAGATATCGCGGCACAGATCCACCAGTACCGTGTTCAGACGGGCCAGCGCATCGCAGTATTCGGCGATCCAGTCGTGAGGCTCGATCTGTGTGGTGTAGAAGTTGTGCTCGAGACCGAGACTTTCCACGAACTTCTGCGTGAACTCCGCCCAGGGCACTTCAGGGTAGGCGATGACGTGCGCGTTGAAGTTGCCGACTGCGCCATTGAGTTTTCCCAGCGGCGTCACGGCGGCCAGTGCCCGGCGCTGTCGAGCGAGTCGATGCGCAAAGTTCGCAATCTCCTTGCCCATCGTGGTCGGCGAGGCCGACTGGCCATGGGTACGCGAAAGCATCGACACATCGGAGAGCTGGTGTGCCATGTTGCGCAGCGCCGTCACCAGTTCGTTCATCACCGGAATCAGCACGCGGTCTCGGGCGTGGGCAAGCATCAGCGCGTAGGCGAGGTTGTTGATGTCTTCCGATGTGCAGGCGAAGTGGATGAATTCCGAGAGTTTCGCGGTGTCGCTGCCATCGCCCAGGCGTTCGCGCAGGAAATACTCCACCGCCTTGACATCATGGTTGGTGGTCGCCTCGATGGCCTTGATCCGCCGCGCATCTTCGACGCCGAACTCATCGACGATGTGATTGAGGTGGTCCTTGAGCACATTCGACAGCGGCGGCAGTTCCTCTATGAGGGGTTCTGCGGCGAGGTGCTGCAGCCATCGCACTTCGACCAGCGTGCGATAGCGAATGAGCGCGAATTCACTGAAGTACTTGCGCAGCTCCGCACATTTTTCTGCGTATCGCCCGTCGACGGGCGCGACGGCGGTGAGTGCACTGAGTTCCATGTGGTCGGATCTGCTGCTTTATACTAGTGCCGAAGAGCGCGCATCATACACCAGCAGGCAACCGGAAACGTAAGTAAAACAACTGCAAACGCAGCCAAATGGAAGGAGCAGGGCGTGTCTGACAAGGAATTTCGCGTGGAGCGCGACAGCATGGGTGAACTCAAGGTGCCGGCCGGCGCCTTGTGGGGTGCCCAAACCCAGCGGGCGGTGCAGAATTTTCCGATCAGCGGGCTGACCATGCCGCGCGGCTTCATTCGCGCGCTGGGTCTGACCAAGTGGGCGGCCGCCGGGGCCAACAGCGACCTGGGCCTGCTTGATGCCGCCGTCACTCGCGCCATTCAGCAGGCCGCTGAGGGGGTTGCCGCGGGCAAGCACGATGGCGAGTTTCCGGTGGACGTCTTCCAGACCGGCTCGGGCACCAGTTCCAACATGAACGCCAACGAGGTCATTGCCAGGCTTGCAAGCCTGGCGGGAGAGGCGTCCGTGCATCCGAACGATCACGTCAACATGGGCCAGAGTTCGAACGACGTGATCCCCACCTGCATCCACGTCAGTGCAGCACTGGGCGTGGTCGAGGAACTGCTGCCCGCGCTGGATCATCTGGCCGGTGTCATCGAGGCCCGCGCCGGCGAGCTCGATCGCGTCGTAAAGACCGGGCGTACGCACCTGATGGATGCGATGCCGGTCACCCTGGCGCAGGAGCTCGGTGGCTGGGCGGCACAGGTTCGCAATGGCTACCAGCGCGTCGCAGGGGTGCTGCCGCGCCTGTCGGCGCTGGCGCAAGGTGGCACCGCGGTGGGCACCGGGATCAACGCCCATCCCGAGTTCGCCGCCCGTGTGGCCGCGTTGCTGGCGGATCGCACGGGCATCGCGTTTCGGCCTGCTGACGACTTCTTCGAGGCACTGGCCTGCCAGGACACGGCCGTGGAGCTTTCCGGGCAGCTCAAGACGGTGGCGGTGAGCCTGATGAAAATCGCCAACGACCTGCGCTGGATGAACTCTGGGCCGCTCGCGGGACTCGCTGAAATCGCGCTGCCGGCGCTGCAGCCCGGCTCGAGCATCATGCCGGGCAAGGTGAATCCGGTGATCCCGGAGGCGGTCGCCATGGTGGCCGCCCAGGTGATCGGCAACGATGCGACGATCACGGTGGCCGGCCAGTCCGGAACATTCCAGCTCAACGTGATGCTTCCTGTGATCGCCTATAACCTGCTGCAGAGCGTTTCGCTGCTGGCCAATGCCTCGCGCGCGCTTGCCGATGCGGCCATTGCGGGATTCAGCGTCAACGAGTCGCGTCTCGAGGATGCGCTGGCCCGCAATCCGATTCTGGTCACTGCGCTCAACCCGGTCATTGGCTACGAAAAGGGTGCAGCGGTCGCGAAGCAGGCCTATGCACAGGGTCGTCCGATTCTGGAGGTCGCGGTCGAGGAAACCGGTCTGGATGCGGCTGAACTTGCCCGCCTGCTCGATCCGCTGAGCCTCACCCAGGGCGGCATCAAAGGGTGAACCTTGCGCAGCAACGCAGCGTGTCTCCGCCCGATCGCCAGCACGTGCTCGGTCGGCTCGGCCCTACGCTGCGTGCAGCCGAGGCAACCGCGCAGCGTCTGACGGCCGCTCCGTTGAGCGCCGCGACGCCGGCGGCCGTGCTCGTGCCGCTGCTCGAGCGCAGCGCCGGACGCCTGCAGGTGCTGTTCACCGAGCGCGCCGATCATCTGCGTCGCCATCCCGGTCAGATCAGCTTTCCGGGCGGGCGAATCGAGAGGCTCGATGGCTGTGCGGTGAACGCCGCGCTGCGTGAAGCTCAGGAGGAAGTGGGGCTGCCCGCGACATGCGTGCACATCGCCGGGTTTCTTGAGCCACAGCTGACGGTGACCGGATTCTGCGTCACTGCGGTGGTAGGCGTCGTGGCGGCGGGCGAGTTCGTGGCGGTCCCTGACCCGGGCGAAGTCGCGGGGGTATTCGAGGTGCCGCTGGAATACTTTCTCGACGAGCGCAACGAGCATCGCGGCATGCGTGAATACCAGGGCACGCGTTTCGCTGCAGTGGAGTATCACTGGGAAGGTCGGCGGATCTGGGGTGCGACTGCGATGATGCTGGACCGCCTGGTCTCCCTAATAAAATAATCAATCAGTTATGAGTGATATCTCCAAGCTGATTGATATCATGCGCCGGTTGCGGGACCCGCAAACGGGGTGCGCCTGGGACCGTCGGCAGACCTTCCGCAGCATTGCCCCTTACACCATCGAGGAGGCCTACGAAGTCGCCGATGCGATCGAACGCGAGGCGCTGGATGAGTTGCCCGATGAACTTGGCGACCTGCTGCTGCAGGTCGTGTTCCATTCGCAGATGGCCGAAGAACGGCAGCTGTTCGCATTTTCAGACGTCGTAGATGCCATATGTAACAAGATGATACGCAGGCATCCTCACGTTTTTTCTGACGAAACGACGCAAGACGAGGCCGTGCTGCGCGAGCGCTGGGAAGCAAGTAAACAGGCTGAACGAGAGGCCCGTCGGACGCAGACACCCGGCCAGGCTCGCGGAGTACTCGATGACGTGCCGACCGGCCTGCCGGGATTGACTCGCGCCTGGAAGCTCTCCGCCGCCGCGGCGCGGGTGGGGTTCGAGTGGCCTGACGAGGCGGGCGTGCGCGCAAAAGTGACCGAGGAACTCGCCGAGCTCGATGAACTCCTTGTCGCAGGAGAGCGCGGCGCCAGGCTCGAAGACGAGTTCGGCGACGTGTTCTTCGCACTGGTGAACCTGTGTCGTCACACCGGCGTGAACCCCGAGGCCTGTCTGCGGCGCACCAACGAGAAATTCCTGCGTCGCTTCGCGCATGTCGAGGCGTGCGTGGATGCTGCGGGGCAGGGCTGGGAGGCGACGGACCTCGAGACGCTCGAAACTCACTGGCAGGCTGCCAAGGCGAAGGGGCTGTGAGCAGGCCGATGCATACCGCGGCGGGTGTGCGGTCAGGGCCGCTTATGCCCTGATTGCTGGCGTCGTGACGTTCAGCCGGAGTTCAGATCCCCGGGCCTAGCCTGTGCCCAGGTCGTGACGCTGGTCGCGACCCTTGCACAGGAGATCTGAACATGAATGCCGCAATGCGTCTGATGCTGGTACCCGT
>CAYLNP010000099.1:0-8899 GCA_964384925.1 uncultured Woeseiaceae bacterium
CGCACCCACGCTGACGTCCAGCCGCAACGGCACGCTCATGCCGGCAAGCTTGCCGACCGGGGCGGGCAGGCCGATTTCCATGCCCTGCAGCGTTGATTCGAGCGTGAAGCTCAGCGGTGGCAGCGTGCCGTCCTGCTGGCGCTGCGGAAACAGCCCGGTCAGCGACCACTCGCTGGCACCGCGCAGGCGCGCAGCCTCCGGCACGGCGAGGCGGTCGGTCAGGCTGCCCGAGGTGATGCGCCCACGCGCCGCCAGACGCGTGTGGTAGCGATCCCCTTCGGCCGGTGAGATCTCCGCGGTGAACACGTCCCCGAGGAAAGTGCCGACGAGATCCTCGCTCGATACCCGGCCGGTATCCAGCAGGATCCGACCGCGCAGTGCCTCGACCTCGTGTGCGAACTCGCCATAGCCGACGCTGACATCCTGCAGGTCGACGGTGCCGCGCCATCGGTTGCGCCGGATATCGAACAAGGGTAACTGCAAGGCCAGACGAACACGCGCCGGCCCCTCGCCGCGCGTCGCGACAACCGCTTCACCGAGCGGCCTGCCGGCTGGAGAGTCGCGGAGAAAGGCGAGCAGGCGGCGGACGTCGCTGTCGACATCGCCATCGATGATCAACGTGGGACGTCGCAGGTTGTCGATGCGCACCTCGCCGCTGCGCAGGCGGCTGCCGCCCATATTGCCGCGTTGCACCGAGCCGCTCACGCTTGCGGCCTCGAAGCGCACCCGGGCGTCGATATCCGTCAGCACGGGCCAGTCGTCGGCATAGTCGAGGGTGGTGTCGCGCAGCTGCGCTTCGGCGACGAAACGGCCCTGGCCATCCTCGAACGGAAACTCGCGCACGGGGCCGGCGATCTCGATGCGCCCATCGAACAGTTCGCCGGCCGGAAAGCCCCGCTGCAGCCATCGCGCGGTCCGCGCGGGCAGGTGTCCGACCGGCAGGAACCGGCCCGCAGCGCCCAGGTCGGCACGAATGACCTCGGCACTGAGATCCAGCTCCGGCCCGCCGTCATCGGGCAGCAGGATCTCGAAATTTCCACGCGCTGTCAGGTCGACACCTGCGAGCCGCACATCATCGCCCACGACTCGCCATGCGGCACCGCTGCGCCGCCAGACCACGAGGCCCTGAACACGGCCCAGCGACACCGGTCCGGCGAAACTGGGGCGCCGCTCGAAGGCCAGCGCCTCGCCGACGAGCTCGAAACGTCCACCTGCGGTATCGGCGCGAAAGCCCCCGCTCACGCCGGAAACGCCGGGCCATTCCTCGACTGCAGAAACCGCGAATGCGCCCAGCCGACCGCTGGCCTCGTACTCGAGCAGCGCCTCGTCGTTGCGCCGCAGGTTGATGGACAGATCGCTCACCTCGCCACGCGGCGACATGGTCCGCAGCCGCTCACGCAGCGTATCGTCGGCCAGCCAGTCCAGGCCCGGCAGCAGATCGTCCAGACGCAGGTAGCCGGCAGTCACGGCGATGCGCTGGCCGCCCTCACCATCGTCGGACACATCCGCGCGCGCGCGGCTGCTTGGCCAGTGGTGCCCCTGGCGCACGACCTGCAGGTCGCTCGCTGCCACCGTCCATCCGCCCGCGCGTTGCTGCCATTCCAGCCGTGCCGCGAGACGCTCGTAGCCGGGGTCCGACGCCGCTTCGCGGTGCGCCCGCGGCAGCCGCACATCGGCAAGCTCCACATCCGCGTTGGCGCCCAGCAGCTGCGTGCCCTCCAGCGAAAGCCAGGCTTGAACATCGCCGCGGCCACTCTGCGGCAGCGTCTCGGCCAGCGCCAGCAGCGACGCCCATCCCGCCACATCCCCACCGCGCAGGTCAGCGTAGAGGTTCCATGGCATCGTGCGCAGTTGCTCCGCAGCCAGTCGACCGTCGCCCGGGCGGGCTTCGCCGGACAATTCGAGTCGCTCGCCCAGCGCCGCTGGCAGACCGAGTTGCGCATCCAGGGTCACACGCGCGCCATCACGCTCCAGGCGCAGATCGATATTCGTGAAGCGCAGCGTCTGCGCGTTCGGATGTGGCGTATAGCGAAGCTCCCCCTCCTCGAAGACCAGACGAAAGTCCGGCAGGGTTGGCGCCCGCCCGGCAGGTTCGGTCTGTGCCAGTGTCAGCGGCTGACCCTGGAACAGCCATGCGCCCGCCTCGTCGCGTGCCAGCTCGAGTACCACCCCGGCAAGGCGCACGCGGTCCACCATCAGGGCGCGTTCGGTGATCAGTCCGCGCACGCTCAGCACGACACTGACCTCGCGTGCCTGCAGTGGCAACATTGCACTACCGCCGCCGCCGACGGTGGCATCGAAAAGCATCAACTCCGGTCCGGCCAGTGTCAGGCGTGCATCCATGCGAGCCACACTCACCGGCACCCCCAGCGCCCGGGTGGCCCATGCTTCCAGCTCGTTCTGGTACTCGGGCACCTGCGGCACCAGCAGCCGGAACAGACCGACCAGCAGCGCCAGCACGATGACGAGGCTCGCGCACAGCGCGACCAGGCCTCGGACGAGCCGCAGCAGCAGGGTCTTCACATCAGCACCACGTCGAACTGCTCCTGGCTGTACATGGCATCGGTCTGCAGGCGGATTGGCTTGCCGGTGAACTCCTCGAGTTCGGCGAGACTTGCCGACTCCTCATCGAGCAGACGCTCGACGACGTCCTGATGGGCCATCACCATGAGCTGCTGGAATTCGAACTGACGGTGCTGGCGCACGATCTCCCTGAAAATCTCGTTGCAGACGGTCTCCGCGGTCTTGATGAAGCCGCGCCCCTCGCAGGTTGGACACGGCGCACACAGCATGCGTTCCAGACTCTCGCGGGTGCGCTTGCGGGTCATCTCGACCAGCCCCAGCGCCGAGACCTCCATGATCTGGCTGCGCGCCGGGTCGCGCTGCAGCGCGCGCTCGAGTTCCTGCATCACCTGCTGACGATGATCGGCCTCCAGCATGTCGATGAAGTCGATGATGATGATGCCGCCGAGATTGCGCAGCCGAAGCTGCCGCGCGATCGCCACCGATGCCTCGAGGTTGGTGCGGAAAATGGTCTCCTCCAGATTGCGATGTCCCACGTAGGCGCCGGTATTGACGTCCACCGTGGTCATCGCTTCCGTCTGGTCGATCATCAGATAGCCGCCGGACTTCAGCGGCACCTTGCGATCCAGCGCGCGCTGGATCTCGTCCTCGATGTTGTGCAGATCGAAGATCGGGCGCTTGCCCGTGTAATGCTCGATCATCGGCAGCATCTGCGGGATGAACATGGCGGCGAATTCCTGCATGCGGGCAAACGCCTGCTCGGAGTCGACCAGCACCCGCTCCATCTCTGCAGACAGCAGATCTCGCAGCACTCTCAGCCAGAGCGGCAGATCCTCGTGTACGAGATTGCCCGCGTCGATACCGCGTGCCCGTTGCTGAATGGCGTCCCAGAGCTTTTCCAGAAACAGCATGTCGGCACGCAGCGCTTCACGGCTCGCGCCTTCCGCGGCCGTGCGCACGATGAAGCCTGCTGCGGCCTCGGGTAGCACGATGTCCTCCATGATCTCGCGCAGTCGCTGTCGTTCGGCTTCATCTTCAATACGCGCCGAGACGCCGACGCCCTGGCCACGCGGCAGCAACACGAGATAGCGCGAGGGCAGCGTGATGTAGGTGGTCAGGCGCGCACCTTTGCTGCCCAGCGGATCCTTCAGCACCTGCACCAGGATATCGCCGCCCTCGGTGAGCAGATCCCGGATGCCTGCCGTGGGCGCCGGTGCCTGACCCTGCTCCGCATCGGGCCCGCGCGAGATATCCGATTCATGCAGAAACGCCGTGCGCTCAAGCCCGATATCGATGAAGGCGGCCTGCATGCCGGGCAGCACACGCCGCACCTTGCCCTTGTAGATGTTGCTGATCAGGCCGCGGCGACTGGCGCGTTCGACCAGCACCTCCTGAACCGAACCGTTTTCCAGCAGCGCCGCGCGCACTTCGCGCGGCGTAACGTTGATGAGGATCTCTTCGCTCATGGGCAGGCGGTCACGGGTCCGCAGGGGATACCCGCGTCGCGCAGCAGGACCAGGGTCTGGGCCATCGGCAGGCCCACCACGCCGGAGTAGCTGCCGCGGATCTCGCTGACGAAGCAGCCGCCGAGCCCCTGGATGCCATAGGCACCGGCCTTGTCGCGCGGCTCACCGCATTCCCAGTAGGCGGCGCACTCTGCCGGATCGAGCTTACGAAAGCACACCGCGGTGTCCGTCAGCGCCTGCGCCGCCTGCCCCTGCCAGCGCAGGACCACGGCACTGAGCACACGATGCCATCGACCCGACAGCTGCTGCAGCATTGCCAGCGCGTCTGCGCGATCGCGAGGCTTGCCCAGTATCCGCTCGTCACACACGACGATGGTGTCGGCAGCCAGCACCGCGTGCGTGTCGCCGACATCCGCGATCGCGCTGGCCTTGGCCTGCGCCAGCCGGGTGACATAGTCCTCCGGGGATTCATCCTCCGCAGGCGTCTCATCGACCAGTGAGGGGCGCACCGTGCACGCCACACCCATCAGGGCAAGGAGCTCGCGACGGCGTGGTGAGGCCGAGGCGAGGATGAGCTGGGGACTGGTCATCGTGATGAACGTACTCCTGCGGCGCGGGCTGCCTGCGCATGCTTCATTCTAGCGGTCAGGCGCGATGGTAGGGGTGGCCCTGGAGCACACTCCAGGCGCGGTAGAGCGCCTCTGCGAGGACCACTCGCGCCAGCCCGTGCGGCAGGGTGAGCGGTGAGAGCGACCACGCCTCGGCCGCGCGGCTGCGACAGGCCGCCGACAGCCCGTCGGGCCCGCCGATCAGAAAGTCCACGGGTTGGCCCAGGGCCAGCCAGGCGTCCATGCGCGTGGCCAGGGCCGCGGTGTCCATGCCCCGTCCGTCGACCTCGAGCGCCACGACGTGCGTGCCAGATGCAATACGGGCGAGCAGGCGTTGCCCCTCGGCCTCACGCGCAGCGTCCGCAGACGCGGTGCGGGCGCGCGGAGCCACAGGCAGCTCGATTAACGTCAGGCCGGGCAGGCGTCGACGATAGTCCTCGAACCCCCGGTCGACCCACTGCGGCTGACGCGAACCCATGGCGAGCACGCGGAAACGCATCAGGCCCCCTGCGCGGCGCCGCTCTCCCGGCCCGGTCGGATATCCCAGAGCTTCTCGAGGTTGTAGAAATCACGCACCCGGGGCAGCATCACGTGGACCAGCACATCGGCGAAATCCACCAGTACCCACTCGCCACCCTGCTGTCCTTCCACCCCGATCGGGCGCACGCCCGCATCGCGGCATGCATCAGTCACGGCATCGGCCAGCGACTTCACATGACGATCCGAGCGCCCGCTGACCACGACCATCCAGTCGGTGATGGTGGTGAGATGACGCACGTCGAGCACCCGCAGCTCCTCGCCCTTGAGGTCTTCCAGCGCGGTACAGATGAGATCCTTCAGCGCATCGCTTTGCATGCTGTCAGTCTTCCTCCTTTGCAGCGTAGCAACCGGATTCGAGTATGTACTGCCGGACCGGGTCCGGCATCAGGAAGCGCGGATCCCGGCCCGCGCGGACCAGCGCGCGCACTTCCGTCGACGAGATCTCCAGCTGGGTGACGGCGTGCACGAACACCGCGCCTGCGCGGGTTTCGTGCAGATCGCGCACCCGTGCCGTGCGTCGTTCCGCGAGCAGATCTCCCAGTGCGCCCATGTCCGGCGCCCGCCAGCCCGGCCGATGCGCCACGACGATGTGGGCCAGCTGCAGGATTTCCCGCCACTCGTGCCATTTCGGCAGTCCGAGGAATGCATCCATGCCGATCACCAGGCACAGGGGATCATCCGGGAAGTCTTCATGCAGGCTGCTCAGGGTGTCCACTGTATAGGATGGGCCGCCCCGGCGCAGTTCGCGTTCATCGAGGACGAACCCAGACTGGCCCTCGATGGCCGCACGCACCATATCAAGGCGCACCGCGGCCGGCGCCATCGGCGTAGCGCGGTGCGGCGGATCGCCACAGGGGATGAAGTGCATTCGCGCCAGCTCCAGCGCCTGCAGCAGTTCGAAGGCGGTGCGCAGGTGACCGTAGTGGATAGGGTCGAACGTGCCGCCGAAAACGCCGACGGGACCCATTCAGGCGTCCGCCACGGCAGACAGCCTGGCCTGCGGCAAGGCGGCCTGCGCGTGACTCAGGCCAAGCACGAATTCCAGCAGCAGCGACCACGGGTCACCGCCACCCTGGCCCTTGATGGCCATGTCGGTGCGGGCGGCGAGCTGATGCAGTTCGGCCAGCCTGTCCGGCGTCAACCTGAGCAAGGCCTTGCGGATGATGGGCCGCCTGCGCGGCCATACGCGGGCTTCCTCGAGCAACCGGTCGACCGATTTCGAGCTGCCGGCCTTCGCGCGCAGCCGCACGAGGTCGCGCAGTTCACGCACCAGCGTCCAGGAAATCAGTACGGGCTCCACACCCTCGCCCCGCAGTCCGTTGAGCACGCGCAGTGCCCGGCGTGCATCACCCGACAGCGCGGCATCGGCGAGCTTGAAAGCATCGAAACGTGCGCTGTCGCCGGCCGAGGCCAGCACCTGATCCAGCGTGATCCGCCCCTTGCCCGCCGTCATGGCCAGCTTGTCGATCTCCTGGCGCGCGGCGAGCAGGTTGCCCTCGCAGCGACTGGCCAGCAGCTGCACTGCATCGGCGTCCGCGGCCAGACCCTGGCGACGCAGGCGCGCGGTAATCCAGCCCGGCAGCGCGGCTGCCTCCACCGGCCATGCCTGGGCCACCACCCCATGCTTTTCGAAGGCCTTGACCCATGCGCTGCGCGCGGCTGTCGCGTCGAGTTTCGGTGCCTGCACCAGTGCCAGGGTGTCCGCATCGTCGGTGCTGGCCAGTTCAGTGAGCACTGCGGCGCCCCGGTCCCCCGGACGCAGGCTGCTCAGACGCAGCTCGACGATGCGGCGTGTGGCGAACAGCGAAAGGTTCTGTGCGCTGGTGGACAACGCGTTCCAGTCGAATCCGCGCTCTACCAGATGGAGTTCGCGCTCGCTGAAGCCCACGCGCGCGGCGGCCTTGCGCACCTCTTCGGCCGCCTCGGCCACCAGCAGGGGTTCGTCACCGGTGATCAGCCACGCACGCGCGGGCTCACCGTTGAGCAGCGGTCCCAGCCGATCGACGTTGGTTTTCATCGCCGCGCCCGTCCGGCTGGCACGACACCCCGGCGCGTCGTCATCCGTTGCCGCCGTCGAGCTGCCCGAGCATGACCGCTTCGCGCTCGAGCAGGATGGGGACGCCGTCGCGAACCGGATAGGCCACGCGACCGTCGCGACTGACCAGCGCATCCTGCCACGGCCCGGCGGGCGCCTCATCGGCCCGGGTGCGAACCTTGCCCTGCTCGATGCGCAGATTGAGCATGTGCAGCAGACTGCGCGAGACAGGTTCCAGCTCGGCGTGGCTCACCGGGCAGCACAGGATGTCCAGCAGCTTTCGATCGACGCTCATCGGGCTTGATTCCTCGTGGGTTCGGGAGTGCGTGGCGCCGGCACAGGGTCATAACCATGGCCGCCCCACGGATGACAGCGCGAGATGCGCCCCAGCGCAAGCCGCGCGCCGCGCCACGGGCCGTGTGCCAGCAGCGCCTCGCGTGCATATGCCGAACAGGTGGGATGGTAGCGGCAATTATTGCCCAGCAGCGGCGAGAGCAGCAGCTGATAGCCACGGATCAGCACCAGCAGCACGCGCACCCCCACCGCCGGCCCGGGGGCTGTCGGCGCAGGCTGCGCGGGCTCAGGCGGAGGCATCGTCACGCTGCGCCATCTCGGCGGCCTGTGCGCGGATGCGCTCGAGCATGGCACGCAGGCCGTTGCTGCGCGTGGCGCTGAGGTGACGGTCCAGCCCCAGTTCGGCGACGAAGCCCGGCTGTGCATTGACGATATCCGCCGCGCGCCGGCCACTGTAGATGCGCATCAGAAGCGCAATCAGGCCTGCCACGATGGCCGAATCACTGGTCGCCTGGAAATGCAGACGGTCGTCGCGCGCCTGCGCGTGCAGCCAGACCTGGCTCTGGCAGCCGTGCACACGGTTGGCTTCGGTACGCCAGTCTTCGGGGAACTGCGGCAGTTCGCGCCCCATGTCGATGATGTACTGGTAGCGTGCCATCCAGTCGTCGAAGAACGCGAATTCCTCGATCAGTTCCTGCTGGGCGCGTTCGATCTCGCTGGTCATGGCTGGTGTGAAAGCCGTCCGCGCATCAGCCCGCTCGCCGCCAGCGCGTGCCTTCCGCGCCATCCTCTATGGTGATGCCCAGCGCCGCGAGTTCGTCGCGAATACGATCGGCTTCGGCAAAATCGCGTGCGCGACGCGCCTCGGCGCGGGCCAGCAGCCGCGCCTCGATGTCCTGCTCGCTGAGGTCCGAGGCGCCCTGCGGGCCTGCGAACCAGGCTTCCGGATCCTGCTGTGCAATGCCCAGCAGGTCGGCGCCGGCGCGCAGCTCGGCGGCCAGTGCCAATCTTCGCGTGTCATCACCGGTCGTGTTGAGCTCGCGGGCCAGTGCGAACAGGGCGGCGAGCGCGCGCGGTGTGTTGAGGTCATCGCACAGCGCTGCCAGCACCGCCTCGGGCGGGTCTGGCGTATGCGCTGAGACGGGCACGCCTCGCAGCGCGCCGTACAGGCGATCGAGTTTGCGCCGGCTGTCAGCGAGCAGTGCATCGTTCCAGTCCAGGGGCTCGCGATAGCGGGCGGACAGCAGGGCCAGCCGGATCACCTCGCCGGGCGCCTCTTCGAGCAAGGTTCGAATCAGCAGCACGTTGCCGAGCGACTTGGACATCTTCTCGGCATCCACGTTCAGGAAGCCGTTGTGCATCCAGTAGCGGCAGTAGGTGCGGCCGCCGTGGGCGCAGGTGCTCTGCGCGATCTCGTTCTCGTGATGCGGGAA
>CAYLNP010000100.1:0-8882 GCA_964384925.1 uncultured Woeseiaceae bacterium
CGGCACCGGCACGCCCACGGGCACCGACAGCGCCACGTTCCGCGCGGCGCTTCCGGCGCTCATCGCGCGCATGACGGGTGGAGAAGGTGGCGAGCAGGCCGGTCCGCGTCCCGGCCCGAACCAGTGCCACGACATCACGCTGTATCCGGCCATCGGGCTCGCCGGCGGCGCGTGCGAAGGGTACGGCCTGCTGCTCGACATCAAGGACCCGGCCAACCCCAAGCGTCTGGCCGCGGTTGCCGACTCCAACTTTGCCTACTGGCACTCGGCCACGTTCAACAATGACGGCACCAAGGTGCTGTTCACCGATGAGTGGGGTGGCGGTATGCGGCCGCGCTGCCGTGCCCATGATCCGGTCACGTGGGGCGCCAACGCCATCTATGACATCGTCGATGGCAAGCTGGAGTTCCGCAGCCATTTCAAGATTCCTGCACCGCAGACCGACCAGGAAAACTGCGTCGCGCACAATGGCTCGATCGTGCCGGTGCCGGGTCGTGACCTGTTCGTCCAGGCCTGGTACCAGGGGGGCATCTCGGTGATCGACTTCACCGATTCTGCCAATCCGGTCGAGATTGCCTACTTCGACCGCGGCCCGGTGGACCCCGAGCAGCTCGTGCTGGGTGGCTACTGGTCGGCATACTTCTACGACGGGCGCATCTACGGCACCGAGATCGTGCGCGGTCTCGACGTCTTCGAGCTTCTGCCCAGCGAGCACCTGAGCGCGAACGAGATCGCTGCGGCCGCCCTTGCGAACCACGGCGCCGCCTTCAACCCGCAGCAGCAGTACCGTGTCAACTGGCCCGCAGCACCTGTAGTGGCGCTGGCCTATCTCGACCAGATCACGCGCGATGAGGTACTGCCCGAAACCCTGGTCGGGCAATTGGCCACGGCGCTGGAGGCTGCTGCATCGAGCATCGAACGTGGCCGCAGCAACAGTGTTGCATCGGCCAGGCTGGAATCGCTTGCGACACAGGTCCGGAACATCGCCGCCGGCAGTAGCGCCGCGCGGGTCGACCGGCTCGCTGAGACCCTGGTCGATATTGCGACTCGACTCAAGCCTGGTGACGGCCAGGGATGACGCCGGCGGCCCCATGAAAAAGGGGGCGGCCATCAAGGCCGCCCCCATTGTTCACCGGACTGCTTTCGCAAACCCTTACATATTGCTGGCCCGCGATTCGTCCTCATCATCGTCGTCGCGATCCTGCGAGCGCTGTGCATCGTCCGACACACTCAGCACCTTGTCGATGGCGAAGACGCGAAGTCCAGCCAGCTGGATGTCAGCGTCCTCGATATTCGCGCCGTCAACGGTCAGCTTGCCATCGCGCTCCTCTAGCTCAACGACGCCACCATCCAGCGTCATCGCCTGGCTGATTCTGCCGGCCATTTCACGGTCGACATCGTCGGCCACGATGTGAGCGCGCAGCAGCTCCTTCATTTCCTCGATGTTCTCGCCGTCGAGGAGTTCATCGCCGCCTGCTTCCTCGATGGCCTCATCGGTGGGAGCGAACACCGTATAGGTGCCCCGCATCAGGGAGTCTTCCATGCCAGCGGTCTTTACTGCATCGACAAACTTGCCGAGGCCATCGTGCTGCTCAGCGAGCTCGTCCAATGAACCGTCGCCTCGCTCGGCGTTGGTGGCCGCCGTGTAGTCACGGCTGTCCGACCTGGCGTCGGCTGCGGACGCATTGTCACGCTCCTGCTGTCCATCACGCTCGGTCGTGCCTCGCTGCTGCTCCTGCTGAGGCCACTCGCCCTGCGCCTGAGGATCCTGCTGCTGCTGTGCGAGGGCGGGCGCACTGCTGCCCAGCGCCAGCATGACGGCGGCAGCAACCATTTTCAGAGAATGCCCCGGAAGCGAATGTTGATGTTTCATGATCGTCTCCTGTTGAGTCGGACAATGGTGGGGTGTTGTCGAACATCCCGGTGCCAGCAGTGTTGCAAGACGCGGGCCAACCCTGAAAATGGTCCTTCGGCGCGTTGATTGTGTCGGTATATAGCGACAGAACAACCGTGATGGCAAATCACCGCATGGACCCGCAACGCCAGTCCCCAGGCGGACTCCGGCACCTGTTCGACAGCGAATCCGATGCAGCTCAGGCTGCGTGCGCCGGGGTTTCGTGGATGGAAAAATGCCCGAACTGCGTGTAGAAAATTCAGACGAAGATCCTGCGGTGTTTTTGGAGTAACTCGATGCCCTTGCCCCAGTGCCTCGCCGGCGTGGTGATCTGCGTCCTGTTGGCAGCGCCGCATACGGCGTCAGCTGCCGATGACGCTCTGACGCTCACAGGTGTCGCCGACGTAAGCCTCCTGGATGCGGGTGTTTTCCTCGTCTCAGGCCCACCGCAAGTCGCCCGCGAAGAGGTGTTCGAAATCCTCCGGCGGCCTGACGGGGGCGTCACACTGCTCGCCACCACGACCATGGCCGACGGCGCCATGAGGGTCATGTCACGCTACGACTACGACGCGCGCTGGCATGCCCTGTCCGGCGCGGGGCGGGGCCTGTACGACGACGAAGCGGTGAACATCCACCTGAACGCGGTAGCTGGTGGCGTCGCCATCCAGGTGCACGGCGAGGCGACCGTGGTCGATGCGCGAATTGCCTGTGCGAGCGACTGCCTGATCAACATGGCGCCCAGCGCCTCGCCGATGTTCGTGATGACCCGTCGCTACGATCGCGTCAAAGCGGGCACGCAGACGTTCCAGTGGGCCGCTCAGGATCTCAGCCGCGCGCGCACCAGCCCGGACAACCAGACCGCGGAGCTGCGCCTGCGCAGTGAGGTCACACTGAAGCGCGCCGACAGTTCGAGCCTGACGATTCGCGCCTACGAGATGGTCGAACGTATTCCTACACCGGACGGCGGCGTCTTCGTCATGGAGTTCGACCTGTGGACGGACGACGCCGACCGCCCCATGGGGTTTCGGATCAATCGCGTCGGCGGCAGATCCTCGACGTCCGGCGCAGTGGGGTTTCGTCGTGGCTTTGAGGATATTCGGGAACAGCTCGCGCCGACGACACCCTGAGCACAAAGCGGCACCGATACCTGAGCCCAGCACCCACAATGCGAACAGGCAGTATCTGTTATGGCTTCAGCCGGTAACCGCTGCGAAACATCCACCACACTGTCGCCAGCCCCACGACCAGGAAGATCGTCACCACGGCAAGGCTTGCTACCACGCTGACATCACCTGCGCCGTAGAAGCTCCAGCGGAACCCGCTGACCAGGTAGACCACCGGATTGACCAGGCTTACGGTCTGCCAGAACGGCGGCAGCATATCCAGCGAGTAGAACGTGCCGCCCAGAAAGGTCAGCGGCGTGATCACCAGCAGCGGCACGAAGCCCAGTTTCTCGAACGAATCCGCCCAGATGCCCAGGATGAAACCCAGCAGGCTGAACGACAGCGCGGTGAGGACCAGAAAGGCTGCCATCCACACCGGGTGGGCGATCTCCAGCGGCACGAAGGCACTGGCGGTGGCCAGCGTGATCAGACCGATCAGCACGGCCTTCGTCGCGGCCGCGCCGACAAAGGCCAGCACCAGTTCGAAGGATGACACCGGTGCGGAAAGAAGCTCGTAGATGGTGCCCGAGAAGCGCGGAAAGTAGATGCCGAAGGATGCATTGGAGACGCTTTGGGTGAGCAGCATCAGCATGATCAGTCCGGGCACGATGAACGCGCCATAGCTCACGCCACCCATCTCCGGGATACGCGCGCCGATGGCCGCGCCGAACACGATGAAATACAGTGACGTCGTCAGTACCGGCGCCAGAATGCTTTGCAGCAGCGTGCGCATCGTCCGGGCCATCTCGAACAGGTAGATGGTCTGCACTGCGCGGAAATTCATGACTGCGGACTCACCAGGCTGACGAAGATCTCTTCCAGCGAGGTCTCGCGCGTGCGCAGATCCGTGAAGCGCACACCGGCGCTGCTCAGGTCGCCGAGCAGCGCGGTGATGCCGGTGCGCTCGCCGTGGGTGTCGTAGGTGTAGATCAGCGTGTGCCCATCCTCGCTGAGTTCGAGTGCGTAGGCAGCCAGCGATGTCGGAATCTGCGTCAGGCGCTCGTTGAGCTGCAGGGTGAGTTGCTTGCTGCCCAGTCTGCGCATCAGCTCGGTGGTGTCCTGCACCAGGATCAGCTCGCCGCGGTTGATCACGCCAATGCGATCGGCCATCTCCTCGGCTTCCTCGATGTAGTGAGTGGTCAGGATCACCGTGACGCCTCGCTCGCGCAATGCGCGCACCTGCGACCACATGTCACGGCGAAGCTCTACGTCGACTCCGGCTGTGGGTTCGTCGAGAAACAGCACCTGGGGTTCATGCGCCAGCGCCTTGGCGATCAGCAGGCGTCGCTTCATGCCGCCGGAGAGTTCGCGTACCCTGCTGTTGCGCTTGTCCCAGAGCGACAGGTCGCGAAGCACCTTCTCGATATGCGCCGGGTTCGGTGCCAGCCCGAACAGGCCTCGACTGAAGGCCGTGGTGTCGATGACTTTCTCGAAAGCGTCTGTGGTGAGCTCCTGTGGCACCAGTCCGATCAGGCTGCGCGCTGCACGATAGTTGCGCACGATGTCGTGGCCGTCGACGCGCACGCTGCCGCTGCTGGCCGTGATCAGGCCGCAGACGATGCCGATCAGCGTTGTCTTGCCGGCGCCGTTGGGCCCCAGCAGCGCAAAGATCTCGCCCCTGCGCACCTCGAGGCTGACATTGTCCAGCGCCTTGAATCCGCCCGCGTAGACTTTCGACAGCCGGTCGATGGCGAGCATCACGCGGTGGTCGGCCTGCGCGGGCCGGGGATCAGCAGCGGGTTGCGCGGCAGGGTTGGCGGTTGGCTTCACGGGCAACTGAGCATTCGTCGTCGGCGGGTGGAGTTTCAGGCGCTGAAGTATAGGCAGCTGCGCCCGCTGCCGATAGGGCAGTGCCTGCGACGATCACGCATCTTCAGCCAGCGCGGCAGCGAGCAGGCGCGCCATCAACCGATCTTTCAGCCCCTCAGGTTGGTCCAGGCCCATCCTCGCCATGGCCTCGGGCCAGCGCGCCGGGTCGCCGCGCAACGCCGCACCGATCAGCGGCCAGCGCTTCTGCTGCATGCCCTGCAGGCGCTTGAGTGCGACGCCGAGCTGCTGCTCCAGCGCGGAGAAGTCGCTGCCGAACGGGAAGCGCTCGAAATGCCCGGTCGCATTGGCGGTGCGCAACCGGTCAGCCAGCGTATTCGGAGTATTTTCACGAACCTGCGGCGGCAGCTGCCATTGCGCGCCAAGCTTGCCCGCCTTCACAGCCTTATCCACCAGTTCGGGCACGAAGCGCGCATCGCAGATGCTCAGCAACGCCTGGACGCACTCCTCGTCGCTGCGGCCGCGCAGATCGGCCACACCGTACTCGGTCACGACGATATCACGCAGATGCCGCGGGATGGTCGTGTGCGGGTATTCCCAGACGATGTTCGAGCGCAGCTCGCCGCCCTGCGTACGCGTGCTCCTGAGCATCAGGATGCTGCGTCCATCTTCCATTGCGTGCGCCATGGCCACGAAGTTGTATTGCCCGCCCACGCCGCTGACGACCTGGTGGTCGGCCAGTCCATCGGACACGGCAGCCCCGGTGAGCGTCACCATCATGCAGCTGTTGATGAAGCGCGCCCGCCGGCGTTGGGCGACCTCGAGGGCCTCGTTGCCGCCGTAGAGCTGATTCACCCGCCCCACCGAGGTCATCCGGAAGCGCGGCTGCTCCGACTCGGAGAGCGCGTTCAGGAACGCGTAGAACTCGCGGCTGCCCAGGAAGAACGCGCCATCCATGATTGCGCCGCGCCCCTGCAGATGCTCCGGCAGCGTGCCGGCATCGGCCTGCGCCTGCAGCGTTGCGTCCTCGAACACCTCGCGCTTGAGGATGCCGGCACGATACAGGTGCATGAAGCCGTCCATGAACATCTCGCTGGCGCCGTAAAGACCGTGATCGAACTCGGCGAGCCCGCCGATGGCTTGCGTCATGGCCCCCGCATCACCGTCTGCCCCGGCAACCACGCGGCGATACAGCGCGTTGTGCTGCTGGCGCAGAATCAGGGCATTGACCAGCGCGTCACTGAGCGAGCCGATGCCGATCTGCAAGGTGCCGGCATCGGCCACCAGGCGACTGGCCTGCAGCCCGACCCAGTGATCCTGCACGCTGACCGGACCGCGCGGCAGGGCGAACAGGCGGAAGACTTCCCCTGCCGGAAGCAGAACATCGAAGAAGTCCTCGTCCACCAGCGCATCGCCATGCATCAGCGGCAGCTCGGGGTGCACCTGGCCGATCATCATACAGTCGTGATCCGGTCGTCGGGACAGGCGGTCCATCAGGTCCAGTGTCACGTCCGGGTTGCACGACAGGCTGTAGCGCCTGCGCCCGTCGAGCTCGCCTTGGGCGACCAGCTGCATTGCGACATTCACGCCACGATCGATAAGGTCGCGCGCCACATGCGTGTAGTTGCTGCTGATGTAGCGGCGCTGCACCAATGGATTGCCCAGCTGGCTGCCCGACTGCAGGTAGAACTCGCTGATGGTGATGTTTTCGGGCAGGCGCCGGGCGGCGAGATCGGCGACATAGTCCAGGCGCGGGTAGTTCGCACCGAAGTGTCTTTGGAGAAACGGCGTCAGGTAGCGCGCCTCCAAGTCGCTGCCCGGCGTGGGTATGTCCAGCGACAGGGCGGTGACGATATCCAGGCGTATGGTGGTGTCGCTCTTCGCCCTGCGGTACAGGGCGTTGATCAGCGTATTGGGCTTTCCCAGCCCCAGGGGCACCGCGAGCACCACATGCTTGCCCACCCGCGCCAGGATCGTCTCGATGAGTTGCTGATATCGCGTGTCCATGGACCGCCATCATGCCTGCCCGCACGCCGGGTCGCATCCACGACCGGAAGCAAGCCCTGAATCCGCCGTCGGCTCACCAGCGAATTGACAGGCAGCAGACATCAACGCGCACCGATACATGGCCTCCGAGGTCCATGCGCAACACGGAGCAGGTAACCCGCCATGACATCAAGCATTCCCGTTTTGCTGGGCCGCACGCCGGCAGCCGCCCTTGCGATGCTGCTGGCCGCATCGCCGGCTGTCGGTGAACAGATCGACGTACGGACCACCGATGCAGCGACCGACCAGGCCAGCGAGCTGCGTTTTCGCGTACTGCTGGATGATCGCGAGATCGGAGAGCATCGCTTCATCATCTCGCCTGATGCCAACGGCACCAGGGTCGAGAGCAACGCATCGTTCGATGTGAGAATTCTGGGTATCCCGGTGTACCGTTATCGTCACGAGAACACGGAGAACTGGGGTGAGGATGGGTGCCTGCGCGGCATCAGTTCCCGCACCACGGCGAACGGCGACCGCTTCCAGGTGGAGGGGCGCCGCGAGGATGACCTTTTCCGCGTGGAGACCGCCTCCGAGCCCTTCGAGTTCGAAAGCGAATGCATCATGAGCTTCGCCTACTGGGATCGAAGCTTCCTGCAGGCATCGCGGCTGTTGAATTCGCAGACAGGTGAATACCTGGACGTGCGTGTGGAGCCACTCGCGGCGGCCAATTGGTCGCACAACGGCACGAGCGTCAGCGCCGAGGGCTACCGGATCATTGCCGATCGCACCGATGCCACGGACGCCACCGATATCCGTGTCTGGTACGCCAGCGAGGATGGGCGGTGGCTTGGCCTGGAGTCGCGCGTGGCCAACGATCGCCTGCTTGCCTACGTTCGCGCCGACGAGGACGCCTGAAGCGGGCTTGGGTACACTCGCGGGGTTCACCTTTGATCCACGCGACGCGGAGAGTCCCGAGATGTCTTCAACCAAGCTCACCCGGCGCGATGCGCTGGCCGGCGGCCTTACCGCAGCGGCGGCTGCCGCCGTAGCCTCCCGCGCAAGCGCAGACGAGGCCCGCGAGAGTCAGCCGTTTGCGTGCTACCAGCTCGGTGACCAGCAGGGCCTGGACTCACTGCGACGAGCGCAGATCATGGCGCCTCCGCCCGGCCCCGGCGAGGTGCGCGTGTCCGTGCGCGCAGCGGCACTCAACCATCGCGACCTCCTGATGCTGCGTGGAGGCTACGGTGCGCGCCAGCCCGAAGCGCGCATCCCGCTCGGGGATGGCGCGGGTGAGGTGGTGGCCGTGGGTGAGAACGTCACGGCTGTCGCGCCCGGCGACCGTGTAACGGCTCCCCACTTCGTTCGCTGGCTGGACGGCGACTACGCACCGGAGGTGTTTGCGCATGATCTGGGCGTGACGGCGGATGGCTGGCTCGCTGAGTTCATCACCCTGCCGGCCTCCGCGCTGGTGCGTCTGCCCGAGGGTATGGCCTACATCGACGCCGCAGCCCTCGGTGCCGCCGGCATCACCGCATGGGCGGTGATCGAGACGCTGGGTCGCGTGAAGCCCGGCGACACTGTGCTGACGCTCGGCACCGGTGGCGTAGCCATGCTGGCGCTGCAGATTGCGAAGATGAACGGCGCGCGCGTAGTGATCACCTCGTCAAGCGATGACAAGCTCGCGATCGCACGCGAGCTTGGCGCCGACATCACGGTGAACTACCGGCAGGAGCCCCAGTGGGAACAGGTCGTGCGTGAGCGCACGGCCGGTCGCGGCGTGGACATCGTTGTGGAAACTGTAGGACTGGGCACGCTGCCGCAGTCTCTGGCCTGTTGTGCGCCCAATGCCCGCGTCGGTCTGCTCGGCGCCCTCGACCAGGGCACCGGCGAGTCACCCAACCTTTCGCCGCTCTACTTCGGCAACCTCGTGCTCAAGGGCATCACATCCGGAAGCCGGCGGATGCTTGAGGATCTGCTGCGCGCCTGCGCCGTGAACGGCGTGCGTCCCCACATCGACCGTACATTCAGCTTCGACGAGGCGGCCGAGGCGCTGGTCTATCTGGATGCAGCGA
>CAYLNP010000101.1:0-8713 GCA_964384925.1 uncultured Woeseiaceae bacterium
AGCCAGCAGTGCGGTCCATTCCTGCGCCGGCATTACACGCCAGGCTCGTCCGTACACCGGCCTGGTCATTGCCTCGCTGCCCGCACCGAAGAAGCCCAGGCGGTCACTGCGCAGACTCACGAAGGCCATGCCGCTGACATCCTCGCCGAGCACCAGCGCATACGCGGGCATCTGCGGGGCATCCAGCCGCGGTGGCACGAGCCCGGTGTGCCGCGGCAGCCCGCTCTTGTAGTCGAGCAGCAGCGTGCCGCCGGTATCGAGGCGATCGATTCGGTCGGCGCGGCCGGAGAGCGTGATGACACCCAGTCCCAGCGTGAGCCGATGCTCAAGGTGCTCGACGATGAAGGCCGGTCGCTGCGCCTCTTGCGCGAGCAACGCCCGCACCAGCGCACACTGCCGGTCAATCTCCACGGCAGCCACGGCGCGAGAAAAAGCGTTGTCGCCAGGCATCAACTCAGCCGCCGCGTGCTTCGCGCAGTCGAGAATTTCTGCGCTCAGCCGGTCTTCGCCGATCTCGCGCCACGCCTGATCAGCGCCATGGCGACGCCAGAACAGCTCCAGCAACCGGTGGGCCAGCGACCCGCGCAGCAAAGCCGACAGGGCCGGTACCGGGGCCTCCAGCGGTCGAGCATGCAGTCGGTGACGGGCGAACGCGGCGAGTGGACAGCGCTGCTGGAGTTCCAGCAGACCGACCGGGAAACGCGTGGGCTCATCGGTTTGCAATGCGGGCGCCGGATCAGCCGCCACCTCCAGTGTCGGGCGCGCCGCCAGCAACGCCCCGGCCCAATGAATTCGCGATGTCTGCGCGACCTCCAGCGGGCGTCCCTTGAGCAGTGGACTGGGCGTGTTCTCGGCGCCATCGCTTCTTTGCGGCCAGCTCATGACCACGTTCGGAGCCGACGCGCCGAGGGCATCGATCGTGCGCTGCGCCTGCGCAAGCCCGGCCGCGGCATCCGCCTGGGGCAGTCCGGCGCGTCGTTGCAAGGACAGTGGCAGCAGCGGGTGCGGACGCAGCGCCGGCGGCCAGCGCGCCGCGGTCAGGCCGGTGATCCACAGGGCGCTATAGTCGCGACCGGCGGCCTCCAGCGTGCCGATCACTTCGAGGCGACCAGCCGGCAGCTGAGGCTGGAACTGGCGCTCGTGGAGCTGTCGCCCAAGCAACGCGAGATAGGCGCGCACATCCATCTGACCCAGGGCGGCATCCTCTGCGGCGAGTTCCCCCAGCGTCTCGCGCCAGCGTTGCAGCGCCTGGAAACCCTGACTCTCGCCCGCCTCGTCGCCCGGCCAGCCGCCCGCCCGCAGTGCCGTATCCAGCAGCACGCCCCAGCGGGCGGTACCCGCCCGGCCCGGCCACGTTCGCCGCAGCGCGAGCAGCTGCGCCAACGCCGTTGCCAAGGTCGGGCACTGTCCGGCAGCAGCATGCGACTCCAGGCTCGAAAGCGCCACGGAACTGACATTGAGCTCGCGGAGCTTGCGCTCGAGCCGCGCCCGGGCGCCGCGCTCGTGTTTGCAGGTCGCAATATGAGGAGACCGCAGTATCAGGCTCGCGGCGGCGAAGTCGAGCGGCGCGGCCAGCCCCGCCAGCAGCAGACGCGCCGATGCGATCACCGGCACGTCGGCCAGCGGGCGGCCCACTGAAAAGTTGATGCCCGCCTCCGCCGCATCGGCACTGCCGGGGGCGAGCAGTCGAATCAATGTCGTTTCGACCTCATCGCGTCTGCTGGCAAGGTCAGGCACGACAAGGCCCACGTCCGCAGCCTCGTGACTGAGTTGCGCGCCAATCCAGTTGGCCGCGCAGCTCAGCTCATCGGGGGCGTCGACGGCCGTAAACACGCGCCGCTCGCCTGCGTGTCCGCCGCCGGGATGCCAGACCACCTGCGCGCCCGCGGCGCGCGATGCCTCGGCGATCGCCTGCGCCAGCGGCGTCAGCGTCATGAATCCAAGCCAGAGCTGGGTGGATGGCGCGGGAATTCGGCCAGCCCGCAGCCCCTCCAGCACGGCACTGCCCAGGTCCTCCGGATCGAGTTCCTGTCGCGCCCGGCCGCTTTCCTCGTGACGCTGCAACCACTGGGCGAAGCGCCGGGAGTCCTGCGTACCGCCTTCGTGCAATGCCGGCCCAGGCAACTGCCACTGACGCAGCACACGCAAGGCCTGCCGCGCGAGCACCGCGGTACGCGCGGCATCAACGCCCGGCCCCTCACTACCGTCCGCGACCAGTTGCTCCCACCGCCGCACCGCGGCCACCGGACCCAGCAACGCCCGTGCGTCCGGTCCGCGTTGCCACAGCCGCGCCAGCCAGTGATCCCAGGCGATGATGTCCGGTGCGTTCCATACGGCCTGTCCGGCCGCCGTCCGCGCCTTCGCATAACGCAGCCGATAGTGGCGCACCAGCCGGGTGCCGGGTACCACGATGGTCGCCCGATCCTCGGCAGCTTGGGATATTAATTTATCTAAATTATACAAACACTTCTGGACGGTTGTTGATATATATTCTACTGGATGTAGCCCTCCAGCACATCGTTGATGCGGCTGAACACGTTGTCGATCAGCGCTGGCGAGGGCAACGTGGTGATGCGGAAATGATCCTCATACGGGACGTTGAAGCTGGTCCCCGGCGCAACCAGTACGTGACGCGTCTCCAGCAGGTCCATGGCAAAGCGATGATCGTTGAACCCGGGCAGACGCTCGCTGTCCACGCGCACGAAGGCGTACATCGCACCGCGCGGAGCGACGAGTTGCAGGAACGGACTGGCGGCCACGCAGTCGATCACAGCCTGGCGCGATTCGTACAGGCGCCCACCCGGCGAGGTCAGATCGCCGATGCTCTGGTAGCCCCCCAGCGCCGTCTGGACCGCCCACTGTCCGGGCACATTACTGCACAGGCGCAACGAGGCCAGCAGTTCGAGTGCGTTCAGATAAGCGCGCGCGTTCTCCAGATCGCCGCTGAAGGACGCCCAGCCGACGCGATAACCGCAGGCCCGGTAGACCTTGGACAGACCGCTGAGTGTGGCACAGAGTGTTTCGTTGACCAGCGTGGCCATCGGCACGAACTGCGCGTCGTCGTACGTCATGCGGTCATAGATCTCGTCGCTGAGCACCACCAGTCTGTGGCGCTCTGCGAGCGCTGCAATGCCCTTGAGGGTTTCCAGCGAGTACACAGCCCCTGTCGGATTGTTCGGGTTGATGACGACAATCGCGCGGGTGCGGGGCGTGATCATGGCTTCGATCGCCGCGAGGTCGGGCTGGAACTCACGTTCCGGTGGGCAGGGATAGTGCAGCGCCCTGCCACCGTTGAGCACGGTGGCGGCCGTCCACAGGGGGTAGTCCGGACTGGGAATCAGCACCTCGTCGCCTGGATCGAGCAAGGCCCGCAGACACAGATCGATGAGCTCCGAGACGCCGTTGCCGATGAACACGGACTCCGCACTCGCAGTCATGACACCGCGTGTCTGCTGCTGCATGACCACAGCCTCGCGGGCCGGGAAGATGCCCTTCTGGTGGCAGTACCCTTCGCTGATCTGCAGGTTCTCGATCATCGCCAGGCGCATCGTTTCGGGCGTGCGGAAGCCGTACACCCCCGGATTGCCGATATTGAGCGAGGTGATCTCGTAGCCAAGCTTCTCCAGTTCCAGCGCCCGCCTCGCCAGCACGCCCCGGATCTCGTAGCGCACATGGCGCAGCCCGGCGGCCGTCTTTACCGGTGTTCCGGGGGCGGCCTGACCGCGGTGTGCAGACACATTGGCAGCCACAGGCTCGGTGCTCATCGATTTCAATTCCTGATACGCGCCGGATACGCGGCGACTGTAAGGTGGCTGAAGCGGTTCTCCAGCGCGAAGCGCAGAACTCTACGCAAGCGTCGCGGCAAAAAAAAGCCGGGGCGGGTCGCCTGGCTCGAGGTCCTTGTATACAATCCGGGGCGCTCAGGCACCCCGGCCGGCGCAGGGATGCGGCCCGGGCCGGGCTTCACGATCACGTAGTCAGGAGGACGAACATGTCGGAGATCAAGTTGGCCATGCCTTTGCTGGCCAGGAACGAGGGTGTCTGGGACGGCTTCTACCGGTACACCGATGCGCAGGGCAACAAGATCGACGAGCATCGCTCGCGGCTCGTGTGCCGGTTTCCCGAAACCGGCCCCTACCCCTATCACCAGACCAATCACTACACCTGGGCCGACGGCCGCACCGAGGCCCGGGATTTTCCGGCCACCTACCGCGATAGCAGGATGTGGTTCGACAACGACCTGATCTACGGCTGGGCTGCGGAAGTGCCGCTGGATGATTTCAACCGCACGCTGATGCTCAACTGGACGCGCAAGGGCGAAGCCGACCTGTATCTCTACGAGATGATCCAGATGAGCGACTGCGGCCGGTACCGCTGCCGCATCTGGCAGTGGATCAAGAGCGGGCGCATCCATATGCGCACGCTGATCGACGAGGAAAAGGTCTCTGACAGCTGGCAGGGTTACTGACCCTGCCGCCTGTCATGCCTTGCTGTGCGCGGCTTCGCCGACGGCGTCCTCGCGCGCTTGCGGCGGGCGCATCTTGTCGATCACATCGGTGCGCAGCAGCGTTCCGCACAGGATCGCGATTGCCATCAGCAGCGCAATGACCACGAATGGCAGCACGTAGCTGCCGGACACATCGTAGAGCACGCCGGTCATGAACGGACCGAGCCCGCCGCCGAGGGTATCGAGGACCGTAATCGCGCCGATGATCTTGCCAAGGGCCTTGAGCCCGAACAGATCGGCGCACAGCAGCTGAATCAGCGTGTAGATACCACCCCAGCCGAACCCGAACAGACTCAAGCCCACCCAGATCAGTTCCGCGCTGTGAATCATGCTGGTGGAAACCATGCAAAGCACGCCCGCGAACATCAGCCCCAGCGCTACCAGGAGCACGCGCTGCCGGCCCACGGTTTCGGCGAGATGTCCGCTGATCAGCTTGCCCAGCAGGCCGCCCAGAAACAGGATCGTGGACGCCGTCGAGGCCACCATGATCGAGTAGCCTTCCACCCGCATGAACAGAAAGGTGTGCGTGCCCATGCCGAGGATGGCGTAGAAGGTGCACATGGCAAGGATCGCCAGCATCCAGAAGTTGCGGCTGCGAAGTGCCTCCGCGAGCGTCATGCCGTACTTGGTGGCCTCGGTTGCCGCCTTGCCCGCCTCGCTGGTGCTGTCGGCCGGCGGCTGGTTGCGCACCAGCAGGAAGATCAGTGGCACCATGACCAGCGGTACCAGCGCCACCCAGCCAAACACCTCGCGCCAGGTTCCGAAGTTGAGCAACCACGCGTTCAGCGGTGGCAGAAGTGCATTACCTATACTGGTGCCGGCGAGCGCAATGCCGATCGCCAAACCTCGTCGCTTGACGAACCAACGCGATACCAGGATCACATTCACGATCAGGCCCGCCAAGGTAAGCAGGACGCCGAAGGCGAAATGCACCAGGTAGACATCCATCAGTGTCGTGACACGCCCGTATTGCCAGTAGGCGGCCGCGAGAATCACCATGCCGGCGACCATCAACGGCTTGACACCGATCCGGTCCGCCAGGGCGCCGGCGAAGAACCCCAGAAGGCCGCCGGTGAAAAGCGTGATCATGTCGCGGGCCTTGAGCCGCCCGACGCTGATGCCACCGCGGTCCACTACGGCGTTGAGCTCGGCTTCCGTGAGTTCGATTCCTTGCGTCGCAAGGATCTCGCGGATTGCGCCGATATCGGCGCGGAGCCGGCCATCTTCGGTCATCGCGCTCAATGCATCTGTGCTCAGATTGAGGTCGTAGCTGTTGTTGAGCTCGCGCACGATGCCGATCGCGGAGAGTTCATCGATGATGACCTCGTCAAATACCGTCGGTCCGGTCAGCGTCATGCCGTTGGAGACCGTCAGGATCATCAGCGCCGTAAAGGCGATGACCCAACCGTAGTAGAAGCGCGAGCCGGCGGTGTTCGTCATGAGCGGGTATCCTGCAGCTGATGCGAATGAACCACGCGGGCCTTGCAGGCATCGTGGCAACTGGTACAGCGTTGGTGCCAGCGAGCCGACCCCTTCCCCCGGATGCTGGCCGTCGGCTGCCGGGACGGATAATATACGAAAATGATCGCGATATCGGACTTGAAATCCGGCGCCGCCGCGCTGGCGCTCGGCTGGGTGCTGGCGCTGCCATTCGCGCCCGGCATCGCCGGGGCCGACGAACATGTCGTGCCGGACGCGTACGGCTATCTGGTGTTCCGGGCGCAGTTCCATGACCCGCAGGCGCTGGCTGCGTACGGTCGCGCCGTGGGCGCGCTGGTCGGTGAGTTTGGCGGGCGGTTTCTTGCCGTTGCCGCCTCCCCTGAGGTCATGGAGGGCTCGGACGACGGCCGGCGTCTGGTGATCCTGCGCTTTCCGAGTGTCACCCAGGCACGCGCGTTCTGGAGTTCCGATGCGTACGCCGAGGTCAAGGCGCTGCGCGAAGGCGCCGGGACAGTCGATGCCGTCCTCGTTGAAGGCGTTGCGGGCGGGTGATGGACGCGCGGATGCCCGACGCGCAGACCGATCGGCTGCTCACGACGCAGATCGCGCCGGGCAGTCATGACGAGCGCGCCCGTCAGGGCTTCGTCTCGGCGCTGCGGCGTCACGTCATGGTGAAGATGTCCGCGTCGATGCGTGCGACCTACGAAAACGATCTACGCCCGCAGTTCGAGCGCACTCACGCACGACCACCCGCCGACGGCCTAGAGGTCAGGCGCCTGATGCTGGGGCAGCCCATCTACCAAGCGTGGAGTGCGCTTCGCTACAACGCACAGGAGATGACCTGGGCGTCGGTGCAGCCGCAGATAGAGCGCCATCTCGACGAGCTGCGTGAGGCGGCCGAGCAGGCACAACAGGCGGCTCCGACGCTGTTGCGTCTAAACCCGGACACGAGCCTGCCGCGTGACTACACGGCGCTGGACATTCACCTGATGCCGGGTAATTTCCACAGCGAGTTCGCTGCGCAGGACGTCGCTCAGGGGGCCGTCTACGAACTGGGCACGGCGGTGTTCGGGGGCGGACTGATGCTGCGTCGGCGCGGCGCGGTGGGGCTTTCGATGGCGCACTTTCTGCGCCTCGCCTATCCCCGGTTTAAACCACAGCGCATCCTCGATCTGGGCTGCACCGTCGGTAACAATACCCTGCCCTACGCGGAAGTCTTTGCGGACGCCGAAGTCCACGGTATCGATCTGAGCGCGCCGCAGCTTCGTTTCGCCCATGCGCGAGCGCACGCCTGCGGCGCCACTGTCCACTATTCACAGCAGAACGCCGAGCGCACGGATTTTCCCGACGGTCACTTCGACCTCATCGTCTCGAGCTTTTTCCTGCACGAAATCTCAACCGCGAGCACCCGCAAGGTGTTTCGGGAAGCATGGCGCCTGCTGCGTCCGGGCGGCCTGATGCTGCACATGGAACTGCCACCCGCCAGCGAGGCGAACCCGTATTACAACTTCTATCTGGACTGGGATGCCTACCACAACAACGAGCCCCACTATGCCGAGTTCCGGCGCCAGGATTTCGCATCGCTGTGCAACGAGGCAGGTTTCGATGCGCAGAACTTCGTGCAGCGGCGGATCGGCAACTTCACTGCCGCCGACCCGGAAGAGTTTGCGGCCATTGCGCGCGGGCAACGCGATGCGCCTGCCCACGGCAACGGCGCCAGCTGGTTCGTCTTCGGCGCCTGGAGATAGCCGCAGCGAGCGCAGCGGGTCGGTACGATGATCAGTACCTACTCACTGCTCAACTGGTTGCACATCGTGCTGTTCGCCTACTGGCTGGGTGCCGATTTCGGTGTCTACTATGGCGCCAAGGTCATGGCGCGCCCGGGTCTCAGCTACGCTGATCGCATGCGCATCCGTGAAATCGTCATGGTGGTGGACCTGGCGCCGCGCGCGGCCCTCATCCTGATCCTGCCGGTAGGGTTTCACATGGCCGCGCTGGCCTGGGACCTGCCGCTGGGTGCGCTGAGCCTGTCTCTGATCTGGCTGCTCGCCCTGGCATGGCTGGTGCTGATGCTCTCGGTGCACCTGCTGCACGGCGCACCTCGCGGCGAGTTCCTGCGCCGCAGCGATCTGTGGGTGCGTTATGTCGTGCTGGCCGGCATGCTCGGACTGGGCGGCGTATCGCTGCTGACCGGCGGGCCCGTCGTCCAGACCTGGCTGGCAGTAAAGATTCTGCTGTTCGCCGGCATCATTGCGCTGGGACTGACACTGCGCGTCATCGCCGCCGCCTGGGGCCCGGCGCTGGCGCAGCTTCGCGCCGAACGCGAAGTCCCGGCCGCCGAGCAGTCCCTGATGGCCACCCGTCAGCGCGCCGCCATCGCGGCGCTGTGCCTGTGGGGCCTGTTGCTGATCATGTCGTTTCTGGGAACCGTCAAGCCGTTCGCCTGAGACGCTGGCTGCAGTCCGCCGGTCAGCGTGGGGGACCCTATAGACCCTATACCTTCATGCCGACCTGGTAGCCTTCCCGTGTCGCCGCAAGCACCGTGCGTGGCGTGTAGCAGTCGCCGATCAGGTGGACTTCCAGCCCGGCGGATTTCAGCGGCGACTCCAGCGACGCATCGGGCTGTCGGGGTGTTGAATAGGTGAACAGCGCGACGTCCTCGATCAGCGTCGGCGCCCCGGTATAGACATTGCGCAGCTCAAGGCCGCCATCGGCGAAGTCGGTGCCCGGCGCAAGATCACTGCACAGTATCAACTCGATCCCCGC
>CAYLNP010000102.1:0-8609 GCA_964384925.1 uncultured Woeseiaceae bacterium
GGCTGCGTGCAGAAGCCCCATAGCGTTCGCGCATCGCCCGGGCCCAGATCCGCCGGGCCACGCGCCCGATCACCGTGTATTCGGGGTCCATGCCGTTGCTGAAGAAGAATGACAGGTTCGGCGCGAAGGCATCGATCTCCATGCCGCGTGCCAGGTAGTACTCCACGATCGTCAGACCGTTGGCCAGCGTGAAGGCAAGCTGGGAGATCGGGTTCGCCCCGGCCTCGGCAATGTGATAGCCGCTGATCGATACGGAATAGTAGTTGCGCACCTTGTGGTCGATGAAAAACTGCTGCACATCGCCCATCATCTTCATGGCAAATTCGGTGGAGAAGATGCAGGTGTTCTGCGCCTGATCCTCCTTGAGGATGTCGGCCTGTACGGTGCCGCGCACCTGCGCAAAGGTCTCCTCGCGGATGCGTGCGTACGTCTGCGCATCGACCACCTTGTCGCCCGCGATGCCCAGCAGCCCCAGGCCCAGTGCATCATTGCCCGCCGGCAGGTCGCCGATATAGCTCGGCCGCTGACGCTCGGCGAAGTAGGCATCGATGGTCTTCTTCGCCGCTTCCCACTGGCCCTGGGCCTTTAGATGTTTCTCGACCTGCTGGTCGATCGCGGTGTTGAGGAAGAAGGCGAGGATCATCGGCGCCGGCCCGTTGATGGTCATGGATACCGACGTCGTGAGTTGGCACAGATCGAAGCCCGAATAGAGCTTCTTCATGTCATCGACCGTCGCGATCGATACACCTGAGTTGCCGACCTTGCCGTAGATATCCGGGCGATGATGCGGGTCCTCACCGTAGAGCGTCACCGAGTCGAAGGCCGTAGACAGGCGCGCAGCCGGCTGGCCCTGGGATAGATAGTGGAAGCGCCGGTTGGTGCGCTCGGGCGTGCCCTCGCCTGCAAACATGCGCGTGGGATCTTCGCCGGCACGCCGGTACGGGTAGACCCCACCGGTATACGGATACGCCCCCGGCAGGTTTTCCATTTTCAGGAATTTCAGCAGATCACCCCAGTCGCGATAACGCGGCGGCGCGATTTTCGGAATCTTCAGGTGGCTGAGCGATTCGTGATAGTTGTCGCCGGTCACCTCGCGATCCCGCACGGTGTAGCTGAACTGCTCGGCGGTCAAGCCGTCAAGACGCTGTGGCCACTCGCGCAGCAGTGAGAGTCCCTCCGGCGTGATCGCCGCCAGGGTCTGCTGATAGCGGCTGCGCAGGTTGCGCAGCGTTGCATCGACCGTATCGTCGCGCAGCGCATCACTGGCATAGGAGGTCAGCGGCGGGGGAAGCGCCGGATCCTCAAGGTCCTTAAGGGTCTCGTAGAAGTCCTGCAGACGACTGGCCTGCTGAGCTTCGTCGGCGACTGCGGCATTGATCGCGCGGCCCTGCTCGGCAATCTCGGCAAGATAGCGAATGCGGCTGCCGGGTATCAGTGCCGTGGCGCGCGGCTCGCGCACCGAGACATCCACATCCGGGGTCCAGCGCGCGGCCTCCAGGCCGAGCTTCTCGACCAGGCGCGCGCACAGGTTGCGGAACAGCCATGTCGTGCCGGGATCGTTGAACTGGCTGGCGATCGTCGGATACACCGGCACCTCGTCATTGCTTGCCTGAAAGGCAAGCCGATTGCGCTTCCACTGCTTGCGCACATCGCGCAGCGCATCTTCGGCGCCCTTCCGGTCGAACTTGTTGAGCACCACAGTTTCCGCATAGTCGAGCATGTCGATCTTTTCGAGCTGGCTGGCGGCACCGTAGTCGCTGGTCATCACATACACGGGAAAATCCACCAGATCGACGATCTCGGAATCCGACTGGCCGATGCCCGCAGTCTCGACGATGACCAGATCGAAACCCTGGGACTTCAGAAACGCGATGCAGTGCCCAAGCATCTCACTGGTGGCAAGGTGGGCCCGACGTGTGGCCATCGAGCGCATGAACACCCGATCCGAGCGCAGGCTGTTCATGCGGATGCGATCACCCAGCAGCGCACCACCGGTGCGCCGCCGCGTCGGATCGACCGCGAGCACGGCGATACGCATCTCGGGAAAGCTTGCGAGAAAGCGATTGAGCAATTCGTCGGTGACAGAGCTCTTGCCGGCACCGCCGGTACCGGTAATGCCGATGACCGGCACCTTGCCGGAGCGCACCTGCCATTGCTTTCGCAGCCGGGCAAGTTCGGCATCCTCGAGCATGCCCTCCTCGATGGCGGAGATCATCGCCGCAATCGAACCGGCGTCCTCCACGCTGATGGTCTGCGGCACTGCAGTGGCCCGACGGTGCGCCCGGGTGCGCTCGACGAGATCCTCGATCATCGAGGTCAACCCCATCTTCATGCCATCGTTAGGGTGATAGACGCGCTCCACCCCGTAGTCGTGCAGCTCGCGGATTTCCTCCGGTGTGATCGTGCCCCCGCCGCCACCGAACACGCGGATATGCTCGGCGCCATGCTCGCGCAGCATGTCGACCATGTACCTGAAGTACTCCATGTGGCCGCCCTGATAGGAGGACAGCGCGATGCCGTCGGCATCCTCCTGCAACGCTGCGCGCACCACATCGGCGACACTGCGGTTGTGACCCAGGTGGATGACCTCTGCACCCTGGGCCTGGATCAGGCGACGCATGATGTTGATGGCGGCATCGTGGCCGTCGAACAGGGAGGCTGCAGTCACGAAACGCAGCGGTGGCTGGGCGCTGTCGCGCCCGGCCTGGGGCAGATCACTGGCGGCGGTGCTCATGGGGAGAAACCCGGGTTAAACCTCTGATGCTGATTAAAATACCGAAAAGCCCACGGCCGCACACCTTATCGGCCAGGGCGGTACGCCCGACACCTGAGCGCGGCGCGTGAAATCAGCCGGCGGTGCCGGTATGATGCAGCGCACAATCTTGCGAACAAGTTAAGGACCCGACATGGAACTCAAGGATGCAGTGGTCGTAATCACCGGCGGCGCGCGCGGCCTGGGCGCGGCCATGGCCCGCAGCCTGGCCAGCCGTGGCGCAAAGCTCGCCCTCGTCGATGTCGACGGCGAGGCGCTCGACGCCATGGTCACCGAATGCGAGGGGCTGGGTGTGGAAGCACGCGGCTATGTCACCAACGTGGCGAAAGAAGACGAAGTGGTCGCCCTGTTCAACGACGTGGTCGGTGACTTCGGTGGTCTGCATGGCGTCATCAACAACGCCGGCATCCTGCGCGACGGCCTGCTGATCAAGGCGAAGAACGGCGAGATCACCGGCAAGATGAGTCTCGCGCAATGGCAGTCGGTGATCGACGTCAACCTCACCGGTGTGTTCCTGTGCGGCCGGGAAGCCGCCGAACACATGATCAGACTCGACTCCAAAGGCCTGATCGTGAACATCTCGAGCATCTCGCGCGCCGGCAATATGGGCCAGACCAACTACTCGGCCGCGAAAGCCGGTGTCGCCGCTCTCGCGGTGGTATGGGCCAAGGAGCTCGCGCGCTACGGTATCCGCGCCAATGCGATCGCGCCGGGGTTCGTGAGCACCGAGATGGTCGCAAGCATGAAGCCCGAGGCGCTCGAGAAAATGGCCGCGATGATTCCGCTGGGCAGGCTTGGCACGCCCGAGGAGATCGCCCACACGGTGATCTACCTGTTCGAGAACGACTACGTCAGCGGTCGGGTGATGGAAATCGACGGCGCGCTGCGACTTTAGCCCGCTTCAGCCCAGGTCCGGGGCGTGGCCGGCCCGATCGGTCACCAGATGCCCATCGACGAGTTCCACGACCCGGTCGCAGCCCTCGGCCAGACCGGGATCGTGCGTGACGATGATGAACGCGCAACCGAACTCACGATTGAACCGACGCAGCAGCGAAAACGCCTGTGCCGAGGTTTCGGTGTCGAGGTTGCCGGTGGGCTCGTCGGCGAGCACCAGCGGCGGGCGGTGAATCAACGCCCTGCAGATGGCCACGCGCTGCTGCTGTCCACCGGAGAGTTCCTTCGGACGCCGCTGCGCGTAGTCGGCCAGTCCCACCGCCGCAAGCAGCTCCCGCGCAGCCGCCTCGACCTTGGCATCGCGTCGCCCCATCGCCGCCCAGCGCGGCAGCTGGATATTGTCCAGCGCGGTGAAGGCACTGAGCAGATGGTGGAACTGGAACACGAAGCCAAGCGACTGGCCGCGCAATCGCGAACGCTCGGTGTCGGGCAGATCGCGCGTGGCCCGGCCGTCGATCCACACCTCACCCTCACTGGGCCGGTCCAGCAGGCCGATGATGTTCAGCAGGGTGCTTTTGCCGGAACCTGACGGCCCGACCATCGCGAGAAACTCCCCCGGTGCGACCTCCAGGTCGATGCCGTGCAGCACCTCCGTTTCCACAGGCGTGCCTTCGCCATAGCGTTTGCGCACGCCCTTGAGTCGCAGCACCGGTGCGCTCGCCTGCGCCTGCGCCTGAGCCAGCTGCGACGACTCAGCCATCGCGGATCGCCGTCACGGGGTCGAGCAGGGCTGCGCGCCGCGCGGGGAAATGGGCCGAGGCGATCCCGGTGAGCGTGGCCAGAATCGTCGCGCCGACGACCAGTCCGGCGCCCGCGTTGATGTCGAACAAGGCCTCGTCGGTGGCGCGCGGGCCGATCGCGGTGAACAGCTGCACCATGCCCAGTCCCGCCGAGGAGCCGATCGCCGAGCCGATCAGCCCGACGATACCACCCTGGATGAGGAACACCGCCATGACCTGGTTGGAGGTGGTGCCCATCGCCCGCAGGATACCGATCTCGCGACGCCGCTGGACCACCGACACGGCCAGCACGCTGGCGATGCCGAAGGCCACGGAGACGCCGACGAAGCTCTGGATCAGTCGCGTGGATTCGCTTTGCGAGCGCAGCGCGTTGAGCAGCTGCGCACTGGTCTGCATCCAGCTCTCGGCGGTGATCCCGTAGCGCCCCCCCAGCTCGCGGGCGAGCGACTCTGCAGCGAAGATCTCGTCGATGGTCACATCGATGTTGGTGATGCCACCGGGCAGATCCAGCAGCGTCTGCGCAGGGCGCAGCGGCAGGAACACGAAGCGCTCATCGAGGTCGCGCACGCCCAGACTGAATACCCCGGCGATCTGGAAACTGCCGGCGCGGGCGTCCGTGCCTTCGATGCGGATGCGATCGCCCACGCCCACGCCGAGCTCATCGGCCAGTACGTCGCCGATGACCACTTCCGTGGCGGTGGGTCTGAAGACACCCGCGCGCATGTTGTCGGGCACAGGCACGATCTGCGCGTAGCGCGCCGGATCGACACCCAGGATGGCGATGGACTTGAAGGCCTCGCCGCGACGGGCGAATGCGGGCCCGGTGACCACCGGCGACACAGCCACGATCCGCGGTGTCGTTTCCAGTTCTGCAGCGATCGCCTGCCAGTTCTGCACCGATCTCAAGCGTTGCGCGCGCTCGTTGCGCCGCTGCACCGCCACAGCGACATCGGTCAACGGCCGCAGCTCGCGCACGAGTTCGTCGGGTGCCCGAAGCTTGATGTGTGCCTGGGTGCCGAGCGTACGCTCCACGAGGTTGTCCTGCAGCCCCGAGATCAGCGCCAGCACGAACACGATCACCGCCACGCCCAGTGCGACGCCCGAGATGATCAGCAGACTCTGCGCCCGCCCCTCGCGAAGAAACTCGACAGCTAGGCGACTTTCATACCACAGCGGCACACGCATCAACGCAGCCTTGGCCTGACGCGCTGGCCGTCCTCGACCTCGGTAGTGCCGAGCAGAACGCGATCGCCTTCGGCGAGCCCGGACACGACTTCGGTCGCTGAAAGGCCGCGCAGGCCGAGCGTCACCGCTCGATCCTGCACGCGACTGCCCTCGACCCGCCACACACGGGCCTGATTCCCGGCCTGGTCGCGCAGCGCCTCGTTGGGTACCGCAAGCACGCGCTCGCGGTCGCCGATGCGGATGTCGACGGATACGGTCATATCCTGGCGCAGAAAGGCAGGTGGATCGAGAACGCGCAGGCGAAGCTCCAGATTGCCCCGCTCCGGGTCCACCTGGGGCGAGATGAAGGCAAGTTCGGCCTCGAACACCTGGTCAGGATAGGCGTCTGCCTCGACCAGCGCGGCCTGCCCGACGGCCAGTCCCTGCAGGCTGACCTCATCGACCGGTGCTTCGATCTCCAGCCTGCCGGTGGGTGACACCACCAGCAGCACCGCGCCCGGCTGGACGGTATCGCCCGGCTCGACACTGCGACTCAACACCAGGGCATCGACCGGGCTGGTGATGACAGTGCGCGAGAGCTCCGCTCGGGCCTGCTCGAGCGCGGCCTGCGCATCTTCCATCACCGCGCGCGCCAGGCGCAGCTCGTCACCCTGGGCGCCCAGCGAACCGACACGCAGTTCGGCACGCGACAGTGCGGCCCGGGCACGCGCGAGATCCAGTTCGCTTCGATCCAGTTCCTCGGCACTGAGCAGATTGCGCGTGCGCAGATCGGCGCGGCGCGACACCTCGCGCTCGATCTGATCCAGTGTGGCCCGGGCCTCGACCAGCGCGGCCTGCGCATCAGGACGGTCAAACTCGGTGAGCCGCGCGAGGCGGATACGCGCCTGCTCGAGGCCGGCCTCGGCCCGCCGCATGCCTGCGCGCTGCGCGGCATCGTCGATATCCACGAGTGCCGCGCCGGCGGACACCGACTCACCCTCGTCGACATGCACCCGCAGCACCGTGCCGACCAGCTCGCTGCCGACCTGGATCCGGTGGCGGGTGACGACCCGGCCTGTGGTGACGACGTTCTGCAGCAGAGGCCCGCTGCCAACCTCCAGCGCAACGACGGTCGGGCCGAGCACGCGGCCGATCAGCAGGGGCACCAGCAGAGCCAGGACGACGGCGGCAAGCACGACGCGCGGCCACGTGAGAACTTTATTTTTCATTATCCTGTCAGCTTACTCAAAAAGGCCCGGGCGCTCGGGCTTCTGTGCCCATCCTGACCGACTGGTGAGCCGATACACAATGGGCGCTGTCCAAGCAGTTTTCGCCTGGTAAGGCCAATCCGATTCATCAGCGCCTCGGCCGGCCAGAATCGCAGGCGTTTCAATTTTCGCCGAAGCTTGGGAAAATTACGGATTGACCTACCGCGGATGCATTCATGGCACAGACCCTCGCACAGAAGATCTGGTCGCAGCACACCGTCACCGAGCTAGACGGTGGCGCGAGCCTGTTGTACGTCGACCGTGTGTTCCTGCACGAGCGCACCGGCAGCATCGCGCTCAAGGGGCTCGAGGCTGCCAACCGCCCGGTACGCGAACCCGGCCAGGTGTTCTGCACCATGGACCACATCGTCGACACCTTCCCAGGGCGCGGCGACGATACGCGCATGCCCGGCGGCCGGGAGTTCATCGTCACCACGCGTGAGGCCGCGCGTGCCGCCGGCATCCACCTGTTCGACATCGGTGATCTCAATCAGGGCATCGTGCACGTGGTTTCGCCGGAACAGGGGATCGCGCTGCCGGGTGTGACACTCGTGTGTCCGGACAGCCACACGGGCACCGTGGGCGCGCTCGGTGCGCTGGCCTGGGGCATCGGCTCGACCGAAGCCGAACACGCGATGGCCACAAAGACGCTTGCCGTGAACCCGCAGAAGCAGATGCGGGTGAGCTTTACGGGTCAGCTGCCATTCGGTGTCACCGCGAAGGACATGGTGCTGGCCCTGATCGGTCGTCACGGTGCCTCCGGAGGGGTCGGCTACATTGTCGAGTTCGCAGGCGCGGCGGTGGAGGCGCTCGAGATCGAGGCGCGCTTCACCCTGTGCAACATGGCGATCGAGTTTGGTGCATTCACCGGCCTGATCGCGCCCGATGAGAAGACCTTCGCCTATGTCGAAGGCCGTCCCTTTGCGCCGAAGGGCGCGCAGTGGGAGGCGGCGCTTGCCCACTGGCGCACCTTGCACAGCGACGCCGATGCAAATTTTGATCAGGAGATCGTCATCGACGCCGGCAGCATCGTCCCGCAGATCACCTGGGGCACGAGTCCGCAGCACGAGATCGGCGTAGATGGGATCGTTCCCGATCCGGCCGCGGAAGCCGACGGCAACCGCCGGGAGGCCATGGAACGCGCGCTGGCCTACATGGATCTGGAGGCCGGTCGGCCGCTGGCAGGCACGCCCATCGATGCGGCGTTCATCGGCTCTTGCACCAACAGCCGGCTCAGCGATCTGCGCGCTGCGGCGGAGGTGCTGCGCGGTCGCAAGGTCGCCGAAAGCGTCAAGGCCATCTGCGTGCCGGGCTCCAGCCGCGTCAAGGCAGCAGCCGAGGCCGAAGGCCTGGATCGTGTGTTCATGCAGGCCGGCTTCGAGTGGCGCGAATCGGGCTGCTCGATGTGCTTCTTCGCCGGCGGCGAGAGTTTCGGGCGCGGCGAGCGTGTCATCACCAGCACCAACCGCAACTTCGAGAACCGCCAGGGCCCGGGCACCCGCTCGCACCTGGCCAGCCCGACCAGCGTTGCGGCTTCAGCCGTCACCGGCATGATCACCGACGTACGCACGCTTGCGCGCGAGGACGCATGAACATGGAACCCTTCACCACGCACAGCGGTATTGCCGCGCCGCTGATACGCATCAATATCGATACCGACGCCATCATCCCCAGCCGCGAAATGAAGCGTGTCTCCAAGGAAGGACTCGG
>CAYLNP010000103.1:0-8524 GCA_964384925.1 uncultured Woeseiaceae bacterium
ATGCGGCCCGGTAGGCGAGGTGGTAGGTTCGAATCGCCTTGAGCACTTCGACGGTCGTTGTGTGAAGCGCTTCGGCATCGGGGGCAGCCAGCCCGCGCAGGTGCGCCGCATCGCGGCGGAAGTACGGGAAGAACCATCCCTGGTCGCGGACAAAATGCCAGGCCCAGTGGAACTGGGTACCGAAGGCGTCAGGTGTCACAGCCGGTGCGTAGTTTTCCAGGAAATCACGCTTGTCCTGGGCGCTGAACATCGCAATGCCATCCAGCACCATGCGCCCAAAACGATCCGGCCTGGCGATCGCCATTTCGGTGACGATGTGCGCGCCAGTATGGCTGCCATACAGATCCACTTTCTCGATGCCCAGCGCATCCATGACACGCAGGCTTGAATCCGCGTAATAGGCGATGCCCGGCGTGGGCGGGGCAGGAGGTGCAGAGTCGCCATTGCCGAGTGTATCGGGAGCGATGACGCTGCGGGTTCGCCCCAGTTCGCGCATCAGACCGCAAAACTCGACACTGGAGCTTGGCGAGGCATGCACCATCCACAGCGGGAGGCTTGCCTTGTCGACCGACGCCCGCAATCGGTCGTCCGTATGGCGATAGTGCACCTGGCCTTCGTCGATGGAAACAAAGCCGCGCAGGATTTCAGGCATTGAATTCTTCCCGTAGGTCGCCGCATTGCGAGCGCCAACACTATAGCCTCTCGGGCAAGCTTTTGAATCGGTACATCCCTGGGCCATCTCAGGTATCTTGGTTGTCTGCGAGAAATTGAGGAAGGACCGGATCTCGGTGACCAGACTGCAAGCTGCCGTGCGACGCGGCTACTGTGACGGGCCTTTCGGCCAGATTCATTACCGTCGGGCGGGCAGCGGCGCCGCGCGGCCGCTGCTGTGTTTTCACATGAGTCCGCACTCGGGGCTGGTGTATGAGGCGTTTCTTCGCGAGATGGGCGCTGAGCGTCTGACCATCGCACCCGACACGCCGGGCTTCGGTGAGTCCGATCCGCCCGCGGCCCCGCCCGCCATTGCCGACTACGCTCGCACGATGGCGGCGTTGATGGATGCACTCGCGCTGGAAGAGGTTGACGTCATCGGCTATCACACGGGCTCGAAGATTGCGGTAGCGCTCGCCTTGCTGCGCCCGGCGCAGGTGCGCCACATCGTCATGGTATCGGCTCCGGTTTTCACCATCGAGGAGCGCGAGGCGTTTAGAGACCTCTACGGGCCTGACGAGCTCGATGAGCAGGGTTCGCACCTGCAGGACCGGTGGCAGGCCTTGATGCGGTGGCGAGGTCCGGGGCAGAGCGTCGAGATGGCAGCCGAGCATTTCTTCGAGGGTTTGCGGCGGCCGGCGATCTCCTGGTGGGGACACTACGCAGCCTTCGCGTTCGAGCTTGCCGAGCTTCTGCCAAAGGTTCGCCAGCCGGTGCTGTTGCTGAATCCCGAAGATGACCTCACCGAGTATACCCGGCGCGCCGCACCCTTGATTGCGAACGGCAGGATGCTGGAGCTGCCGGACTGGGGGCATGGCCTGCTGCAGGTTCATGCGAGTGAGCTTGCGGCGCTGGTGCGGGATTTCTGCGATTGGACGGTGTAGGCGCTGTATATTGTTCGTTAGCCTATTCCCGACATCCGCCGGAGATACCAGCAATGTGTGATCAGCATTTTGAGGAAGACCTGAAGCACTATCGGCGTGGCGCGGCCGTGACCCGGCGGGATTTCGGTGCGATATCCGCCAGCGTCGGCCTGATGGCGATGCTGCCCAGCGCTGCGAACGCACTCGAGGTGACCGAATCCGACGTCGAGATCACCACTCCCGACGGCGTTGCAGACTGCTACTTCGTCCACCCCTCAGGCGGTAAACATCCGGCGGTGCTGGTATGGCCGGACATCATGGGTCTGCGGCCGACCTTCCGTCAGATGGGCCGGCGCCTGGCCGAGGCCGGCTACGCGGTGCTGGTGGTCAATCCCTTCTACCGGGAACTTCCTGCGCCTGTCGTGCCGGAAGGTGCCAGCCTTGCCGACGATGCCACCCGCAATCTGGTCTTCCCGCTGGCGCGAACGCTCAGTGCCGCCACGCACGTGACCGACGCGAAGGCATTCATCGGCTGGCTGGACACGCAGGATGCGGTCGACACCGGCCGGCCGGTGGGCACCACAGGCTATTGCATGGGAGGACCGATGGTGATGCGCACCGCGGCCGCAGTCGCCGACAGGGTCGGTGCCGGTGCGTCGTTTCACGGCGGCGGACTTGCGACCGATCAGCCGGAAAGTCCGCATCGTCTGGTGTCGCAGATGAACGCACACTTCCTGATCGCGATCGCCGAGAACGATGATGCGCGTGAGCCCGAGGTCAAGCACACGCTGCGAGAGACCTTCGATGAGGCCGAACTGCCTGCGGAGATCGAGGTGTATCCAGCCGGCCACGGCTGGTGTGTGCCGGATTCGCCCGTCTATGACGAGGAGCAGGCGGAGCGCGCATGGAGTCGCCTGCTTGCGCTGCTCGATGACGCCCTTGCATAACGGGCCTTGACTCCGCCCTCACGCGCGCCGCTTGCGCGAAGCAGGCACCGCCTGTCGCGCCAGCACCGGTCGCAGATACTCGCCCGTGTACGAGCCTGCCGTCGCCGCGACGGTCTCCGGTGTGCCGCACACCAATACCCGACCACCCCCTGAGCCACCCTCCGGGCCGAGGTCGACCACCCAGTCGGCGGTCTTGATCACGTCCAGGTTGTGCTCGATGACGATCACGGTATTGCCGTGGTCGCGCAGCCGGTGCAGCACGGCCAGCAGCTGCGCGACATCGTGGAAGTGCAGCCCGGTCGTAGGCTCATCCAGAATGTAGAGCGTGCGCCCGGTGTCACGCTTGGACAGTTCACGCGCCAGCTTCACCCGCTGGGCCTCACCGCCGGAGAGCGTGGTCGCGTTCTGGCCGAGACGCAGATACGAAAGACCCACGTCCAGCAAGGTCTGCAACTTGCGCGCCAGCGCCGGCACCTTGGCGAAGAACGCGAGTGCATCCTCGACGGTCATCTCCAGCACTTCGTGGATGTTCCGGCCCTTGTAGCGGATATCCAGCGTTTCGCGGTTGTAGCGTCGCCCCTCGCAGGTGTCGCAGGGCACGTAGATGTCCGGCAGGAAATGCATCTCCACCTTGATCACGCCGTCACCCTGGCAGGCCTCGCAGCGCCCGCCCTTGACGTTGAAGCTGAAACGCCCCGGATCGTAGCCGCGCGAGCGTGATTCCTGCGTGCCGGCGAAGAGCTCGCGGATCGGCGTGAACAGACCCGTGTAGGTGGCCGGGTTGGAGCGCGGCGTGCGGCCGATCGGACTCTGGCTGATGTCGATGACCCGATCGATGTGCGACAGGCCTTCGATGCCATCCGAGGGCGCCGGGTCATCACCGGCCGGCCCGTTGATATGCCGGGCCGCGAGCGGATAGAGCGTGTCGTTGATCAACGTGCTCTTGCCCGAGCCCGATACGCCGGTCACGCAGGTCAGAAGCCCGATGGGAATCTCAACATCGACGCCGCGCAGGTTGTTGCCGCGCGCGCCGCGCAATGACAGGCAGCGCTTGGGATCGCGGCGCGTACGCTTCGTCGGGATTTCGATGCGTCGGCGGCCGGTGAGATACTGTCCCGTCAGTGAGGCCTCGCTGGCCTGGATCTCGGCCGGGGTGCCCTGGGCCACCACTTCGCCGCCATGCACGCCGGCACCGGGACCCAGGTCGACGACGTGGTCGGCCGCGAGAATCGCCTCTTCATCATGTTCCACGACGATCACGGTATTGCCGATATCCCGCAGGTGCAGCAGCGTGCCGAGCAGTCGCTGGTTGTCGCGCTGGTGCAAACCGATCGAGGGCTCATCGAGTACATACATCACGCCGACCAGTCCGGAGCCGATCTGGCTGGCCAGGCGGATGCGCTGTGCCTCGCCGCCCGAGAGCGTGTCGGCACTGCGATCGAGGCTGAGATAGGTCAGCCCGACATCCACGAGGAAGCGCAGCCGATCGCCGATCTCCTTGACGATGCGGGCGGCCACCTCGCCGCGCCAGCCCGGCAATCGAAGATCCGTGAAGAATGCGGATGCCTCGCCAATCGACAGCGAGGCAATATGCGGCAACGTCTGATCGGCGACGAATACGTGGCGTGCTGCCTGGTTAAGGCGCGTGCCATGGCAGTCCGGGCAGGGGCGGGTGCTCAGGTACTTCGCCAGTTCCTCGCGCACCATCGCCGAATCGGTCTCGCGGTAGCGCCTTTCCATGTTCGGCAGGATGCCCTCGAAGGCATGGCTGCGTGTGACCTGGCCGCCGCGACCGCTGGCGTAGCTGAAGTCGACCGCCTCGCCGCCGCTGCCCTGCAGGACGATGTCGCGCACCGACTGCGGGAGCGTCTCGAAAGGCACCTCCGGGTCGAAGCCGTAGTGCGCCGCGAGGCTGGTGAGCATCTGGAAATACCAGGCGTTGCGTCGATCCCAGCCGCGAATGGCACCGCCGGCGAGACTCAGCGAGGCGTCTCGCACCACACGTTCGGGATCGAAGAACTGCTTCACGCCCAGTCCGTCACAGGTCGGGCAGGCACCCGCAGGATTGTTGAACGAAAACAGGCGAGGCTCTAGCGCTGGGATACTGTAGCCGCATACGGGGCAGGCGAAGCGGCTGGAGAATCGCGTGTCGCTGCCCTGGCCGTCGAGCGGCGCGATGATCGCCACGCCAGCGCCGACGCCCAGTGCCGTTTCGAAAGACTCGGCCAGGCGCAGGCGCAGGTCACCTCGCACGAGGAAGCGATCGATCACCGCCTCGATCCGATGGCGACGCTTCGGCTCCAGCGCCGGCACCGGGTCCAGGTCGACCACGTCCCCGTCGATACGCGCCCGCACATATCCCTGACTGCGCAGCTCGATCAGGCGCTGCTGGTGTTCACCCTTGCGATCGTCGATGACCGGCGCAAGCATCATCAGTCGCGTGCCCTCCGGCATGGCCAGTATCTGGTCGACCATCTGACTGACGCTGCGCGCCTCGAGCGGCTCGTCGTGATCCGGGCATCGCGGCGTGCCCGCGCGGGCGAACAGCAGGCGCAGGTAGTCGTGTATTTCGGTGACGGTGCCGACGGTGGAGCGCGGATTGTGCGAGGTGGATTTCTGCTCGATGGAAATCGCCGGCGACAGGCCCTCTATGTGGTCCATGTCGGGCTTCTCCATCACCGACAGGAACTGACGCGCATAGGTGGACAGCGACTCGACATAGCGGCGCTGACCCTCGGCATAGATCGTGTCGAAGGCCAGCGACGACTTGCCGGAACCCGACAGCCCGGTGATCACGCTGAGCCGGTCGCGTGGCAGGTCGACATCGATGTTCTTGAGGTTGTGGGTGCGCGCGCCGCGGAGTCTGATCTGCTTCATCTTCAAGGTTCGCCTGGTGCAACCGCATCCATGACCCTGCGACAGCAGGGAAACACTCTATAATACGGGCGCATCGACACGCTTCGCAAAGGAAGGGACTTGGGCCAGGACTCCGCCCGCGTGGCGATGGCGCGCAGCGAATGGCGCTACACAGGGCTGGTAGCCGGTGTGCTGTCCACGCGCACCTTCGGGTTGTTCCTGCTGCTGCCGGTGCTGGCGCTGTATGCCGCCGAGCTGCCCGATGCCACGCCCCTGCTGGTCGGTCTCGCCGTAGGGGGGTACGGCCTGACCCAGGCGCTGCTGCAGGTGCCGCTGGGCGCCCTGTCGGATCGTGTCGGACGGCGTCCGGTGATCGTCGGCGGCCTGGCCGTGTTCGCGCTGGGCGGTGTCGTGGCGGCGCTTTCACCAGGCATTCTCGGCATCATCGCCGGACGCGCGCTGCAGGGGGCAGGAGCGATTTCCGGTGCGCTGACCGCAAGCCTCGCCGACTTTACCCGCAACGAGGTGCGCACCCGCGCGATGGGACTGGTCGGCGCGACCATGGGCGTGGTGTTCATTGCAGCGTTTGCGGCCGCACCGCCTCTGGCTGCGTGGATCGGCGTGCGCGGCCTGTTCTGGTTCGCTGCAGCACTGGGCTGTCTGGCGCTGGTCACAGCCTATTTCGGGGTACCCGCCGGGGCACCCGCAACGCCCAGCGCTCGCGGCGGCTGGCGCCTGGTGCTGCGCGACTGGTCGCTGCTGCGCCTGAATCTGGGGATCGCTTTGCTGCACATGGTGCTGACCGCGACGTTCGTGACCCTGCCCGGGGTGCTGCGCGATGAGCTGGCGCTGCCCCTGGCCCAGCATGGGCTCCTCTACGTGGTGGCACTGATGTTGTCGCTGGCGCTGGCCATCCCGATGATTCTGGCCAGCGATGGCGCGCGGCCGCGCCGCGAGCTGCCGATGATCGGTTTCGGGCTGCTGGCCGTGGCCCAGCTGTGGCTGGCAAACGGGCTGACGGGATTGCCGGCGATGGTGCTGGCGCTTGCGCTGTTTTTTGCCGGGTTCAGTTTTCTGGAAGCCCGCCTGCCGGCGATGCTCAGCCAGCTCGCGGCGGGCAGCGTCAGGGGTGCCGCGCTGGGACTGTTCGGGGCGGCACAGTTTCTCGGCGCTTTTCTGGGTGGATTGCTAGGCGGAGTGCTGCTGGGCGCGTGGGGTCCGGCGGGCATGTTCAGCGCCGCTGCCTGCGCCTGCGCGGCAGGGGCGCTCCTGCTGCGCGAGCCCCGCGCGCCGCATTGAGCCCACCCGCAGGCCAACGGCGGCAGATAAGGCCCGGCGCGCGGTCAAACGCAGCGGACGGGCAGGATTCTCGTCGTGTGCATCGCCGGGCGCTGCCGTACAATGGATCCCGCGACGACAGACTCAATGACACCAGCGCAGCAGGCGGCGGCCGTGGCTGCGAGCAGGGGAGAACAGCTTCATGGCACGCGGAATCAACAAGGTGATACTGGTCGGCAATCTGGGTGCGGATCCGGAAACACGCTACATGCCCAGCGGCGCAGCGGTTACAAACATCCGTATCGCCACCTCGGAGAGCTGGAAAGACAAGCAGACCGGTGAGCAGCAGGAACGCACCGAGTGGCACCGCGTGGTGTTTTTCGGCAAGGTCGCGGAGATCGCTGCCGAATACCTGCGCAAAGGCTCGCAGGTCTATGTCGAGGGTGCGCTGCGCACCAACAAGTGGCAGGGTCAGGATGGCCAGGATCGCTATACCACCGAGATCGTCGCCAACGAGATGCAGATGCTCGGCGGGCGCGGTGGCGACATGGGCGGCGGCAGCCGTGGTGGCAGTTCAGGTCGCAGCGAGCCCAGGCAGGCGGCGGCCGCCGGCGACAGCGATAGCGGGCCACCGATGAACGAGTTCGATGACGAGATCCCGTTCTAGACACCAGCCTAAGCCACTGACCGAAAAAGGGCTTTGTCGAAACCGGCAGCGCCCCTTGAAGCGGCTTGCGGGCATTCTCAGGGGCGCTGCGTGCTGCTAGACTACGCGGTTCGGAAGTCGCCAGAGATACGGAGTCAACGCGGCCCAGCCGTAAACCTCATGCCCAGCAAGCTGTATGTGCAGACGTTCGGCTGCCAGATGAACGAGTACGACTCGGACAAGATGGCAGACGTCCTGCGCGAATCCCACGGCCTGGAGCTCACGCCCAGCCCCGACGAGGCCGATGTCCTGCTGCTCAACACCTGTTCGGTGCGCGAAAAGGCGCAGGAGAAGGTGTTCTCGCTGCTCGGGCGCTGGCGGGCCCTCAAGGCGCTGCGCCCGGAGATGGTCATCGGGGTCGGCGGCTGCGTCGCCAGCCAGGAAGGCAGCGCCATTCGAGACCGCGCGCCATTCGTGGACATGGTGTTCGGCCCCCAGACCCTGCATCGCCTCCCCGAGATGCTCGATCAGGTCATCGAGGGTCGGGGTGCTGCCATCGATGTGAGTTTTCCGGAGATCGAGAAGTTCGACCGCCTGCCCGAACCGCGTGCCGAGGGTCCGTGTGCGTTCGTCTCGATCATGGAAGGCTGCAGCAAGTACTGCTCCTTCTGCGTCGTGCCCTACACGCGTGGTGAAGAAGTCAGCCGGCCCTTCGATGATGTCATCGTCGAGATCGTCCAGCTTGCATCCCAGGGGGTGCGCGAGGTGACGCTGCTGGGGCAGAACGTCAACGCCTATCAGGGGCCGATGCATGGCGGTACGCTGGCAGATCTCGCCACGCTGATACATTACGTTGCCGCCATCGAGGGCATCGAGCGCATCCGCTTCACCACCTCGCATCCGCTGGAATTCACCGATGCGCTGATCGAGGCCTATGCGCAGGTGCCGAAGCTCGCAAACTTCCTGCACCTGCCGGTGCAGAGCGGTTCGGATCGCGTGCTTGCACGCATGAAGCGGGGCCACACGGCACTGGAATATCGCCAGAAGATCCGTCGCCTGCGCGCAGTGAGGCCGGACATCTGCATCTCCTCTGATTTCATCATCGGTTTTCCCGGAGAGACCGACGAGGACTTCGCGGCCACCATGAAGCTGATCGCAGATGTCGGCTTCGATCAGTCCTTCAGCTTTATTTACAGCTCGCGTCCCGGCACGCCGGCGGCGGG
>CAYLNP010000104.1:0-8524 GCA_964384925.1 uncultured Woeseiaceae bacterium
CAGGTCGCAGCGCACGATGCCACCGAAGATGTTCACCAGGATGGCCTCGACGCGGTCGTTGGCCAGAATCAGCTTGAAGGCCGCGGCCACGCGCTCGGCCGTGGCGCCACCCCCAACGTCCAGGAAGTTTGCCGGGTTGCCGCCATGCAGCTTGATCAGGTCCATCGTGGCCATGGCAAGGCCTGCACCGTTGACCATGCAGGCGATGTTGCCGTCCAGCGAGACATAGTTCAGGTCATGCTCGCTGGCCTTGAGTTCAGCCTCGTCTTCCTGGCTGGTATCGCGGTAGTCGAGCAGCGCGGGCTGACGGAACAGCGCGCTGCCATCGACGTTGATCTTGCCGTCCAGCGCCTTGATATCGCCATCGGCGGTGACGATCAGCGGGTTGATCTCCACCAGGCTCAGGTCCCGTTCCACGAACATGCGGTAGAGCCCATCGAGCACACGGGTGAACTTCTTGACCTGGTCGCCCGTGAGCCCCAGGCCGAAGCCGAGTTTGCGCGCCTGCCAGGGGAACAGGCCGGCCGCCGGGTTCACCGTGATCTGCAGGATCTTCTCGGGGGTCTTTTCGGCGACCTCCTCGATGTCCATACCGCCTTCGGAGGAGGCCATGATCGCGACGCGCTGCGAGCCGCGATCCACCAGCAGCGACAGGTAGAGCTCGCGCTCGATCTTCGAGCCGGTCTCCACATAAACGAGATTGATCGGCAGGCCTTCCTCGCCGGTCTGCTTGGTGACCAGCCGGCCGCCGAGCATGCCTTTTGCCGCCGCCGCAGCCTCGGCACCCGAGCGCACCAGCTTCACGCCGCCGGCCTTGCCGCGCCCGCCGGCATGCACCTGGGCCTTCACCACCCACAGCTCGCCGCCAAGCTTGCCGACAGCGGCTTCGGCCTCTTCGGGGGTGCGCGCCACTTCGCCTTCCGGCACCGGCACGCCATAGCTGGCGAACACTTCCTTGGCCTGATATTCGTGCAGATTCACGTGCTTTCCCTGATGATCGCCTGCGAAAGGGCCGACATTGTGGATCAAAAGCGGCTGCATTGGCAAAAGCCCGGGCCGTCCCGATGGCCGCCCCGCGCGCGTGGCCCGCGGCCTGCCGGTGGCTTAAACTCCGAGCGGTGACCACCTCAGCCGCCCGCTATCCCGCGTTCGACGTCGCCACCGGCAGCCCGGATGCGTCCTGGCGCATCCTGGGCGGGCTGAACCTCTATCGCCTGCTCATTGCCGCAATCCTGCTGGCGCTGTTCCTGGCCAGCGACCGGATGCGCATCGTCGGCAGCCTCGACCCGGCCACCTTCATGCAGGTGGCCATCGCCTACCTGCTCGCGGGCGCGGTATTCACGCTGTTCATCTGGCGCCGCTGGCCCGGCCCCTTCCTGCAGCTTTGCGTGCACGTGCTCACCGATATCCTTGCGCTCACGGCACTGGCCCATGCCAGCGGCGGCGTGGGCAGCGGCCTGGGTCTGCTGCTGCTGCTGCCGGTGGCCGGCGCGGCGCTGGTCGTACGCACGCGCATCGCGCTGCTGTTCGCCGCCGTGGCCGCAATCAGCGTGCTGCTGGAACAGGGCCTGTCGAACCTGGAAGGCACGACCGAGGTCACCGCCTTCACGGCCGCCGGACTGCTGGGCGCGATGCTGTTCATCGTGGCGCTCGCCGTCTATCCCTATGCCCGCCGGCTGGCCGAGAGCGAGGCGCTGGCCGAGCAGCGCGGCGTGGATCTGCAGAACCTCTCGGAGCTGAGCAGCCACATCCTGCAGCAGCTGCGCGAAAGCATCGTGGTGGTGGATGCCGACAACGTGATCCGGCTGGTCAATGAGACCGCCGCGCGTCAGCTCGGCCGGCCCGGCGAGCTCACCGGCCGGGCGCTGGCCGAGGTACATCCCGAGCTCGATCAGCACCTGCAGCGATGGCGCAGCGGGGCGCTGCGCGAACGCGAAGTGCCGGCCATCCTGTCGGCCGATGCCGCCACCGAGATCGTGCCGCAGATCGCGCCGATGACCGGCGAGCGCGCAGGCCCGCTGGTGGTGTTCCTGGAAGACCCCGCACACCTGGCCGAGCGGGTGCAGCAGGTCAAGCTCGCCTCACTGGGCCGGTTGTCGGCCAGCATCGCCCACGAGATCAGAAACCCCGTGGGCGCGATGAGCCACGCCGCCCAGCTGCTCGCCGAGTCGCCCGCACTGGGGGATGATGAGCGCAGGCTCACGGATATCGTCACCGCCAACGGCAGGCGCGTCAGCGCGATCATCGACAACGTGCTGTCGTTGTCGCGGCGCGAGGCGTCGCACCCCCAGACTCTGCGACTTCAGGAATGGCTGAAGCAGTTCGCCGCGGAGTATCGCAGCAGCCATGAGCTGGAAGAACACGCGGTGCAGGTGGCCTGCGAGCCGTCGACCCTGGAGGTGCGCATGGACCCGATGCATCTGAACCAGGTGCTGTGGAACCTGTGCGACAACGCCGTGCGCTATGCCAGCGCACATGCAGGCGTGATTGCCGTCGAACTGGTCGCCGGGCGCATCCCCACCAGCGGACGGCCCTATCTGGAGGTGGCCGACCGCGGCCCTGGCATCGCCGCGGCGGTGGTCGAACGGCTGTTCGAGCCATTCGTGACCGGTACACGCGGCGGCACGGGCCTGGGCCTGTATCTTGCCCGTGAACTCTGCGAGAGCAACGGGGCGACGTTGCGCTACGTGCCGCGCGACGGCGGCGGCAGCGTGTTTCGCATTGTCTTCGCCGATCCCGAGCGCTGGGAACTCAGCGCCGAACCCGCCACGCTAGCGAGCGCCTCATGACGCCAACGGCCCTGATTGTCGACGACGAACCCGACCTGTGCGAGCTGCTGGGCATCACGCTGCGGCGCATGGATGTGCGCACAGAAGTCGCCCATGACCTCGCCGGGGCGCGCACGCTGCTGGCTGGCCAGCGCTTCGACCTGTGCCTGACCGACATGCGCCTGCCCGACGGCGATGGCCTGGCGCTCGTGGAGTGGCTGCAGCGCGAGCAGCCCGCGCTGCCGGTGGCCGTGATCACCGCCCATGGCAACGTCGAGGCGGCGGTGCGCGCGCTGAAGCTCGGCGCCTTCGATTTCGTCGCCAAGCCCATCGATCTGGACCGGCTGCGCAAGCTGGTGCATACGGCGCTGCGCCTGGAAGCCGGTCGGCCGGCGGCGGCGGCGACGGGCGACGAGGCACCCGAAGACGATATGTCCGGCGTGCGCCTGCTCGGCAATTCAGCCCCGATGCAGGAGCTGCGGCGCATGATCGCCAAGGTTGCGCGCAGCCAGGCACCGGTGCACATCTGCGGGGAATCCGGCACCGGTAAGGAACTGGTGGCACGTACGATCCACGAGGCGAGCCCCCGGAGAAGTGGCGCGTTCGTGCCGGTGAACTGCGGGGCAGTACCCGCCGAACTGATGGAAAGCGAGTTCTTCGGGCATCGCAAAGGCAGCTTCACGGGGGCCGTGGCCGACAAGGACGGACTCTTCCAGAGTGCCGAGGGTGGCACGCTGTTCCTCGACGAGGTGGCCGATCTGCCGCTGCACATGCAGGTGAAGCTGCTGCGCGTCCTGCAGGAGAAGTCGATCCGGCCGGTCGGACAGTCGCGCGAGACGCCGGTGGATGTGCGGATTCTGTCGGCTACACATCGTAATCTGGCCCAGCTCGTGCGCGCGGGGCAGTTTCGTGAGGACCTGTTCTACCGCATCAATGTCATCGAACTGCGCGTGCCGCCGCTGCGCGAGCGCGGTGATGATGTGCTGGCGCTGGCCCGCCACATCCTTGGCCGGCTCGCCCGCGACATGGACCTGGCCTTGCCGGACCTCACGGAGGCGGCCACCCGCAAGCTCGCCGGGCATGGCTTTCCGGGCAACGTGCGCGAGCTTGAGAATGTGCTGGAGCGTGCGCTGACGCTGGCCAGCGATGCCCGTATCGATGTCGGTGACATTCAGCTCAACGCCGACCCGGTGGCCGGCGGAGCCGAAGGCGTCGGAGGTGACATGACGACAGAGTCACCTGACGGCGCCCCGCTGGGCTCTGCGCTGGAAGACATGGAACGTGATGCCATCCGTAAGGCACTCGAGCAGACGCGCTACAACAAGACGGCCGCGGCAAAGCTGCTGGGCATGAGTTTCCGTTCCCTGCGGTACAGGATCAAGAAGCTGGGACTGGAGTAACCGCCCGCGACTGCGGCTGCGCTCCAGGCGGACTGACAGAAATTGTCAGTTTGTGACGCAAAGTGACGATGTTGGGCACCCACGGGTGCCAGCGATTGTGTGATGCAGTTCTCACACCCGTGACCGGTCCAAAAGCACTCCGTCAATACGAATCAAATACTTGGATTCGAAGATCGCAGTTTGGCACGGCGTTTGCTTTGATTCGGGGCAACGGCGCAAACACGCTGCCGTGTTTCGACCCAACATCACTGGAGTGATAAACATGAAGAAGGTTCAGAAAGGCTTTACGCTGATCGAACTGATGATCGTTGTCGCGATCATCGGCATTCTTGCCGCGATTGCGATCCCGGCGTATCAGGACTACACGATTCGGGCGCAGGTATCGGAAGCCATGAGCCTCGGCTCGGGCGTCCGCACTGCGGTGTCTGAGGTGTTTCAGACGAACGGCACTTGGCCCGCGGATAACACTGCCGCCGGCGTTGCTGACGCAGGAGACATTACCGGTAACTATGTTGAGTCTGTCACGGTTTCGGCAACCGACCCCGCCGCTGGGCCCGGCATCATCACTGTGCTGTTCAGCGGTGACGCCAACCCGCTCATCGCAGGTGAAGATTTCACCCTAGAGGGTGTGGATGCGACCGGCAGCATCGAGTGGACCTGTGGTGGCAGTATCGAAGCCAAGTACCTGCCCGCAAGCTGTCGCTAACCGATCCGTCGTCGGCCCTGCCTGCCGCATTTGCTTGGCAGACCAAGGTTTGACAAGGAACTCGACCAGACCCACCTTCAGTTTGAGGGTGGGTCTGGCTTTTTGGGCGGACAGATCACCAACAGGATGCGGGTGGCTTCCATCGCCAATTCGGCGCACGCTGGGATAGATGCACGAACGAATGCCACAATTTGCGCTTAGAGCAGCGCCCAACACCATCGCGCGGAAAGATAGTGGCTTTACAGTCCTGGAAATGATTGTGGCTGCGTCAGTTGTGCTTGTGCTTACAGCGCTGTTGCTCTCACTCGTGCAGTTGCACGTCATTCGACATCAGGTCGACTCAACCGAACGTTCGATCGCAAGTATTCAGCAGCGAGTTGTGGAGTTTTATGGTCAGACCTCGGAGTGGCCTGCAACGCGTGCGGATGCAAACCTGGATGTCGACGCTGCAAACACGCGATCAAGTTATGCTCAGAGCGTGGAGATCTCAGGACCGCACATCGTGGTCACTTTCGGCCGTCGCGCGCACTCCAGAATCGCCGGCGCCCAGCTGACTCTTACCGCTGAACCGGACGAAACTCACGGCTGGCGATGGCAGTGCAGTGAGTCCGAAGTCGGGATTGGCAGCGCAAAAGCGGACGACCCTCGGCTTGCTACCGTACATGCCAGGAACCTCCCGCTGCGGTACTATCCTAAGTCATGCCGGCAAGACCGGTCGGGTTCGTAAGAAGCTGCGAACCAGGTCGCGGTTACCCGGACATGGCGTGCGTCATAATTTCAGATGGCTACTATTGATCCGGCGTCCCCGGATGAGGTAGTGGTACTACCGTTATGGATGAGTGAAGATATGGCTCGCCAGTTAACATAAGACTAAAGCCTCAGGGAACCCCATGGCTGCACCCGCTCCCCGCAATCCGCTCTCCGGTCTGCCTCGCAGGCTGGTTCAAGACGGCATCATTTCCGAGGAAATGCTGGCCGAGGCGCTGGACGCTGTACGCGACAAACCCACCACGCTCGTTGCTCACCTCATTGCCGAGAAACTCGCTGACGCCCGCCAGGTTGCCGTCGCGGCCTCGCATGAGTTCGGCGTGCCGCTGCTTGATCTCGACGCGATCGAGGTGGATCTCGACACGGTTCGGCTGGTCGACGACAAGCTGCTCAACAAGCATCGCGTACTGCCGGTGCTGCGTCGCGGCAAGCGGATGTTCGTCGCGGTATCGGATCCGACCAACCTCCATGCCATCGACGAGATCAAGTTCCAGACTTCGCTGTCCGTTGAACCCATTGTTGTCGAAGAAGACAAGCTCGAACGTCGCCTGAGCACCTCACTGGAGGCGGCCGACAACAGTATGTCGGCACTGGCAGACGACGATCTTGATCTGGAGGGCCTCGATGTCAGTTCGGGCGAGGACGAACTGGCGAATGAATCGGTATCCCGAGCAGACGTCGAGGACGCGCCCATCGTGCGCTTCGTCAACAAGGTCCTGCTCGATGCGATCAAGAAGGGCGCCTCGGACATCCATTTCGAGCCGTATGAGAAGAAGTTCCGAGTCCGCATGCGCCACGACGGTGTGCTGAAGGAAGTCGCCTCTCCACCCGTCCAGCTCGCGATCAAGGTCACCGCTCGCATCAAGGTAATGTCGCGCTTGGATATCGCCGAACGCCGTGTACCCCAGGACGGCCGCATGAAAATGCGTCTGTCGAAGAACCGTGCGATCGACTTCCGCGTCAACACCTGCCCGACGCTGTTCGGCGAAAAGGTGGTGATGCGTATTCTCGACCCCGCGAGTGCCACGCTGGGCATCGACGCACTGGGCTATGAGCAGCAGCAGAAAGAGCTCTACATGAACGCCCTGGCCAAACCCTACGGCATGATCCTCGTGACCGGGCCCACCGGCTCGGGCAAGACCGTGTCGCTCTACACCGGGCTCAATATCCTCAACACCCAGGAGCGCAACATCTCCACGGCCGAGGACCCGGCGGAAATCAACATGCCTGGCATCAACCAGGTGAATGTCAATCCGAAGGTCGGTCTCACCTTCGCCTCCGCACTCAAAGCATTCCTGCGTCAGGATCCCGATGTCATCATGGTCGGCGAGATCCGTGATCTCGAAACCGCCGAGATCGCGATCAAGGCGGCCCAGACTGGACACTTAGTGCTCTCCACGCTGCATACCAACGACGCGCCGAAGACACTGACCCGGCTGGTCGACATGGGCGTGAAGCCCTACGCCATCGCCTCGACCGTCAGCCTCATCATCGCGCAGCGTCTGGCCAGAAAGCTGTGCGCGCATTGCAAGGAGCAGGCCGAGATTCCTCGGGAAGCGCTCCTCAAGGAAGGCTTTACGGCAGCTGAAGTCGACGCCGGGGTTACGATATACCGGCAGGTGGGCTGCAACCAGTGCACCGACGGCTACAAGGGCCGGCTCGGCATCTTTCAGGTGCTGCCCGTGACCGAGGACATCGGCCGCATCATCATGGCCGGTGGCAACGCGATGCAGATTGCCGAACAGGCTGCCGCGGACGGCATCATGGACCTGCGCCGGGCCGGCCTGAAGAAGGTCAAGGACGGCCTGACCAGTCTGGATGAGATCAACCGGGTGACAATCGACTAAACTGTGAGCGATGCCCGGGCGGCCGGCACCCCCCGCAACGGACAATCGTCCATTGAACTCTACCCTGCAGGACTGAGACGGCCATGGCACAAACCGCCACCCTCAAGGACACCCCGTTTACTTGGGAAGGTACCGACCGCAAGGGCAAGAAGCAGCGCGGCAAGCTGCTTGCGCGTTCCGAGAACGAGCTCAAGCAGGAGTTGCGCCGCCAGGGCATTGTTGCCACGAAAGTGCGCAAGCAGTCGACGCTGTTCAAGAAGAAGGGCAAAGTTTCGCCCCAGGACATCGCGATTTTCAGTCGCCAGCTGGCCACGATGCTCTCAGCGGGTATCCCGCTGGTGCAGGCCTTCGACATCATTGGCAACGGGCATGACAACCCCGCCATGCAGAAGCTGCTGCTTGCCATAAAGCAGGACATCGAAAGCGGAACGAACCTCGCCGACGCACTCGGCAAGCATCCGCTGTACTTCGATGACCTTTACGTGAATCTCGTTGCCGCCGGTGAACAGGCGGGCGCGCTGGAGACGCTGCTCGACAAGATCGCCACCTACAAGGAAAAGACCGAAGCGATCAAGAAGAAGATCAAGAAGGCGCTTACCTACCCCGCAGCGGTGGTCGTTGTCGCCATCGTGGTCACGGCCATTCTGCTGATTTTTGTCGTACCCCAATTCGAGGAACTGTTCACTGGCTTTGGCGCAGACCTGCCGACGTTCACTCGATTCGTCATTGATCTATCGGAGTTCGTCCAGACGCGCGGGTGGCTGATTGCCGTCGTGATGTTTGGCGCTGGCTACACGTTTATTTATTTCAAGAAGCGTTCGCGCACCTTCCGCCAAACGCTCGATCGCATATCACTAAAGATCCCGGCAATCGGCCCGATTCTCCAGAAGTCTGCCATCGCCCGCTACGCACGCACACTCTCGACGACGTTTGCCGCCGGTGTGCCGTTGGTCGAGGCACTGGAATCAGTGTCAGGCGCTACCGGCAACATCATTTACGAAGACGCCGTCCTGCGCATGCGTGACGAAGTCGCCA
>CAYLNP010000105.1:0-8416 GCA_964384925.1 uncultured Woeseiaceae bacterium
GGTGGCGATCAACTCTCTGGTCAGCGGCGGCTGCATCATCTCCGGTGCGCGCGTGCAGGAATCGCTGCTGTCGTTTTCAGTGCGCGTCGAAGAAGGCACTGAAATCTATCGCACCGTCGTGCTCCCGCAGGTCACCATCGGACGCGACTGCAGAATCCGCAATGCCATCATCGACAGCGACTGCGATGTGCCGGATGGCACGATCATCGGTCATGACCCGGAAGAAGATCGGCGAAGATTCCATGTGACCGAGCGCGGCGTGGTGCTGGTCACGCCCGACCTGCTGCAAGCCCCGCCACCCGAGGATGATGGGCTGAGCGAGACCGCGCGGCAACGGGCGCTTCGGGGATCGCGGTTCACCTAAGGGCAGAAGCTCCGTGGCGAACGCAGGGCCAGGAGCTCAATCCGCAGGCGTGGTATTCCACAACTGCCGCCAATACGCGTCCTCTGCGGCGCGGATCCGCGCCAGTGCACCTGATGCTTCGGCGACATCCATCATCTCCGAAAGCCAGCGCACGCGCTGCTCAGGCGTCGAACGCGCGAGCGTGTCGCGCAGGCGTGCCCGCGCGGCGCCCTCGAAGGTCGCGGCCGAGAAGTCCTTATCCGGTTCGCCACTCACCGCTCATGTCCCGAATCTGTTGCAAGTACTCGATGTCTGAAAGATCGATATCCCGCCCGGCCAGGCGCTTCATCGACACCAGATCGTCGATGCAGGCGACCCTGATGCTCACGCCCTCCAACTTCTTCTCGACTGCGCGCGCCAGCAGGTCCGAAAATTCGATCGGCGACTCGGCAAACAGGTCGATCACCCATCTGGGTTCCTCTCGATGATAAATCGAGAATACCCGCATTCCTTTGTCCCGAATCCAGATCTGCCGCTTTCCTGCGTCAGCGAACTCCTCCATGGCCACGGGAACGCGTGGCTGAAAGCCCAGCTGCGACAGTGCCCCGAGCAATTCCGGAAGCTGTTCGGCCGCCAGATCCAGCACCAGGTCGGTGTCTGTCGTCAGGCGCGTGTGGCCATGCAGTACGACCGCAAGCCCGCCGACGACAACATAGGGGCAACCTGTCATGTCCAGCGTCTCGAAAATCCTGCGAAAACTCAGCATGCACGCTCGCTATGTCGGTTTTGGTCCAGTGGCGCTTATTTGACCCGGGAGGGCGCTTCCTGCGGGAGGTCTTTGGCGGAATGGCTCCCTTCGGTCCGCTTTATTTCCGCCAAAGACCTCCCGCAGGAAGCGCAGTCAGGCTAGGTCCGAGTATCGTGCCTGTCCGGACCCGTGGTCAAATGCGTCATGATGAGCAATTCGCCGCTTGATCAGCGCCGCGCCGGCGTGCTGCTGCATCCCACCTCGCTGCCCACGGCCGCCTACGGCGGCGTGCTTGGCGATGCCGCATTTCGATTCATCGACCTGCTGTCCGATGCCGGCTTCAGTGTCTGGCAGATGCTGCCGGTGGGCCCGGTCGATGCCTCCTGGTCACCCTACAGCAGCAAGTCGAGTTTCGCTGGCAATGCCAGGCTCATCGATCTGGGGCGCGCCGCCGCGGAACTGGGGGCCGCCTCGGTGGACGGTCACCCCGGCTCCCTGCAGCGCGCGGCCCGCGCGCATGCCGACTACGACGAGTTCACCGAGCGACACGGGCACTGGCTGCAACCCTGGGCGCGCTTCGCGCTGCTGCGCCGCATGCATCCGCAGAAGCCCTGGTGGCAATGGCCCGACCCTGCACGCCATCGCGACCCCGATCTCATGGTACGGCTCGTTGCCGATCCGCGTCTGGGCGATCTGGTGGCCTGGCAGTTCCTGTTCGACCTGCAGTGGCAGCGCCTTCGCTCGCATGCCGCGAGCCGTGGCGTGCAGCTGTTCGGCGATCTGCCCTTCTACACCGATCATGACAGTGCCGATGTCTGGTCGGAGCCGGCATTGTTTGCGCTGGATGCGCACGGACAGCCGCGCGAGGTCGCCGGCGTCCCACCGGACTATTTCAGCGCGGACGGTCAGCGCTGGGGCAATCCGCTGTATGACTGGGACGGTCAGCGCGCGGCGTTGTTTGACTGGTGGCAACGCAGGCTGAGCCTGCAGGCATCACGCTTCGATCTGCTGCGCCTGGATCACTTCCGCGCGCTTGAGTCGCACTGGGCGATTCCCGCGGAGTGTGACACCGCGCGCGAGGGCTGCTGGCGGCCAACGCCCGGCCACGAGCTCCTGGGCTGGCTGCGCGAACGCCTGGGTGGACTGCCGCTGGTGGCCGAGGACCTGGGCACCATCACGCCCGAAGTGCTGGCGCTGCGCGATGCCTTCGATCTGCCCGGCATGCTGGTGCTGCAGTTCGCCTTCGACGGCTCGCCGGACAACCCCTATCTGCCGGCAAACCATGCCGAGAACATGGTGGTCTACACCGGCACCCACGACAACGACACCACGCTGGGCTGGTACCGCCAGCTCGATGAACACACACGCGCACGGGTGCGCGAGACCATCGACGGCACCGACGAACAGATGCCCGAGCCGATGATTCGCGCGGCGCTCGCGTCACCGGCGAAGCTCGCCGTGATCCCGATGCAGGATCTGCTCGGCCTTGGCAGTGAGGCGCGCATGAACGTGCCGGGTATTGCCGATGGCAACTGGCGGTGGACGTTGTCGTGGGCGCAGGTGGACGGGGATTTCGCCCGGCGCTGGGGTGGTCTTGTCGATGAGGGCCAGCGACGGTCGGTGTGAGATCACCCTTTGGCCAGAGTCCCATGACGCAAAAAATAACGAAGTATTGACGCTGGAGATATTGCTCGGCTCGGTGCTGCAGGCGCAAGCTTTCCCGCATGAAACGCAGTCGGGAGTAGGACGGTAGGCAGCCAGCTGGCTTTGTGTCCGTTCACCGGAGAGGAGCCATGAGCACAACGGTCTCAGGTCTGGATTACGGGACGTCTGGCCGCGCGCCGGCTAGCTCGTTGACCCGCTTCGTCGATCGATGGATCTTCGTGCTGATGGCGGCGTGGTTCATCTTAATCACGCTCATCGGATTCATCCCTACTTCCCTCGCGAAAATCGACGCCGTCGGGGCCGGAATGCGCCCCCCTTTCCCGTTCATGCTGCATGCGCACGCCGTACCCGTGGGTGCGTTCCTTATGCTGCTTCTGGTCCAGGCCCTGCTGGTGGCAACGGCCAGGCAGCAACATCACCAGAAGCTTGGCCTGGCTGGCATCGTGCTCGCCCCCGCAATCGTGGTGGTGGGTTGTCTTTTGGTTCCGATCATCCACTACGAGCTGTGGGACATGGTGCAGGCGGCTTCGCCGGAAGCACAGGCTGAGCTGCAGCAGGTCATGGTCTTCATCAGAAACGTCATATTGCTGCAGATTCAGGTCGGCATCCTGTTCACGATCTACATCGGCATCGCCCTGTATCTGCGCAAGTCCGCCCCCGGCATGCACAAACGACTGATATTTCTTGCCGTGGCGATTCCTCTGCCGGCTGCCTTCGATCGTATTGACTGGCTGCCGCACACGATGCCGGAGACCCCGCTGGCCTCGTTCCTGTACATCCTGCTCGCGGTGGCCCCGATGTTCATCTGGGATGTGCTGCGCACGCGAACGGTACACAAGGCCTACAGCCTCTGGCTGGCTGGCTTCCTGCCTTCCTCCGTGCTGATCTATCTGCTCTGGAACACCGACTGGTGGCAGGCCACCGCACCACGGCTGGTGGGTCTGTGAGCCCGAATGTGCGGATGAGCAGGCCAGAAGCCGGTGCTGGCTTGCCACCCACGGTATCGAGGACCTGAGCGTAGACGGCCCTTTCGTGACCGGCGGTCACTTCGCATTGTTTGCCGACATGTTGATCATTCATGCCGGCCGGCGCAAATGCTGGACGGGTATCACACCGTGTTCGACTCAGCAAACATCCAATGAGACCTAGCCCATGTCCCTGACGCTGGACAGTCCCGTCACCGCCCCAACGACGAAAGCGGACCGCTACGTCGTCATGGACGTTCTGCGCGGCTTCGCGCTGCTCGGCGTGATGACGATCAATCTCTACGAGTTCGGCGGGGTGGATGTGCTGATCACCGCCGAGCAACTGGCCGCCCTGCCGTCGGCAGCACTCGACGAGCGGCTTCAGTTCTGGATCTGGTTGTTCGTCTACGACAAGGCCAACACGCTGTTCGCCTTCCTGTTCGGGCTGGGTTTCTGGGTCCAGATGGAGCGCCTTCAGGCGCGCGGCGCGCCTTTTCGCTCGATCTATCTCCGGCGTGCCGCCATCCTGCTCATCATCGGGTGGATCCACCTGCTGTGCCTGTTCGGCTGGGACATTCTGCACGTCTACGGCATCGCCGCCTTCATACTGTTTTTTTCCCGAAAGCTGTCGGATCGAGCGCTGCTGTGGATCGGCATGACGCTGCTTCTGTTCGCCCGGCCGTTTGTGACCTGGGTTTTCGAGGCCGGCGGGATCAAAGCTTTATTCGACGATCCCGTTGCCGCTGAGGCGGGCATTCTTGCCCGCCAGGCTGCGGCGCAGTCGGGAGACTTCTTCACCTTCATTGCGTTGATGAACAAGGATTATCTCGGCTGGTTCCTGACCGGCGGATTGCTCGGCTGGATCTTCTACGCGCTTGGCCGGTTTTTCATGGGCGCCTGGGTCGCACGTCGGGGCTGGATTCAGAACGCCGCAGACAATCTGCCCATGTTTCGCCGCTGGCTCTGGCCGCTCCTTGTCACGGGCCTGTTGTTGGAGAGCGTTCATCTGTTCACGGAGGATGTGTCCGGGGACGCGGTGTTCGGTCAGATGGAAATGCTGCGGACAATCCTGCACGCGGTAGCCACGCCCCTGATCGCCGCGGGCTATATCTGCGCAATCGTGCTGCTGTTCCATGTTCGGTTATTGAGCTGGCTGGTACGACCATTCGCACCGGTCGGCCAGATGGCGCTGACCAATTACCTGACCCAGAGTGTGGCCATCATCCTGATCCTGACGTCGGTCGGACCCGGGCTCGGACTGGCGGGCAAGGCCGGTGCTTCGACCTTCGTGCCGCTGGTGGTGGCATTCTTCACCGCGCAGATCCTGTTCAGCTATTTCTGGATGAAGTTCTTTACCTTCGGCCCTGCCGAATGGCTGTGGCGCACCTTGACCTACGGCGCCACGCCAAGAATGCGACGAGCGAAGGTCGCTCCCGCATGAGACCGAAAAACGGGACAAATCGTATGAAACGAATGATCAGTGTGGGGCTTCTCGGACGATGGTTGATTGCATCCGACATCTCGAATTCCTGACCGATTACGGGTCTGGCTCCAGTTTTTGACCTATTTGAATTACAAGGGAGAACGGAAGATGAACGAGAGTATCGTCGAGAACGATATCCGGCAGATAGAAGCCCTGATGAAGACCTATGTCGAGGGTGGCCGGACCGGCAGCGTCGATACCCTGCGCCCGATATTCCACGAACTGGCGACGATCTGCGGCTACGTCGGCCCGGACCTGTTCGCCCAGCCCATCGAGCAGTTCTACGACTGGCATCAGGAAAACGGTCCAGCCGCGGACCTCGAAGCCGGCGACATCCACGTCGATATCGAGGGTACGGCGGCCACGGTGCGAATCGAGCTCGACAACTGGAACGGACACCGCTTCACCGACTTCTTCACGCTGGCCAAGATCGAAGGCCAATGGCAGATCATGAGCAAGGTGTTCTACCTGCATCCGGAATAAGCGGCCCTCGCCGCACACCTGTCCACCCAAGCCGCTGCGGCGGACGAGCCGCGACAGGTGGGACACCTTCTGTCGGTGTACCCCGTCGCCGAGGTCGCCGGCCTGGGCGACGCACGCTGAGCGGGGCGGGAGAGGAAGTTAGATGAAAAAAGGAGAGGACAACATGGCGAATATTCTAGTCACTGGCGCCAGCAAGGGCATCGGGCTTGCAACCGTCGTGGCGTTTGCCCGTGCAGGTCATCGCGTCGCGGCCGGGATGCGCAATCCCGATCAGGCGCGCGAGCTCGGAGAGATCGCCGCCCGGGAGAGCCTGTCTGTCTCGATCGAAACCATGGATGTCGATGACGACGTTTCGGTGAACCGCGCGATCGAGCGCATCGTCCAGGACATCGGGCCGATCGACGTGCTGGTGAACAACGCCGGCATCGAGCGCGTGGGTGCCGTCGAAGACGTGCCCATGGACGACATCCGCGCTGTCATGGAAACCAACTACTTCGGTGCGGTCCGCTGCATCAAGGCTGTCGTCCCGTCGATGCGAGAGAGGCGCCGCGGCTGTATCGTCAACGTGACGTCCATCTCCGGGCGCCTTGCATCTTCCCCGATGGGACCCTATGCCGCTTCCAAGTTCGCCCTTGAGGCCTTGTCGGAGTGCCTGGCGCAGGAGGTCAAGCCCTTCAATGTGCGGGTTGCAGTGGTCGAGCCCGGGATCATCGACACCTCGATGGCGGCGCGGATCAGCAACGATTCGGACGAGTCTCGGTATCCGCACCGCAATCGGATGGCCGCTCTGTTCAGAAGCTCCTTGCAGCATCCGACCTCGCCGACGAAGGTCGCCGACAAGATCGTCGAGATCGCCACCGGCGACACAACGCAACTCAGACACCCGGTCGGGCCGGATGCGGCGCCCTTCATCGCCTGGCGCGAGGCCATGAGCGACGAAGAATGGGTGGCCTGGGGCGCGCTGGACGACGATGCCTGGTATGCGGCGGTCCAGGCTGATTTCGGGCTCGACGCGCGGCCAAAGCCATGAGCAAGCTCTTCTACTTTCACCGGGAGTGAGCAGAGCCATGCTGCTGCGCCGCGTCATGAAACACGTCAGGGATCAGAACTGGCTGGCCGTCGGCATCGACTTTCTCATCGTCGTGACAGGCGTGTTCATCGGCATCCAGGTGGCTAACTGGAATGCGGAGCGGATGGAGCGTTTCCAGGAGGTCGAGTATGTCCAGCGCCTTGCCGAAGACCTGCGCCAGGACATCAGGTCTTATGACGCCATGCTGGAGATCTACACGATCAAGCAGGAAACCATCCTCGCGCTTCGGGATGCGCCGCTGGCTACCGTGATGGCCGGCGATCTAAAGGAGGCGGCGCTTCGGCTGGAGTACTCGGTCTACAAGGCCATGCCGGCCCAGCGCAGTGCCACTTTCGACGACCTGGTCGGCAGCGGCAGGCTTCGGCTGGTGCGCAACAGTGCGTTCCGTGCAGCGCTGGCCGATTATTACGCTAACTCCGCGCGTCTGTCCGAGATTCTGGCGCAGCCGATCGGCGATTACGCTCGCTTGTTGGTGGGCGCCATACCGGGGGAGATTCCGATCGAGAACCTGCAGCGCACCGACGATGCGACGGCCGATCGCATCCTGTCCGCGCTCGAAGGCCTGCGCGCAAACCCGGCCTTCGCCTCGGCGGCCAACGCGGAAATCTATTACGGGCGCGACATTTCGAACAACCTGCGGTACTTCCGTGGGCAGGCCCGCGACTTGCTGCGGATACTGGAAGGCCCGATGGAAAAAGAGCGATGAGCTCGTTCCTTTGCGCTGCCCTGACCACCACCTTCATCCTGATCGGAACCGATTACACCTTCGACGAGCTGGTGCAGTCGGGCAATCTGGGCGTGTTGTCCAACCGGGTACTGGTCAACCGGCTGACCGCCTACTACGGGCACGACAATCGCAAGCGGATCGAATTCGAGATCGCCCGCGAGCAGGTCGGACCCTTACTGGCCTATCTTCGCGATGGTGGTCTGGGCACGGCCGATCGGGCAACGGTGGATGATGTGATTCGACTGGCGAACTCGGATCCGCGTTTCCTCGGATTCGTCACCTGGAACGCTAATACTGCGGTTCGCCTTTGACGGCTCGCCTTGAATTACTAAATTACTACTAATCGAGTTGTAATTAGTAGTTTTGCGCTTATACTAGGCATCTACTAATTTCTACCAGATTAGTATTTGCATAAGATGCGGATACCCCATAGCCCTACGCCGGTCGACGAGTTAATGCGAAACGTTGGCTCACGGCTGGCCGATGTACTCAATGCCGGCCTATCTCATCTGCCCGAGCGGCAGTACCTGCATTGGGATCAGCTGCGTCGCAGACCCCCACCCCATGGATTCTCTGCCGAAGACTGGTGGCTGGCTACAAAACTCAGCCGGCTAAGCTCCGGAAGGCCGCTCCCTTTCCTCTCTGAGGACAACTCCCGGTTCACGTACAGCGCTCCGCCCTTGGTGGAAAGGATGCTGCACCAGATAGACAGGGATGCAAGTGGCCAGATAGCCCTCCCCGAGGCCGTTACCAACCCCCAGACACGCAACAGATTCCTTGTCCGCTCGTTGATGGAGGAGGCGATTACATCCAGCCAGCTCGAGGGCGCGGCTACAACGCTCAAGGAAGCAAAGGACATGGTGCGGCAGGGTCGGAAACCTGCCACCCGCGGCGAGCGCATGATCATGAATA
>CAYLNP010000106.1:0-8335 GCA_964384925.1 uncultured Woeseiaceae bacterium
ACAGCACATGACGGCCCTGCGCCCGCAGCGGCGATGCATTGAGCGCGCGTGTGCGCTCTGCCAGATGGGGCGGCAACCTGACGGGCTCGGCCGGTTTCAGCGGCGGCATCGCGCAATTCCCAAGATGTTGTACATGCCCCCCATTACGTCGGGCAATGCCGAACCGATGTGGCCGCGCAGGTTTGGTATGCTGGGCGCCATTTCAAAGGGGAGACGCCTGAGATGCAGACCAATATTCGTGCGCTGGCCGCCGTAGCGGCACTGGCGCTGTGCGTGAGCAGCGCCGCACGCGCCGAGATCGTGCTGGAAATGGAAGAACGTGACGGAGAGGAGGTGTTTCCCGTCAAGATGATTGTCGGCAGCGGTCGCCTCGCCGCAGTCGACGAGGACGGCGCCGTGGAGATGATCTTCGACCGCGCCACCGAGACCATCTACACCATCGATCATGGCAGCCGCAGTTATGTGAGTCTGAACCGCGAAAACATCGGTGAACTTGTCGGCCAGGTCGATACGGCGATGGCCGAAATGCGCCGCCAGCTCGAGGCGCTGCCACCCGAGCAGCGCGAGATGGCCGAACGGATGATGGGTGGCATGATGGGGAACATGGGGGGTGCCGCCGGGGCGACGCCGCCGGCCCGCGAGATGCGCGAGACCAGCCGTCGCGGCGAGGCGGCTGGCATCGGCTGCCGTTGGCACGATATTTATGAAGGTGACGCTCAGATGGGCACCGCATGCATCGCGGCCGCCGATGCAGTGCCGGGTGGCGATGAGATGGTGGCGATGATCAACGCCATGTCGTCGATTTATGAAGAGCTCATGCGGCAGCTGGCGGACAGCGTACCCATGGGCCTGCCGGCCAACCCGATCCTGCCGATGACCGAGACTGGCGGGTTGCCGATCCGCTCGACCGAGACCCGCGACGGCGAAGACTACGAAACGGTGCTGCTCGCTGTGCGCGAGGAGTCGGTGGACCCGGCGATCTTCGCGCTGCCAGCCGGCTATTCCGAGCACGGATTTCGCGACTGAGACCTGGCTCGCAGGCACGCGGTGTCGCCGCGGGCTAGGCTGCAGCCTGGCTTTCACTGCACGGCACCGGGAGGACACGTGGCCAACGAGCGCAGGCGACTGGGAGATGCCCGGCAGGGACCGGTATCCGTGCTTGCGGGTGATGCCGTATTCGAAGGGCGACTGAGCGGCAGCGGCGATGTCGTGGTGAGCGGACGCTTCGAAGGCGATTGCGACCTCGAGGGCAGCCTCACACTGGCCGAAGGCGGTCATTGGCAGGGCACCCTGCGGGCCGACGACGTGATCATCGCCGGGCGCGTGGATGGCGATGTGGCCGCCCGGGGGCGCGTCGAGATCGGCCGGACCGCGCATATCACAGGCACGCTGGCAGGCGAGTCGGTCGCTATCGCGCAGGGGGCCGTGATCCAGGGCGAGGTGCACGTCGGCACGCCTGGCGCCGTACCCGTGCGCTTCGCGGAGAAGCGTCAGCGCTGAACGCTCGACACGCGGCACGGGACGCGCATCAGCGCTCGTCGAGTGCTGCGACGATCGCCTCGTCCACCCAGCTGCCCAGGCGCCAGTTCTGCACGAAGCCGCAGTGCCCTCCCCCGGGGGTCAACGTCAGCTGCAGCGCGTCGCTGCGCGCCAGGCGCGCAAGATCAGCCGCCGGAATCACCGGGTCGTCTGCCGCGGTGATGATGTGGCAGGGCACCTGCAGCCCGGCCAGCGCCTGGCCCGTGATGGCGTAGCCGTTGAGATAGGTGTCCATGTCCGGAAACTCGGTGTATTCGCGCACGAAGAAATCAGTGGTGGCGCTCAGCGTGGGCAGTGCCTTCAGATCGCCGAAATCGTAGAGCTCCGGAAAACACGCCTGCTTGCGCAACAGACTTCGCCGCCACTTGCGCAGGAAATACATGCGGTAGCCGACGAATCCCGACTCCAGCTGCGCCATGGTGCGCATGGGATCGAGCACCGGGCAGATCGCCACGACGCGCGCCAGCGCGATCCCCGCCGAAGGCGCCTGGCGGGCAATGCGCAGCGCGAAGTTGCCCCCCAATGAAAAGCCTGCGAGCAGGAGGCGGTCTGTAGGCCAGCGGCGCGCGATCTCCGCCACCGCGGCGACGGTCTCGTCGAGCCGACAGGAATGGAATATCTCCGGATTGAGGTGATGCGTGGGCCCGTGGTCACGCAGATTCAGTCGGAAAATGTCGTAGCCCTCCGCATGCAGTCGCCCGCCGCAGGAGAGCATGTACAGTGAGGCCGAACTGCCTTCCCAGCCGTGCAGCAGCACGACCAGTCCGCGCGAAGGCTGAACCGTGGCCGGGGTGTACTCCCCCATCAGGCGCACGCCCTGCCCGCAGTCGAGCAGAATCTCTTCACTGTCCCGCAGCAGCGCTGCGGCCGCACGCGCCACCAGCGGACGGCGCAGTCGCAGACTCGCCAGAAGCGACTGAAGATGAGGATTGCCCAGGCCCGTGGCAGGACGAAACCCGTCGTGAATCTCGAAATCAGCCAGCCAGTCGGGTTTCACTGACCTGACTCCTGCCCCTGCATGCGCACCTCCAGGCGGTGGTTGCGCGCGGCGATGGCATTCCAGACCCCTGCGGGCAGCTCGTCGGCGACTGGCGGATAGGCCAGCAACGGCTCGCTGCTCCCCGCGGTGATGAGTTCCACCCGAATGCGCTCCCCGTACTGTGCGTTTACTGCACCGCGGGCATTGGCGAAAGCCAGCGACTGGCGCAGACCTTCGACGCGCGCATCGCTTTCACTCAGCCCGAGCCCCTCACACTGCGCCATTGGCAGCTGCGGCGCTGCCGGCTGAAGGTTGCCGAAATCATCACGCTGCAGGCAGAAGCGCCCGACGTGTGTCTGGATCCACACGGTGCCGCGATAATCCAGCGCGTCGAGCAGCGCCAGCAGCTCGCGCAGCAGCGCGGCGGCGTCGTCGCCCAGCAGGGGTGACTCCGGTCCCGGGCGCAGGTTCTGGTTCAGCGCCCATTCGAACGCTGGCAGCCAGTCGTTCCCTCCGACCCCCGCGCCCGACTCGGTCAGGGTGTCGGGCTGCACCGCTGCCGCCGTGGGCATCGTCGCCGCCGCCTCGGCAGGGGCGGATGCGCCCGACTGCGCAGACTCGCCCCCCGGGCCCCGCGCGGCATCCTGGGTCGACTGCGCGAGCAGCACAAGCGTGCCCAGCAGCGCGGCGGCCAACAGCACCGCTACCCACTGCCAGGGGTTGGCCGGAGCCGCGGGTTCGGCGGCCTCGGGCATTGCGATCTCGCGAAGTTCGGCGCGCAGAAGCTCGCGTTGCTGAGCGAACAGATCGGTGAGCAGGTCGCGCATGGCGCTGGTGGCTGCGGGAGCGGGGCTTGCGAGTTCCGCGGCCGTCGCGGCTGCGGCCGCGGCTTCGGAGAGCTCATCATCGATCAGGTGCAGCGAACGCAGCACCTCGGAGACCTCCACCGGCTGGACCTGCTTGGGCAGGACACCGAGAGCGCCCAGCGCGCGCGCCTGGCCGACATACACCTCGCCCGACTGCGAGGTGTACATCATCACGGGAATGGTCGCGGTATCGGGGTTGCTCTTGATCGCGCTGAGCGCCTGCAGCCCGTCCATGCCGGGCATCTGGTGATCCATGAAGATCACGTCCGGGCGGGCGTGCTCCAGATAATCCAGCGCCTCCTCTGCCGAGGCCACGGCTTCGACCTCGAGCTGGTGTCGGGTGAGCATGCGTCCCAGCACCAGCCTCGCCGAAGGCGAATCATCGACGATGAGCGCGTGCTTGGGCATGTCGGATCCGGACTTGCAGCGGTGTCAGCACCGTTGATCGATTGTAGCCGTCTCGCAGGCACGCACGTCAATCGACCACCACACAGTCAGGCCGGACAGCTCAGCGGTTCGGGGTGTACGCAGGCGGCATCTTCGCAGCCGCGCTGCCAGTCGCGCGCTGCGAGCCGACCGATACCCTCGAGCGTACGCGCGTAGCGATCGAGGCGGCGCTGGGCACGCTCCTCCTGCGCAGGAGTCAAGGTGGGCGAAAGTGCTGCTACCAGCGCGAGGGCGCGCTCACCGTTGCGCTCGATCACCGCGGCGTAATCATCGCTCCAGAGTTGCTGGGGTGCGATGATCAGTGCGGTGACGCGCTCGCAGGTCGCCTCTCCCGCGGGTGCTTCAAGCGCGTCGCGCAACGCCTGCTGCCAGCCTCGCCGGTGCGTCAGCCACATGTCGCCGGTCGTTTCCAGACCGGCACCGTGCTCCCGGATCAGCGCCTGCTGCTCCGGTGAGAGCCGGCCCAGCCAGCTGCGAAACTGCTCTTCCAGGCGATCGATGCGCTCGGCGCGCGCGTCCGTTATCTGAGCGCGCTCTTCCTGCATCTCTACGTTGCGGACTTCCAGTTCAGCGAAGAAGGACTCGCGCTGGGCCGGCGTGAGGCTGTCCAGCAGGGCCGCCATGCCTGGGGCCGATGCGGCCGCAAATTCTTCCAGGTACCCACGGGCACGCAGCAGGTAGGCGTCCCAGGCCTGGGCGTCGCGCTGCGCAAGCCCCTCACCAAGCTCGCGCAGAAACGCCGCATACTCGGCACTGCGCGACACCCCCAGCCACTGCAGGGCATCATCCACGGTGGCGCGCAGCTGCGTGGACTGCGGATCCGTCAGAGTGACGTAGTCGCGAACCGATCGCAGCACGAAGCTGTCAGCATTGTTGTAGGCCAGTCGCGCCACACAGCCGCTGACCAGGGTAGCGGCCAGCAGCAGCAGGGCTAATTTGCGCAATCGGTGCATCATTGTCCCATGATAGCGATCTCCGCCTCGAGACCGGGCGCCCCTGGCGGGCGGGCGGCGACACTGCTGGTGACGCTGCTCGGGACCATCGCCCCGGCCGCCGCCGCGGAGCTGACGCTGGCGCTGGGCGATGTCAGTGGCCACGGCATCATTCTGTACGACGTCGAGCTCGCGATGGATGCCCAGGGCGCCCAGCCAGCCCAGCTGCGCATCGCGCGCGCCGAGCTGCCTGCGCCCATTGGGCTGATCGAGGATCTGCGGCTTGACTGCACCGGCCTGCGCGTAACCACGCGCAGCGTTGCCTGCCAGGGCGGCCGCGCGTCGCTGGCGCGCGGGGATCTGGTCTTTGGCGCCGAGTCTGTGGCCATGGAGATCGGCTTCGACGGCAGCCTGGTGGTGGAATTCACTGGCCTTGCCTTCGCAGGCGGCCAGCTCGCCGGCACGATCACACGCGACGTACCTGGAACGCTGCAGGCACAGCTCGAGGCCAGCGGACTTGCGCTGAACGACATTGCCACACTGGCAACGCTTGTCGGCCCGAACGTCGACTCGATGCTGGCCGGGGCCGGCCTTTCGGGCACCGCCGGCGTCACCGCGCGCCTGCGACTGGGTGCCCAGGGCCGACTCGGCGCCGAGGGGCAGCTGACCCTCGACGAGGTCACCGCCTCCTCAGCTGATGGGCGAGCGGCCAGCGAGGCCTTCGGTCTGGCACTGGACTGGCAGGCGACGGGCTTTACGGACAGTGCGCTGGCGCTCGATCTGAAGGTCCGCGCCGACCGCGGTCAGGTGTATCTGGAGCCTGTGTTCCTCGATCTCTCGGCTGGAGAGCTTCAGCTCGATGCCGGCCTGCTTGTGGAGGGCTCGCGCGTGACGCTGACGCGCGTCGCGCTCTACGACGGTGAGGACCTCGCGGTGCGGGCCCGCGGCGCGATGGAGGCGGACGGCAGTGGCTGGCTTGCCATCACGCAGCTTCAGGCCCGCCTGCCCGGGGCCTTCGAGCGCTATGTCCAGCCCTTCCTGCTGGGCGGCCCGCTGGACAACCTGCAAAGCACCGGCGAGCTGCGTGCAGCTGCGCGCATCGAAGACGGGCGCGCAATGCAGCTGGAACTGAGCCTCGACGCGGTCGGGCTGAGCACGCGCGATGAAGCCCTTTCGCTGTCTGGCGTGGATGCCCGCCTCGACTGGCAGCGTGACGGACCGGTGTCGACTTCGTGGTTGCGCTGGGACGAAGGTCGTCTCTTCAAGCTGGCGCTGGGCGCGACGGAACTGGGTTTCACTTTGGAGGGCCAGCGACTTTCTGCCCCGGGCCAGCAGCGTCTCGCGCTGCTCGATGGCGCACTGATCTTGAGTGACATCGAAGCCACCGGGCTGGGGCGAGGCCTGCCGGACTTCAGTTTCGATGCGCGCCTGGAACCCGTCAGCCTGCGCCTGCTGACCGAGGCGCTTGGCTGGCCGGCCATGGGCGGGTCACTTGCCGGCGTACTGCCTGGCGCCAGCTACCGGGATCGTGTGCTCGCCAGTGGCGGGGAGCTGGCCATCGAGGTCTTCGACGGCGAGCTGCGCATTCAGGCGCTGCGCATCGAGGCGCTGCTCTCGCCGCTGCCGCGACTGACCGCCGACATCACCTTTCGCAACCTGGATCTCGAGCAGCTGACCGGCACCTTCGAGTTCGGCCAGATCACCGGGCGACTGGACGGCGATATCCTCGGCCTGCGCCTGCTCGACTGGTACCCGAGCGCCTTCGAGGCACGCCTCGCCACGCCCGCCGACTATCGCGGCCCGCGGCGTATCAGCCAGCGCGCGGTGGACAATCTGACCAGCATCGGCGGTGGCGTCGGTGCGGGCCTGTCAGGCGGCTTCATGGGCTTCTTCGAAGACTTCAACTATGACCGTCTGGGCATCAGCTGCACACTGCGCAACGAGGTCTGCGAGATGTCCGGTGTGGCGCCGGCCAACGGCAGCTATTACATCGTGCGAGGACGTGGTCTGCCACGCATCAACGTGATCGGCAGCGCGCGGCGGGTCAGCTGGCCGGTGCTCCTGCGCCAGCTGGCGAGCCTCGATCAGCTCGATCAGGCAGTGGTGGAGTGACCCAGCGCGTCGCCCGGGATTCAGCAGCGGTTCAGTCGCCGGAGCCGACACTCGGGATGCGTATCGATCCGACGCCGCACGGTGCACAATGACCGAAGGCATAACGATCGCAGACACCCGGCATCTCGCCGGGCGTGGCCGAAGGGAGTGACGACATGAAGACCGGGTGGCTCGCGGGCATTGCAGGAACGGCGGCATTGGCCACGGCCTGCGTGACGATCAATGTATATTTTCCGGCAGCCGCCGCAGAGCAGGCCGCCGACCAGATCATCGACGGGGTCTGGGGTCCGGGCGAGCGCAGGCGCCAGGAGGCCGAGCCGCAGACACAGCTGCAGGAGCACAAGGGCGCTGAACCGGCGGCACGACATGCCGGCCTGCTGCTCAACCTGCTGATCCCGGCCGCGCATGCCCAGGCGGCCGACCTCGACATCTCCAGTCCCGCGATCCGCAGCATCGAGGCCGCGATGGCCACACGCCATCAACAGCTGCTGTCCTACTACTCGTCCGGTGCCATCGGCCTGACCGGCAATGGTCTGATCGAGGTGCGCGACCAGAACCTCGTGCCGCTGGCCGAGCGTAATCAGCTGCGCCGCCTGGTGACCGAGGACAACGCCGATCGCAACAATCTGTATCGCGAAATCGCCGTGGCCAACGGTAATCCGCAGTGGGAGTCACAGATCCGCGAGACCTTTGCGAGACGTTGGATCGAACGCGCCCGCGCGGGTTGGTACTACCGCGATGCGCGCAACGAATGGCAGCAGAAGTGACCGATACCTGAGGGCATCGGGCGGCGGCACTCAGCCATAGTAGGTGGGCGCCGCCGGTCCCACCGGCAGACCCAGCACGAACACCCACAGGTAGAACAGGACCACCCAGCCGATCAGAAAGGCGATCGAATAGGGCAGCATGGTCGCGATCAGGGTACCAATCCCGAGGTCCTTGATGTAGCGCGTCGCAAACGCGAGGATCAGGCCGAAGTAACTCATCATCGGCGTGATGATGTTGGTGGTCGAATCGCCGATGCGGTAGGCCGCCTGCACCACTTCCGGGCTGTAGCCCAGCAGCATGAGCATCGGCACGAAGATCGGTGCGGTCACTGCCCACTGCGCCGAAGCCGACCCCAGCATCAGGTTCACCACACAGCACATCAGAATGAAGAACACGAACACCAGCGGGCCGGTCAGGCCGATGCGCTGCAGGAACTCCGCGCCGGTGACGGCGCTGATCGCCCCCAGGTTGGTCCAGCCGAAAAAGGCCACGAACTGGGCGGCGAAGAACACCAGCACGATGTACAGCCCCAGCGTGCTCATGGTCTCTGCCATGGCGTTGATGACGTCGCGGTCCGAGCGAAACGTGCCGACCAGCCAGCCATAGATCACGCCGGGAACAAAGAAGAACACCAGGATCAGCGCAACGATGCCGCGCAGAAACGGCGAATTGCGGATCTCGCCGGTGTCCGG
>CAYLNP010000107.1:0-8317 GCA_964384925.1 uncultured Woeseiaceae bacterium
GGCGGACAGCCGATATTGAAATGCACGTTGCCATCGCCCACATGCCCGAACGCCAGCACCCGCCCGCCGGGCACCAGCCGAGCGGCCAGTGCGATGCCGCGTTCGATGAACTCGTGCAGCGCCGCCAGCGGCACCGCCACGTCGTGCTTGATGCTGGGGCCGGCGTGCTTCTGCGCCGCCGACAGACCATCACGCAACTGCCAGAGCGCTTGCGCCTGGCCAAGACTGCCGGCCACCACCGCAGCTTCGACCAGTCCTTCCTCGGCGGCACGCTCGAGCGCCGACGACAGCTGCTCGTCGTCGGCGGCCGGGCTATCGCCTTCGAGCAGCACATACCAGGGATAGGCGCGCCCGAAGGGATCACGCGCATCAGCCCGCCAGGCAAGCACCAGGTCCAGACCATGACGGGGTATCAGCTCGAAGCTGCTCAGGGACTCTCCGAGCAGGGCGCGCAGACGCGCCAGCAGGCGCAGCGCCGCGGCCGGATCCCGCATAGCCACCATCACCGTTCGCGTCTCCCCGGGCAGCGCGTGCAGTCGGCAACAGGCCTTCGTGATGATGCCCAGCGTGCCCTCCGCACCGATGAACCATTGCTTTACGTCATAGCCGGCGGTGTCTTTGCGCAGGCTTCGCAGCACATCGAGAATACGTCCGTCCGGGAGAACGACCTCCAGTCCCAGCACCTGCTGACGGGCGGTTCCGTAGCGCAGCACGTTGGTTCCGCCGGCATTGGTGGAGATGCAGCCGCCGATCTGCGCGCTGCCTTCCGCGGCAAGGCTCAGCGCGAAGCGCGTGCCCGCATCATGCGCGGCCTGCTGCAGCGTCGCGAGTACGCAGCCGGCCTCCGCTGTCAGCGTGCCGCCCACGGGGTCGACCTCCAGAACACGCTGCATGCGCGCCAGCGAGACCAGCACCTGGCTGCCGCTGGCATCAGGAATCGCCCCGCCACACAAGCCGGTGTTGCCGCCCTGCGGGACCACGCCGATACGGTGCTCGAAGCACACCTTCATCACCTGCGACAACTCGTCGGTACTCGCGGGTCGAATCAGCAGGGCGGTGCTGCCGCGAAAGCGATCCCGCCACTCGCGCAGGTGCGGCGCGAGCACATCGGGATCGTCCGTAGCGCCATCGGGTCCAAGCAACTGGCGCAGTGCTGTCAGTGCGGCGGGCGACGGGCTCATCACTGTGCGCGCGTGTCGTCGAGCAGCGCCGTGTAGGCCGGCAGATCGATATTGCTGCCGCAGAACACAAGGCCGACGCGCTTTCCTTCAAAAGCCCCATGCAGTGGCCCGAGCAGCGCTGCGGTGGACGCAGCGCAGGCCGGTTCCACGACCAGGGACAGGCTGCGGTAAATCAGGCGCATCGCGTGGCGCAACTGGTCGTCCGTGACCCGCACGAGTTGGTCGACATGTTCGCGGCACAGCGCGAACGACACCGGCATCGAAAACGGCGCGCCGAGACTGTCAGCGATGGTATTCACCGCATCGATGGACTGCACGCTGCCGGCGGCGAAGCTGCGGTGCATCGTGTCGGCGCCCTCCGGTTCGACGCCGATCACCTGGCAGCGCGGTGCCAGTAGTTTCACAGCCGTGGCCACGCCGGCGCACAGCCCGCCACCCCCGATGGGCACGATGAGCGCATCGAGCTGCGGCACCTGGGCCATGAACTCGCGCCCCAGCGTGGCCGTGCCCGCCGCGATCTCCAGTCCTTCGAACGGATGCACGAAGCTGCGGCCTTCTTCCCGGGCGATCTCGTCTGCCCGGCTGAACGCCTGATGCACATCCTCGGCGAGCTCCACCTGGGCCCCCAGCGCGTGACACGCCGCAAGACGCGCTGCATTCGCGTGACGCAGCATGACCAGTCTGGTGTGGGTGCCGGCGACACGTCCGGCGTAGGCGGTCGCGATCGCGTGATTGCCGGCACTGACCGCGACCAGCCCTGCCTCCAGGCAGTGCGGCGGCAGGGAAAGCACGGTGTTGAGCGCCCCGCGCGCCTTGAATGTGCCGGTACGCTGCCAGAGTTCGAGCTTGATCCAGACTTGCGCGTCCACCGGCCAGTTCGCGACGTCTTCCACCTGCCAGTGCCAGACAGGGGTGGACCGTATGTATGGCGCAATTCGCTCCTGGGCGGCATCGATCTGCGCGAGACTCAGCGTCTGCATGGTCGGCATCCGGGTTCCGCCTCGGTGTTTCCTTCAGGGGAAGTGATCATCGCGTGGTAGTATTCACAGAAAACGCCGCGCCGGACACAGGTTTTGTTCGCTCCGGATCAGCGTCAGGGGAGCCGTCAGGGTCAGGAACATGCCATGAGCGTGTACGAAAGCATGGGGGCAAGCGCACCCAACCAGGCTTGGCACAGCGCCTCCGGCGAGCTGTTTTCTCTGCTCAGCGACGACATGCCTCTGGCCGAACGCAGCAACCTGCTGCTGCTGGATCGTCAGCTGCATACCGCCTGGGGCCTGGGCGCCAACGTCGTGCTGAACTGGTCGCTCAGCGGCTCGGCCATCGACGTGCTCATCGTGCCCCACTACGCCGTCGCAGAATTTGCTGCCGCCTCGGCTGCGGCCGACGCGGCGCATGCAGCTGGGCCTCCGGCCGGCGGCGCAGCGGTCGCCCAGCTCGATGCACCGCGCGGGACGGTATCGCAGAGCTTTCTTCAGGCGCTGATTACCGGCCGGCGCGAGCTTTCCGCCGAACGCCAGGCAAAGGTGGCGCGACTGCTCGACATCACACCCCAGCGTCTGCCTCTGCCCCGGCCGTTGTCCGGCAGCAGCCGCGAACGCAACATCATCGAGCGCATGGTCAAGCGCTACAGCATCAGCTACGTCGCCTGTCGTGCCGTGGCGCTGTTCGATATTGTCGGCTTCAGTCTGCTGTCGCCTTTCGAGCAGATGACGCAGCTCAACAGCCTCTCCTACTCCATCAACGCCGCACACAGCCGCATGCTCGAGCGCCAGATCGGCATCAATTTCACCCGCTCCTGCACGGGCGACGGCTTCTACATCTGGAATCGCGACGAAGGGCTGGAGGCAAACACCAACCTCTACCACTTCATGCACCTGGTGCTCGCCGACAATGCGATTGCACGCAGCAAGGCGCGCTCCAATGCCGTGCCCCTGCTGCGCGCCGGATTTCACATCGGCGACTGTTATGAATTCCACCAGGCTGAGGGGCTGAACCCGAGTCTCTACAACTACATCGTCGGGGACGTCACGATCGAACTGGCCAGAATGATCGACCGCGCGTTGCCCGGACAGATCATGGTCGGGGAGTTTCACGCCCGCCTCGAAGACCCGAAACTCTGCGCGCAGCACGGCGACGAACTCGATGCCGTGTGCTTCATGCGCCTGGCCCAGGAGAACCTTGCCCGGCTCAATGGGCTGGAACTGGCCGGTGAGCGCATCGAGGCGATCAAGTGCTACCTCACCGGTGAACGTACGTTGATGGGCGAGTACAGCATTCGTCGCTTGACCATCGCGGACAAGCACGGCCTGTCTCGTCACGTTTTCAATGCCAAGGTCAATATCTACCGGCGCAGCGCGGCACCGATTCTGCTGGGTCTCGAGGACCGGGTGCTGGCCGGGAGTCCGATTGCCAGGCGGTCGAGCCAACTCAGCGAGACCGGTGGCATGGGCGAGGATATGCGTGCCGGGGAAGCCAACAGCGAATATCCATCGAGATCCGAGCTGCAACCCGGCTACTAAAAACGCCCGTACCGCCCTTGAGCGAAAGCCCCGCCAGCTTCAGAGCGGCGCACCGCCACGACGACTGAGCGATCCGCTGTCATCCAGCGTCACAGCACGCAACGCGTTTCGCGACACCAGCATCTCCGTGCTGAGGTATTCCGATGCCTCGTCGTGTTCAGGATCATCGCCACCTTGCACAAAGCGTACCTGGTGTCGGCCGATGGCGATCACGTCGCCATTGCGCAGCAGGTGTTCGCGTATGCGCCGGGCATTGACGAAGGTGCCGTTGGTGCTCGCCAGGTCGAGCACATACCAGCCCCGGGGTGTCCCCATAAACAGGCACTGGAAGCGGCTGATGAAGCGGCTGTCCAGTGGGATGTCGCAATCACCGTCACGGCCCATCACCATGCGCTGGCGGGTCAATTCCACCTGGTGGGTGACCGCACCACCCGCCGAGAATACCAGCACGGCCTGATCCTGTTCGAGCTGATCCTGCATCGAGCCGCCATCGGCGCTCAGGGTCTCGGATTCAAGTTCCAGTCCGAGTGCTGCGGCTGCCGTTTCGATATGCGACTGGCGTACGACAAGCGCGCCGTCACCCTCGCCGGCCGCACGTTCAAGCACCGTGAGCATCAACCGGTTGAGCACCGGTATCTCCCCATCGGCATACGCACCGGCGAGTCGGCACAACTCCACGGGAATGACGTCGGCTGGCTTACCCACACCCACCAGCTTCAGTCGGGTATGCACGTAGTGTTCGAGTTCAGCAGGCTCCAAGCCTGGTGCCTGATGGTGTGCCAACCCTCGCGCGGCAGCGGCTTCCGGGCTGCTGCCACGTAGAAAATCGGGTATCGTGCGCTCCGGCGGGCCCAGCAGCACGAGCCGCACGGTGAACTCACCGTTGTAGCGAAGCCCCACGAGCCAGCTGACCAGGGCCTCGACGGCCTCGCCTGGGACTTCGTCGGCGGGCAGACACACGTAGGCCACCTGTCCCTTGCCGGACTGGTGGCCGATAAACAATTCCACGAGCGCCTTCAACTCATCTTCGGCGCTGTCTTCGACATCGAGGCCCCACTTCTGCAACAGGGACTGCAGAAATTTCTCGGCGCTCTGCGGGTACTGGTCGAACCATGCGACCATGTCGCCGTCACGACCAAAACGCTCCAGCAATGCGGCAATCACTCGCCTGTGACCGGCCTCCGGCAGCCCGCTGACCAGCAAAGTGCTCACCTTGCCACTGCGCAGCTCGCGCAGACACTCGGAGACCCGGGTAGCAAACCCCGGCGTCAATGCCGACGGCGGCGACTCACCGGTGAAAGGCACACCGGTCAAGCCCCTTCGCTGGAGTAGCGTCCAGAGTTCCAAGCCTTGCCCCCAGTCTTCATTCAAACGCAACAATTCTATCACTCGCCCAGCCTTGGGGCACCGGGCGGAACTCAGGCACGCCAGGACAGCCACTCGCGGCCCTCCAGCCGGGCAGAATCGGCCGCTGTAGCGAGAAGGCGCCGGTCGGATACGGGATTGTCGCGACTTGCATCCTCCGTGCGCTGGCGTAATGTGCTCGATATGGTGGCAAATCACGCTCGGGGATGACCTCATGACTGCCAGCGAGACCTCGCGACCGGACAACGGCGTAGCCGTGGCCCCTATTCCTGTTCGTCAGATTGGCAGCGATCGGCCCTGGCGCTGGATTGCAGCCGGCGCCGAGGATCTGCGCAGGGCCGCTCCCGTCAGCCTGGGCTACGGGGCGACGTGGGTCGTGCTGAGTTTCATCATCTCCGCCGGCCTGTTCTCAGCCGGGCTGTTTTACTGGCTGCTGCCGGCGATCGCCGGATTCATGTTTGCCGGACCGCTGGTGGCGGTAGGCACCTACGACATCAGTCGCAGGCTTGCCACTGGTGACACGCCGACCCTGGGGCATGCGTTCGGCGCCTGGCGGATCAACACCATGCAGCTCGCGCTGATGGGCATGGCGCTGATGATTTTCATGATCGCCTGGTTGCGTCTGGCGGCCATCCTGTTCGCCCTGTTCTTCGGCACGCAGACACCGAATCCGCAGGAACTCTACTCAGCGCTTCTGTTGACCCCGAACGGACTGGGTATGATCGCTGTGGGCACCGCCATCGGCGCAGTACTCAGTTTCGGCGCATTCGCCATCAGCGTGATCGCAATTCCCATGCTGGTGGATCGGGACGTCAGCGTGCTCGAAGGCATCGAGGCCAGCGTGCGCTGCGTAGCTCTGAATTTCCGTCCCATGCTGCTATGGGCGGCGATCCTGACGCTGTTCATGCTGGTCGGCATGCTGACATTTTTCGTCGGACTTATTCTCGTCCTGCCTCTGCTTGGTCATGCCAGCTGGCATGCCTACCAGGACCTCGCGCCGGGCGCCTGAGAACGGCACGCAAGGGCGGCATGAATTACATTCGCCGTCAGGTCAGAAGATCAGCATCAGCAGGAAGATCACCACCAGCAAGCCGATAAGGAATATCACGCCGATAGTACTTCCAAGAATCTTGAACATGAGATTGCTCCTTATATCATTTGAGTCAGCGGAGGCCCGGGCATTGACGTCGTTGCACCCAGACTCAGCAAGTCGGAGCTTACTGGCCCGGATGCGGCCCTACCGTTCGCCGCCTAACAGAGCGGCGGCCTGCTGTACTTCCGACACCCAGCCCTACGCGCGACGAGCCAAACCGTCCCACCTCCCGGTGGAAGCAGCTGCGACGTTGTTTATCGGGTCGCAGTCCGGCAGATAATTGAGCAGGCGTTCCGTTTCCTTTCGGACTACTCTGTAGCACTCGCAACTGAGCGCTTCGAGCCCGTGCCGGTCCCGCACGTCAATCAAACCGCGCGCGTGGGAAATGACGCCGCGCTCTGCGCGATCTGCGTAATGACTACCTGCGTATAGCGCAGCATCAGCCTCAGAAACTCTTCGTGCCGATTGAACTCTTCCCTCACCAGTCGTCGCGGGACGCGGTAGGCCACTCCGGCGCTCTGCACCAACGACTTGCTCGGCGTGCTCTACCCCGACAATCACACATTGAAGCCCAGCAGTCCCTCATTACCCACCACCATGGGCCAACTCGAGGCACCGCAGCTCAGCACATGTTGCACGGAGATGATGGCGTCCGCCGGGAAATAGACGTATCGCATGGGTTGATCGGCGTCGTATACCAAGTCATGGAGTAACAGGGCGACGGGTTCCATGTGCCGACACAGACGGTCCTGCACCTCGACGGTTCGCTTTCGCGCCTACGCCGTATCCGCTAGCCCGCAGGTGGCGGCCGCGGATCAGGCGTCGGAGCCCCTCAGGGCCTCGCGATCATCAGATACAGTACGTAAACGACGGGCGTTGTCGAGGCGATACCGACGATGTTCCAGTACCGGCACAGGCGCCAGTAAGACTCCGGGATCGTGCCGGTGCCAGCGAATTGGCGCACCAGGCGGGCCTGCTGGATCTGGAGCGGAATCAGGACGAACAGCCACACGAGGCCGATACCGTAAAACCAGACCTGGCTCCAGAACAGCCAACCGACACCGATGGGATCGAGGTCGGCCACCACTATCATGCCGTAGCCGCCAACGATGATCAGCAGGGCGCCGCCGGCTGTGAAGGCGCAGTCGGTCCAGGTGACTAGCCGCTGCGCGAAGGCCACTACGCTCGGGTCGCGAGTGCGGTCGGCGTAGACCTTCCAGATGAAGGTGACGGTCACATTACCAACCAGGATGATCACACCGAGGATGTGAATGATCTTGAAGACGAAATAGGTCACGACCGTCTCGCTGGAGCGCCCGCCAAGCAGTCGGGAACCGGAGGATAGATGGGACATGCAGGCGTCGTGTTGTGCGCGCCATCCTACCGGAAGTCGGCCCTGATTCCGCTCCGTCTCGTTTAGAGGAACCGCTCCGCCCGCACCAGGACCGTCGATGTATTGGCTCGACCCACCAGGCGCTGCCATGCCTCCCTGTCGGCTCGCGCGGCCGAGTCGAAAGCTGTGACCGTCGGCCACCAGAACTCGTCGATCATCGCGACGCACGCACCCTCAGGATGGATCTCGAATGCCGGAGTGCAGCGAACATGCCGCAGAGCACCGAGCCGTGGCGCCAGTTCCGTGACCTCGTCCGCCGCGGCATCGAGTTCATGACAAAACTGGATGATCTTGATCGTCGTCGGACACCAGTTTGGATCCCACTCAAGGTCACCCTCCTGAGTGACACTGCCGGGATCTTTTCCGGAGGTCAGAACCGTCTCACGTGTGAAAACATATCGAAGCCCATCCATGTCGATGAACAGCGGCTCGTCGGGCACCAGATAGCGACGATAGACCGGGTGGTCCGGCAGGGCCTGGGCGTCGGCGACGTTGTCGAACCAGACCTCCACGATACCCTCATGCACAGATTGAGCTTCGCCGAGCAGATCGGTGTGTATCTGATGGCTCTGCACATATCGCCGCACGGTGGAGATAGTGCGGCCGAAGGTACCGTGAGGGTGGCGCCAGTGATCATGGAAAGCCTGCGGGGACAGGTCACGACGCCGCGGCAACATGGCAAACATCTTGATTTCGAACACGCTCGGCTCTCCGTCATCAGGGCCCGGCAAGCCGGGGCCCTCGGGCGGGTGCTTTTTTTCGA
>CAYLNP010000108.1:0-8147 GCA_964384925.1 uncultured Woeseiaceae bacterium
ACCGTCTCGCAGCAGGCCGTGCCTGGCACCGCCTTCGCAGCGCTGGCGCCGCGCAGCCGCGGTGGCCTGCCGGCGCACGCCGCAGCGCCGCCTTTGCAGATCAGCAGCCGCGGCGAGTACTTCGGTGATGCAACCGGCGGCCTGCGGCTGGTGCATCGCGGCGCGGGCCATGAATGGAGCGTGCTGGCGATCAGTGGCCCGGAGACCGATCCCCTGCTGCGCGTGTCTGCAACGCCCACGAGTGCCATCGTGCTGGCGTTCCCGCGACGCACGCTGCTCGGCACCACCTGGGAGCGCTCGGCCGGCGCACGCGTATGGCGCGTCGAGGCTGCGCTGGTGCCCGACCAGCCGGTGAATGTGCTCGATGCCGGTGTACCGGCAATCGAGCGCAGACCCCGTGTTCTGACGGGCGTGGGGCTTGACTGGAGCGCGCCGGGCGGGCTGTTCGTGAACGCCCAGTTCGGTATGGATTATGTTGACGGCGGCGACGCGCCGCTGACGCGGCCGCGCACCGACTGGCTGCTGACGCTGCGGCTGCAGCGCGGCTTCGCCAATGACAGCTGGCGCACCCGCGGCGAGCTGATCGGCTCGGCGGACGGCGACGACGGCGTGCTGCGCTGGGCGCTGGAGTGGGTGGGTCGCGACGCGTGGCGCCTAGGTGGCGGCCTGGATCTGATGTTCGGCGAGCGCGACGGCCTGTTCGGCCAGTACCGCGATCGCAGCCGCGCCTGGCTGAGGGCCACGGCCACGTTCTAGGCGCCTTCGACTCGGCGCGCCGCTTCAGTATGATCCGCGCTGGAGGAAGTGACGCGGGGCAAGCAAGGCGTGAGCAATCATCCGGCCGTCGACTGGCAGCGCCTGGCGCGCGAAGTGGAACACACCCGCGGGCTGGATGCGCAGGCGATCGAGCGCTACCTCGCCGGGCTCGCCGAAGAGGCGCCCGCGCTGAGCCGCGAGCTGCGCCGGCACCTGCCCGGCGCGCGGCCACGGCGTGGCGGCTTCATGGCCACCTCCGTGACCGGGCCGGGGGCTTCGGCCGGCGAGTCCCTGACAGCCGGCACCATGCTCGGCGTGTGGCGCCTCGTCGAGCTCATCGGGTATGGGGGCATGGGCGAGGTCTATCGCGCCGAGCGCAGCGACGGCCTTTATGAGCAGACGGTCGCGCTGAAACTTCTGCGTCTGGCAGACCCCCAGGCGGTGCAGCGTTTCGAACGCGAGCGCCGCCGGCTGGCGCAGATGGACCACCCGGGGATCGCGCGAATCATCGACGGCGGTACCGCCACCGATGGGCGACCCTATCTCGTGATGGAGTTCATCGAAGGCCTGCCCATCGACACGCACGTGCGCGAGCACGCAAGCGCCTTGCCCGCCATGCTGTCGCTATTCGATGCGCTGTGCGCGGCCGTTGCGCACGCGCACGGCAGGCTGATCCTGCATCAGGACATCAAGCCCGCCAACGTGCTGGTGGACCGCGACGGCCAGCTGCGGCTGCTCGACTTCGGCATCGCTGCGGTGCTCGAGGAGGAAAACCCCGATGCCCCTCGGGCGATGACACTCGCCTACGCCGCCCCCGAGCAGCTGTTCGGGCAGACGCTGGGCGTGGCCACCGACATCTTCGCGCTTGGCGCGCTGCTGCACGAACTGCTCGCGGGACATCCACCCTTGCGCCAGGCCGACGGGTCGGTCGAGCTGGATCCAGCGGTGAGCGACGATCCTGACATGCTCGCCATCCTTCGCCGGGCGACGGCGTTCGATCCGGCGCACCGCTACGCAACCGTAGCTGCGCTGGCCGACGACCTCGTTGCCCTGCGCAGCCACCGTCCCATCGCCGCGCGCCAGGGCGAGAGCCTGTACAAAGCCGGCAAGTTCCTGCGCCGCTACCCGCTGCAGAGCGCGCTGGTGTCGGGGGTCGTGCTGGCCATCAGTGTCGGCCTCGTCGCCACCACCACGTTCGCCCGCCGCGCCGAGCGCGAGGCCGCCTTCGCCCTCGCCGAGGCCGAGCGGGCGAACGTGGCACTGGCCCAGGCCGAACGACAGTACGAATTCGCCAACGCCAACCTGCTGGGCCAGCGCGCCTACGTGGATCTGCTGAACGAACTGTTCGGCGGCGAGGACGGCGGACGTGAACTGACCGCGCGCCTGATGGAGCGCTGGCGCACGATGCACGCCGACTGGTCGAACGCGGAGGAAGCCGCAGCGGCCCTGAGCTTCGCGCTCGGACGCGGCTTTTATTTCCGGCGCGACTATGGCGCCGCAGATGAGGTGTTCGCCAGCTGGCTCGACGAAGGTTACGGCCCCCAGGTGCTGCAGGAAGCAGGGCGGGAACTCCACGCGATGACCCTGTTCGACGCCGGGCGTCGCGACGAAGCACTGCCGCTGCTGCGCCAGATCTTTACGGTGATGGAGGCGCCGGGCGAACTTCGCCGCTCTGCGGTGGATCGCTTCAACGTCGCCATGCGCATCGCGGCCATCACGGCGAGCGAGGAGGACATCGAGAGGCTGGAGTCGCTCTACGCGCTCAGAGCCGAGGAGTTCGGCGTGCAGAGCCGCACCCCCTCCCAGGAAATCGAAAACCTTGCGGGGCTGATGCAGATCAGTGCCCTGCGGCGCGATCGTGCCGGTACCGCACAGGTGCTTCGCGAGATACTGCAGGTCTACGAACGCAACCCGGGGTTCGCTGCGGGCCGCGACATCGCACGCGCTCGACTCGCCGAGGTCCTGTTGCTGGCGCTGGATCGTCGCGAGGAGGCCGAGTCCCTGGCCCGCCTGATCGTCACCGAGGATGTCGAGGCGTCAGGCGAGAGCGCAATCACTGCGCGCGGCTGGTATCTGCTGGCACGGGCACTAATCGATGCGGGCCGCTTCGATGAAGCTGAAGCAGCGCTCGCCAGAGGCCGTGAGCTGCAACTTGCGTTCGGTGGTGGCGTCGCTCCCGGACGCGAGTACGCCCTGGCGGAGATCCTGCTGCTCGCCGGCCGGCAGCAGGTCGAGGCCGCGCGTGCAGAGCTGCCGCGCATTCGCGACATGACTCCGGGGTCTGACCCGCGGTCATGGGGCCCGGAGGCGGAGGCGCTCCTGGCGCTCTACCTCGACGCGATGTCGGGCACCCCGGCTCAACAGATCCGCGAGCGGCTCACGGATACTTTCGGTACAGACCCGCCGGGCGAACTGGAACCGCAATATCTGTACCGTATGATTCAGCGCCTCACAAGTCTGTGAACTCGCGTGGGGACGCAATCCCGATGTCACTGCAGTCAGCCAGCGCGACCCAGCTGCTCGAACGATGGCGATCTGGAGAGACAGCGGCGCGCGATCTGCTGTTTGAGCGACTCTATGACGACCTGCGCAGTACTGCGCGGCGCCTGCTGCGCGATGACAACGTCGCGTTAGAGCTGCAGCCCACGGAGCTTGTGAACGAAAGCGCGATCCGGCTGTTTCGCATCGAGGATGTCGACTGGCAGGGGCGCGCGCACTTTCTCGCGCTCTCGGCGACGGTCATGCGGCAGACCTTGATCGACCATGCGCGGCGCATGCGCAGCTCCAAACGCGATGCATCGTGCATCAGCCTGCTGATCGCCGAAGGTGAGCCCGAAATGCAGTCCCTCGAGTTCGAAGTGCTCAATGATGCGCTGGAGCGCCTTTCGCAGGTATCGCCGCAGCATGCACGACTCGTCGAGATGCGCTTTTTTGCCGGCATGACCCATGAGCAGATCGCCGAGGTGCTCGGTGTCTCCACACGCACGGTGAAACGCAACTGGCGATCTGCTCGCGCCTGGTTGCGCGATGAGCTGGAGCAGGTCGCGCCATGAAGCGCGACAGCGGTCTGGAACGCCGCGCGCTGCATGTCATGGAAGAAGTCATGGAGCTTCCGGGCGATGCCCAGCCGGCAGCGCTTGACGAGCACTGCCAGGGCGACGAGCAGCTCAGGCAGCGCGTGATGGCGCTGCTCGCGCGGGATCGTGAAGAAACCACCAGTTTCGGTCGACGGCTTGCCGACGGGCTCTCCCGGCCGGTTTTTCCGGAAGTGGTCGGATCGTACCGTCTGCTCAGCCGCCTCGGTGAGGGCGGCATGGGGTCCGTGTATCTCGCGAAGCGCGATGACGGCCTATACGACCGTGAAGTCGCGGTGAAATTTGTGCGCCCAGGCCACAGCGCCGCCACTGAGCAGTTCGCCGTGGAACGACAGATACTCGCTGGCCTGAAGCATCCGAACATCGCCCAACTGCTGGATGGGGGAGACGAGGCCGGCCAGCCCTACCTGGTCATGGAGTACGTCCAAGGCATTCCGATCAACGAGTTTGCCACCCACGCAGGGATCGGACTGCACGATGTGTTGCGTCTTTTCATCCAGGTCGCCAACGCGGTTCACTACGCCCATGGGCGGCTGATCGTTCACCGGGATATCAAGCCTGGCAACGTCCTTGTCACCGAAGACCAGCAGGTGAAGCTGCTGGATTTCGGTATCGCCAAACTCTACAAGGGCCCGGACAGCGCCACCCTTGACCCGATCCAGTCCGCGCTCACATTGGCCGGTCTCACGCCCATCACCCCCGACTACGCGAGTCCCGAACAGCTCGCCGGCGAGCAGGCCACGCCTGCCAGTGATATCTATGCGCTGGGCGTGCTGATGTACGAGACGCTGACCGGCAACCGGCCATACCAGCTCACCGGTCGCTCGCTGCCCGAGGCACATCGCCTGCTGACCAGGACGGGGGAGCTTCCACCCAGCCAGGCGACCGACGCGCAAAGACGCCCGGCGACCGTACAGCCTGTGGTGCCGAACTTCAGCCCGGTTCAGCTGCGCGGCGATCTGGATCGAATCGTCATGAAGGCCATGCATCGCGATTCTGCTCGCCGCTACGTATCGGCGGCGCATATGGCAGACGACCTGCAGCGCTTGCTTGATAACAAGCCAGTGCTGGCGTCGGGAGACGACTGGCTGTATCTGAGCCGCAAGTTCGTGTCACGCCATCGAGCCGGCATGGTTGCCGGGGCGGTCGCCGTCGCTGCACTCGTCGCGGGTCTGGTGGCAACTTCCACGCTCTATGTCGAAGCCGAGCGGGCTCGTGCCGAGGCGGACCTTCGCTTCGATCAGTTGCGCACACTGGCGCGTTCGATGATGTTCGACGTCTACGACGCGATCGACAGGATCCCGGGCTCGACCACTGCCAGGCAGACGCTGGTGGCGGACGTGCAGGAGTACCTGGAGGCTTTGTCCCAGTCTGCCAATGCGCCGGCGGACGTGAAGCTCGACGCAGCCCAGGGCTATGTGCGTCTCTACGAGATCTTCAATCGCCAGGCAGTCTCGGACAACGAGGATCGCGCCAGGGCGCAGGTGGCGGCCGACAAGGCACAGGCGCTGCTCGAGGGCCTGATAGCCGAAGCTACCCCCTCGGAGCTGGCCCACGGGCTCCTCGGTGACCTTTTATCCGCCCAGGCCGACGAGACGCTCTACACCTTGAATCGTCCGGAGGTGGCGCGCGAGCGGATACAGGGCGCCTTGGATGCTTACGCGCGTGCCAGGCAGCTGTCGCCCGACAGTCTCGATCTGGAGACCAGACGGCTGCGCGCACAGCGTATTCTGGCCGACTCCTACAAGTGGCAGGCCGACCTCGAACAGGCGGTCCGGCTGCTGAGCCTGACGCTGTCGGAAATCGAGGCGCTGCGCGCTGCCCAGCCGGATCACCACGATCTGATGCGCATCCATGCGGACGTACTTTTTCTGCGTGGCGAATCGAAGTATTTCGCGGACGAGAACGGGCCGGCGGAAAGCGATTTTCAGGAAGCGTTGCGCTGGTACACCCAGCTTAAGAGCGTCTCGGATGAGCAGCGCAGCGTCAACGACGCCCTGATGATCGCGTACTGGTCGCTGGGGAATCTGCAGTACACGAACGAAGCGTGGTCGGAGGCGCTCGAAAGCTACGACACTGCTCTGAAGCTCCTGGAGCCCCAGGTCACACGCGATCCCGACGATGCGAATGCCACGCGCCGACTGCGCATCTTCAGCGCCACCAAAGCGAAGGCGCTGAGCCAGGTCGGTCGTGTCGATGAGGCCATGGAGCTGGTGAGCGACGGCAATCGCTGGTTCGAGCAGCAGGCTGCCAACGACCCGGACATCCCGATCGCGCTGCGCGAAGTTGCGCTGAGCTATGACACTACCGCGGACATCCTGGAGATCGGTGACCGCGTCACAGAGGCCTGTGACTGGCGCCGTCGCAGCCTGGATGTCTGGCGACAGATCGATGCTCGCTGGGGCATCTCCGAGTTCGACCGTGCCGAGCTCGGCAGGATCGAAGGGGTCGTGAACGGCTGCAGTTGACGTCTGCGTGTCCCCTTTTTCCCAGTCTTCACGCCTTTACTCCTTAGTCACACCAAAACCGGCCCGCGAAGGGCACGGGCTGGTGAGCTCATTACATAATCCGGCGTCGATACAGGGAACCCGCAGATGTTTGTCACGACTATTGAGCGCGCTTCATGGACTTCATTACTGCTATGCACGGCCTTCCTGGCGTCGGAGGCTGCAGCGGCGCCGCCGCCGGATCTACCCTTGCCGCCGTGTATCGAGGAAGGCGGCGTGCGAGAAGGGGCGTGTCCGGCCACCAGTGAGGACGTCGCGGGTGAAGCCCTAGGAAGGCTTTCGGCGGGCGGCATAGCCACGGTCAGGACCGATCCGACCCATGGGGTATGCGTTTCTCACAACGGCTATCCCCCGTATCCGTGGTCGCCCTCGCCGTGCTATTCCGCGGTGACCGTTCCACGGGCTATCACCTGCGGGTTCATCGATCTGCAGAACGACAACGTGTTTCGCGAGCTGCCCTGCGCGCAGGCCCTGTACAAGGAGCCTCAGAACCTGCCGAATCCGCTGTTTTCCATTGGGGGAGAAGTCGGCTCGACGGCATGCGGCGCCAGAGGCGCCTTCGGCACCTATGTGTACGGTGGCCCCGCCAACGTCCCCGGGGCGCGATGGAGCGACATCGGCCCGACCAAGCTCGACTGTCCCGTGGTCTTCAACGGCCCTCGCCCCGACGGCCTGTACGGCCCGACCTGGGTGAAGTTCCGTGTTGGTATCGAACAGTCCGAGAACGGCGACGAGCGACGCGGCTACGCGCGCTCCGCCGAGGTCTACGTACCGATCGACGGTGATCTGCGTGAAGAGACCATCGACGTCAGCGTGATGGCCACCTCCTCACTCGAGGGCAGCGATGACAACCTGATCGCCACCTACACCGCGACCCTGACCAACCTCGGAGGAGCAGACGCCGAGAACGTCGAGGTTACCTTCGTCCTTCCTAAAGAAGTCCATTTCCAGGATGTCCGTTTCCCGGGAGGCTCGAACACGAGCTGTACCGGAGCCGAATTGCCGTTCGTCGGCGGTACCGTGCGATGCAGCGGTTTGTTTCTTGCGGGGGCAGACGACCCTACTGGCAGGGATGTCGAATTCATCGATGTCGTAGCGCGCATCGTCAACGCGTCAGACCTCGAAGATCCGGTGGTGATCGAAGCGATCGTCGCCGACGATATAGACCTGTCCAACAACGAGGATTCCACCACCGTCCAACTGAACCTGCGCTCAGGCACGATCGCCGATACCCGTCAGGCGATGGACGCACTGCGACCCTATTTCGACTATGAAACGCAACCGGAACTTCTCAATCAACAATGCGACGTCTATATGGACGACGTCTTCGACCGCTTGCAGAGCATTCGCCTGGAGGCACCCGGCGTTTTTGAGAACCTTTCATTCGGCAAGATCACCAGCGGTGATTATTTTTGGGCGCCGGTGGAAAACGACTTCACCCGTGCCGGTCACGTGGGCGTCGTCGTCTATCTCAAGGGGACTGACTATCGCCAGACGGGTATCGTCATCCACGGGACACCCACGTGGTCGCCGACGGATCTCGATCTGGAATCGCAACTCGGGAATATGGGTATGGGCGACCACGTGAACCCACTGCCTGTTGCGGGAGGGTTTGTGCAGCAAGGAACGCAAGGTCACGGCATGTACTACCGAACTCCGATCAGTAATTTCCCTGGCTCGCCAATCCCGGAAGGAGCACAGGGCTGTGGATTCGAAGGGATGTACTCGACCAACCAGGACGAGTTCGACGCTGCGCGACGGCCGAGAGGCTGTGTTGTCGACACCCAGA